>CAMDRO010000007.1 GCA_945906795.1 Spirosoma fluviale
TCAAGCAAGCTTGAAGGTCTCCAGTCGATTAATCGTACTTGGGATGGGAATCGAACCCACACGAGCGTTACGGCTCACAGGATTTTAAGTCCTGCGTGTCTACCAGTTCCACCACCCAAGCGTCCCTGTAAAACTCAAAAGCACCGGAAAGTGCCTTCTTGTTTTGAGCGAAAGACGGGGTTCGAACCCGCGACCTCGACCTTGGCAAGGTCGCGCTCTACCAGCTGAGCTACTTTCGCAATTTGTGGATGCAAAATTAAGTGGTTAGACTCATTTATGCAAGAGGAAAGCTAATTTAAATGAAATATTCTCTAATTTTGTATTTGACATAATTATCATGAGCACCAATAAGCTAGACCAAATTGACCATCAATTACTTGAAATACTTCAAAGTAATGCCAAAATTACCAACGCTCAGTTATCCAAGGAGGTCGGGCTTTCACCTGCGCCTACCCTCGAGCGTGTGAAGAAATTAGAGGCCACCGGAATCATCCAAAGTTATCATGCTCAATTAGATAGGGATAAAGTGGGTTTGGGCGTCACTACTTTTGTGACAGTTACTTTGACGGGTCACAAGAAGCAAGTGACGGAGTCATTTGTCAATCAAATCAATTCAATTCCAGAAGTCATCGAATGCCATCACGTGACTGGCGCCGGAGATTTTATGTTGAAAATTATTTCAAAAGATATTTCAACCTATCAGAAATTGATGTTGGAAAAAATAAACGAAATCGAAGAGGTTTCTGCTACATCCACCATGGTTATCTTGTCCACCTTCAAAGAAAGCAAGGTTTTGCCTATTCCTTGATTTAATTTATAGGCGATTCATGAATTGTGGCAACATGCGACTTTTCCAAGCCATGAATGTCCCAGCAAGAATTTCTTTTCGAGCCTCGCCCACAAGCCAGAGGTAAAATCTAAGATTAAAAACACTAGCGATCATCGGGCCGAGCATCTCCTCGCATCGGATCAAATGGCGCAAATAAGCTTTGGTATATTGGCCATGCGTGTCTTCAGCGAAGAATGGGTCAATGACCGAAAAGTCGGACTTCCATTTTTCATTTTTGATATTGATGATTCCTTCCGTGGTAAATATCATTCCATTTCGGGCATTTCTTGTTGGCATCACACAGTCAAACATATCAATCCCTAATGCTATTCCCTCTAAAATATTAGCAGGTGTCCCCACCCCCATTAAATACCGGGGCTTATCTTTGGGTAAAATATCGGTTACCTCGTCCGCCATTTTATACATATCTTCTACCGGTTCGCCCACGGAAAGTCCACCGATGGCGTTCCCAAACGCATTTTTTGACGCAATATATTCAGCAGAAACTTTGCGTAAATCGGAATAAACACTTCCCTGAACAATGGGGAAAAGGGCTTGTTGGTACCCATATTTTGGACTCGTTTCGTCAAAACGCGTAATGCAACGATCTAACCAACGATGCGTCATGTCCATCGAGTTTCTCGCATATTCATAGGTACAAGGATATGGCGTGCATTCGTCAAAAGCCATGATAATGTCCGCGCCGATTGTCCGTTGAATATCCATGACATATTCGGGACTGAAAAAATGCGTACTACCGTCGATGTGTGACTTGAATTTTACGCCTTCCTCGACAATTTTTCTTCCAGTTCCGGCCAATGAATACACTTGGTATCCTCCTGAATCGGTCAGTATGGGTTTTCCCCAACCATTAAACCGATGCAAGCCACCCGCCGCTTCGATGATTTCTAAGCCAGGGCGAAGGTATAAATGGTAGGTGTTTCCCAAAATTATTTGGGCATTAATCGGTTTGCTTAATTCAGAAATATGTACGGCTTTGACTGTTCCGGCAGTCCCCACAGGCATGAAAATGGGCGTTTGGATAGTCCCATGATCTGTTGTTATTTCCCCTGCACGCGCCTTTGAGCTAGGATCCGTATGACTTATTTCAAATTTCATTCGACAAAGCTAGGCAAAAAATGAATGGATGAATGGCAAATGCATTGAAAAACATTTGCCATTCACACAGATTATTCCACTTTCATAATACCATTCATAATTCGCCAGTGACCAGGGAATGTACACAAGAATGGATAATTTCCAGGGGTCGTTGGCGCCTTAAAGACCACTTTCACTCGGCCATTTGGCTCAACCAATGGCGTATAGGCCAAAATTTCTGGCAATGCAGGAATGTAGTTTTTAGCTACTCCGTCAGCAGCAGTGATCATTTTGTCCGCAGCCAATCCGATCTTCTCTTCACTTTTTAAAGCTCCTAACACCCAGTTATGAGGCATCGCATCTGTATTTTCAAAAATCAATTCAACCGTGGACCCAGCTGGAACAGTAAATTCTTTTTGATCATATTTCATCGCCTCAGGCACCGTTTTTAAAATCCGAGTAACCAACACACCCGCAACTTTTAAGGCAGGTATTTCCAACTTCCAAGCCATCGCCAATCGATCTAAAACTTCTAAATCTGTCGATCGAACACGGCTAGCTAATTCAGTTAAATATGTTTTGGAATCTGTAGATAAATTAGCCACTCTTTTTACATTCCACGTTGCTGAAGCCCCTTTTAATGCGGCTCCAAAGGCAGGGGAAGAGATTTCCTTCATAGTCTGCAGATGTTGCACCACTCCATCAGCCGACCACGAAACAGCGCCGGCACGGAATAATTTTTCAATCATGATGACATTTAATCCGGATGATTGTGATACATCGATAGCTTTTCTATAAATATTATTTCCCCGTTCTTTTTCGCCTAAAACGGCCGAACGATCTAATTGAACCTCCATGATATATTGACCCGCAGTTTCAGGTGCCCAACCAAAATTTCCGACCCAAGGCCCATTGTTATTTTTAGTCACAGAAACCGTTTCCCCCGGAGCCACGCCATCTACGAAGGTATATGAATCATAGTCAATCCGATTGCCCATCCCCTCAATTTTGATGGTTAAAGGCAATGGTGTTCCCTTTGGAAGGGCGACTGTTCCCCTATTTTTTACGCGAACGGTGAAGGGTAAACCTTCCCGAAGTTTGAAATTTCCTCCTTTGATTTGAATTTCTTGTACGACTAAATCAATTCCCGATGATGATCCTTCAGGACTAGGGTTTGCTAGATTTTTACCTAAAGATTCTGCGACAACTGGAATCTTTTTTGAGCCTTCCGCTGTGATGAATGCAGTTCTTCGTACTCCATTATGCGCCATCATGTAGGCGGTGTAGGCCTCTGGAAGCCAGCGGTCTTTGTTGGTCTGTTCCGTAGAAATTTTGGTCATTAAAGCTTTTTCGACTTCTGGCGAATTTGGCATTTCAATGAATGCTAAAACGGTGTTTAAGACTACAAGCGTGTCTTTATCGGCCATTAATTTCTTGTCTAACAATAATTTGGCCATCTCGGAAGTTCTAGGCAAAACCTGTACCGCTTGCTTTCTTACCGCAGCACTGGTATGTGATAAGGCATTTTTTAATGCAATTTTCACGGCTGGCAATTCTAATGCCCCTAAACCCTCTAGCGTTCTTAGCGCATGAATAGCTCCCACCGCTAAGCCGATTTCATCTGTTTTAGCCGTAGCCAAAACCTTTAAAAGTGCTGGAACCACATCTTTATTTCCTCTTTCAACTAACAATCTTTGGGCCTGTAAACGCCAAAATAAATTCGAATTACTTAAAGCAGCCACACAATTTTCTGGAGAATTTAAGGTTACCGGAGTATAAGCAGGCGCTTGATTATAGCCTACACGGTAAATTCTACCATGTGTATAATCCCGCAAATCATGGTCATAGGCATTTCCTAAACCATTAGTCCAACCTTTTGGCGTGGGGTTATGTTGGATGATGAAACTATACCAATCTGCAATCCAAAGAGCTCCATCCGGACCCACTTGTGCAAACACCGGAGAAACCCATTCATCAGCTCCCGCCAAGAAATTAAATGCCTCTTGGTCATTGAAATCGGACCCGGTTTTAACGGTTCTATTTTGGTGTACCACATGTCCTGTAGGCTCAGAAACAAAGGCAATTTGATTCCAATATTTTTTAGGAAATGCGCGCGCAGAATAAAAATTATGTCCAGCAGCAGCGGTATATCCACCAAAGACATCCACCTGACGTACTTTTTTGGTGATCGTCTTCATGTCTTTATGGGTGTCGATATTCTTACTTCCATTCAAGCTAAAAGGAGCATTCCAGATATTACGATGGGGAATCGCCATGTACCAACCGTGCGCATTGTTGGCCGTAGAACCAAAAACATCCCCCGCCTCATTGAAATCAAAACCCCAAGTATTATTGGAAGTGGTCGTCATGTGCTCCATTTTTGAACCATCGGGTTTAAATCTGAAAAAAGCCTGAGCAAATTGCAAAGAATCTGAACCCACTTTGCCTTTATAACCAGAATAACCGACACAACCCCAAATCCAGTTGTCAAATCCATAATGTAAATTAGAGGGCCCCGCATGCGTATCACCGGTTCCAAAACCCGTGATTAACACTTTTTGCTGATCAGCAACCCCATCTTCATTGGTATCTTTGATGAATAAAATATGAGGCGCTTGTGAAACGATTAATCCTCCATTGGCAAAAACCATACCTGTTGGGATGCTTAAACCCTCCGCAAAGCGAGTAAATTTATCGGCTTTGCCATCGTTATTCGTGTCTTCGCAACGTAAAATATAGTCGCTTCCGCCACTGGCCTTGCGTTCATTCGGATAGTCCTTTGTAATTAACACGTATAATAATCCTTTTTCATCCCATGCCATCGCGATTGGGTGCATGACATTGGGTTCAGAGGCAAAAACTTGTAAATTAAAATCCACAGGGATTTGAATGTATTTCACAGATTCCTCTGGGCTTAAGGGCAATTGCTGTAATTGTACCCCAGGTCGCTTTTCGTAGTTGGGCAGTTTGGCTTCGCGATAAGCTAAAGGAGCAAGTTTTAATTGGTCCAACAAAGCTCTTTTTTCCTCGCCAACCGCATACAATATACCTTGCGTGACTAATTGTTGGAATCCTTCTGTTTCCCAAGTTCTTTCATCGTGCCCATAGGCCGTATAAAAAACATTTCCTTTTCCATAGGTACGAATCCAAGTGTAAGGCTCTGTGCTGGCACCTGGCTTATCTTTTGCTTGTTCTGGACCAAGAATTCTAGACTGCAAAACGATATTATCGGGCTGTAATTTACTGTGCAAATAGGTTTCGTCCACGGTCTTGATTCCAGGAAAATCTTTTAGCACGAGATGTCCAGGCATTTCATTTTTGATGCGAATGGAATCCATTTTATGGCGCCAAAATTGGCCTCCCACCATTTTGACAAATTCAGGAGAATTTCTAAAACACCAAGAAGCACAATGTAAAGCGACTAAACCATGTCCTGAAGCAACATATTTTAAAAGCGCTTTTTCCTGAGGAGCGGCGATGGAATCCTGATTGGCAAATAAAATTAATGCGTCAAATTTATTTAAATAATCATCATTTAAGTCCTTTAAATTATCAGTATAGGTGATGTTCATCCCTTTAACGCCAACCGCAGATTGCAGGGCTGGATATCTGTCAAATGGTTTGTGGTGACCTTTGTCGCCTAAAAATAGGAGTTGGAGACGTCTGCCTTTCGGAGCATTTTGCGCCAAAGTGGTCACAATCGAACAAATTGAAAACAATACGATTAATAATTTTTTCATTTTAAATAGGTTTTGTTGGCCGTAATTTTTCTGCTATTAGAATTTGGGTATTTCAATAATCTTTCCACCTTGTAAAGCAGATTCATGGGCTAATATACCCACGGAAGTCCAATTGGCCGACTGAGGAGCATTAGGGAATGGATCGCGATCTGCAGCTAATGCCTGTAAAAATTCATTGACCAAATGTGGATGTGATCCACCATGGCCTCCTCCTTGAGTAAATGAAAGATGTTGGTTTTCATCTTCATCGTATACCCCTTTAGTGGTAAATCGCTGAATTTCTTCGGGCAAATAATGGGCAAAATCGGGCGTTGCTACCTTTTCCGGGATTTCTGGTTCTGGTTTTTTGGCCGTGTGAATAACTAATTCTTCTCCTTCTACCAAAGGCCATTCCACTGATTTTTTTGATCCATATACCTCAAAACTTTCGCGATATTGCCTTGCTACATCAAATAATGAGCGGTAAACCATCGCGCTTAAATCAGAATCTCTGAATTTGATATGGGCGGACTCAACGGCAAAAGGTGAGTTATAGTGCGAAATGAGTTCTTCGCGAATAGTACCCGACCCAAAACAAGAAACATATTCTGCCTCCAAACGCAATAATCCTGCAACTGGCCCCACACAATGGGTTGCATAGTGCATCGGAGGAAGCCCAGGCCAGTAATCAGGCCAACCATCCATTTCTTGTTGGTGCGAAGCTTTCAAAAACTGCACTTTCCCCAATTCCCCTTTATTATAAAGCTCTTTGATGTATAAAAACTCTCTGGAATAAACCACGGTTTCCATCATCATGTACTTTTTCCCCATTTTACGGGACGCCTCCACAATGGCCTTGCACTCGTCCACACTGGTAGCCATAGGAACGGTGCATGCTACATGTTTTCCTGCAAGCAAAGCTTTAAGGGTTTGCTCGGCATGTAAATGAATGGGAGAATTGATATGAACCACGTCAACAGCCGGATCTTTAATTAATTCTTCAAAATCAGTATAGCGTTTTTCGATTCCGTATGCATCACCGATGGCCTGCAACTTATCTGCGTTTCGCTGGCAAATGGCATACATATTTGCCAAAGGATGTTTTAAATAAATAGGGATAAATTCAGCCCCAAAACCAAGGCCCACAATGGCAACGTTGTACTTTTTCATTTAATTAATAGGTTTAAATTCAACAGGTAACTTATTTTTTGGTGCTCAAAAGCCTTAATTTTCGAATTAGCTTTTTCCAGCTTTACTAACTTTTTAAAAGTTAGTAAAGCTAAAAAAGCTTTTTGACAAAGGGGAATAGAAAATAGATTTTTTAGACCAATTTGTTGGATTTCTTTAAAAAAGGGTGTGCCATAACGGTTAATACCAGCAAAACGGTGCCCCAATAAAAGCCGGGATGCATGATTTCTTTGCTACCAAAAATATAAATCGCTAAAATAATTCCATATACAGGTTCTAATGTGATCACTAAATTGATGGAGAAAACAGAGAAAACTTTATATAAATGTATGGTTTCAGTATAGGCATACACGGTACAAACAAGTGCTAAAATTCCGATCCAGAGCCAGTCAAGCCCTATTGGGAAATATCCAGTAAGCCCCTCAAAAGCGCCAAAACTCCAAACAATTCCTGTCAATATTCCGGCCGCAATCATTTCATATAGGGTGATTAATTTGGGGTCATGTGTATTAGTAAATTGGCCATTGACCACCGAAAATAAAGCACCAAAAAATCCAGAACCTATGCCCATGAGCAGCCCGAGCCACTGCGCTTGTTGGACCGAAAAAATAATGATCAAAGCCACGATCACCAATAATCCTAAAAAAACTTCGATCATCGATATGCGTACTTTTTTTGCAATTGGCTCAATTAATGAGGTCCAAAAAGTTTGCGTAGATAAGCCTGCGAGACACATGGTCACCGTGGAAACTTTGGCTGCGCCAAAAAACAATAGCCAATGTAAGGCAATGAACACCCCATTTAAAATCCAAACCCATAAAACAGGAGTACTTACTCGAATTTTTTTTTTAGTAAAACGAATAATCAGCCCCAAGCTAATCGCCGTGATCACACATCTGACAAATACAATGGTGAGCGCATTTGCCTGAGTCGCGTTTCCAAGTATCGCAGTAAATGCATAAATAATGACGATGAAATGGATTTTGAAATAGTCCAATAAGTGAGGAGCGGTCTTCATCTTATCGAGGTAATGTATAATAAAGCCCAACACCTACGGAGCCAAAAACGATGTTTGGGAGCCATACAGCTAATAATGGTGGCATTCCTCCTCCTTCAGCAATTCCCTTACTCATCATAAAAAACAAGATGTAAATAAAAGCCAAACTAAAGCCAAGCGCGATTTGAAATCCTACGCCACCGCGGGATTTACGCGCCGAAACTAAGAAGCCAATGATCGTTAAAATGATAACGGAAATGGGATTAGCAAAGCGTAAATATTTTTCAATTAAAAATACTTCTATACCATCAGCGCCACGAGAACGAACTAAATCGATGTGCCTATTGAGTTCTGGCAAGGTAAAAGTTTCGTGCAACAAATGTTTATTTTGAAAGTCTTTGGGAAATAAATTTAAGGTCGTGTCAATTTTCACTCCCGTAAAAATCCCAGCTTTCCCCGGCATTAAATTCCTAATTCGGTAATCATGAATCGTCCATTTTTTGCGAATCGTATCCCATGATATTCGATCGGACATCAATTTTTCTTTAATCTCATTATTTGAAATCCGTTCTAAACTGAAGCGATAACCCGTATTTGTGTTGTTGTCGTAGCTTTCGATATAGGCATACACATCAGGGGCGATTTTGATATGCACATCTCGTTTGTCGAAAAAATAAGTGCCGTTGATGTATTGATGCTCAAAGGGAACGCGGATTTTATTGGCATTTGGGACAACCCAACCAATCATGATAAAAGTACCGATGGCAATGATGGAAGACCCGATCAAATAAGGCCGCATTAAGCGTGTAAAACTTACTCCAGAGCTTAAAATAGCTATTATTTCCGTTTTAGCGGCTAAGTTGGCCGTAAAAAAAACCGTCGCAATAAACACCATCAACGGCGAAATATAATTGGCCCAATAGGGAATAAAATTCAAATAATAATCAAAAATAATGGCATGCATGGGAGCCTGCTTCCGAATGAAATCATCGATTTTTTCCGTATAATCAATGACCATGACAATTAATACAATTAAAAAAACCGCGAAAACGTAAGTCTTCAGAAACTTTTTTAAAATGTAATAATCGAGTATTTTCATTAGCTTTTTATCGAATCTTGTTCATAGGAAATACCAGAAAACAAATGAATAAATATCACACGCGCAGTCCTAAAATTAAATGGGACCATAACCAAAGAAAATGTGGTAATTGGCACCACATAACCCATAGCTGGAGGGTCGTTGAAAAAATTGAAAACGATAATACCGCCGATTAACATGATCCCCACCGTAAAGGCATAGGAAATGTACATGGCGCCATAAAAAAATCCGGGCTCAACTTCATATCTCAAGCCGCAATGTGGACAATTTTCATGCATTTGGGCAAAATTGAACAAATTCCACCACGTATATTTAAAAAGTCGGCCTTCATGACATTGTGGACAACGCGCTTTGATCATCGCAGTTAGCTTACTTGGATCTGCCATCAATTGAGAAAATTTAGCCCTAAAGGTAAAGAAAATTGGAGGATTAAACGTAATTAAGGTCACGTTCCACTCCCTTTTTGTATCTTTGCACAAATCAAACTTACACGATATGTATTCTATTGTAACAAATGTTCACATTGTGCTTTTTGTACTTGTGTTTATTTTAGGTTTAAATCTATTGGTTAGGGCTATTCGCGGATTATCAAGCGGAAGCGCTTTTGTCGAAGCGGATCGCAAGGCAGGATTGTTTTTCATGATCTCTTTACACACTCAATTGCTGATCGGCCTAGTACTTTATTTTTTCTTAAGCCCAGTGACTGCTGCAGCTTTTGCTGATTTTGGTGCGGCGATGAAAGATTCGGCTACTCGTTTAATTGCCGTTGAGCATATTTCAGTAAATGTGATTGCGGTAGTATTAGCGACGATTGCGAATGCCAAAAACAAGAAAAATATAGCTGATGCAGCTAAGCATAAAAATGCGTTGATCTTAAATGGAATCGGTCTTTTATTAATTTTAAGCCGTATTCCTTGGTCTCGTTTGTTTGCTTAAGTAAATATGAAAAAAAAGTGCATTTTTTTGGATCGAGACGGTGTTCTTAATGTGGATCGTGTGGATTACGTGTACCGCATGGAAGATTTTATCATTCCAAAAGGTGTCCCTGAGGCCTTAATCGCCTTAAAAGAAGCTGGATATTTATTAGTGGTTATTACGAATCAAAGTGGTATCGCCAAAGGACTTTATGAACGTAAGCACGTATATGCGATTCATGACGCGATTCAAAATGCCTGTGGCGGTGTTTTAGATGATTTATATTTTTGTCCTTATCATGAAAATTTTGACAGCCAATCTTTAACGAGAAAACCGGGGTCTTTATTAATTGAAAAGGCGGCGGCCAAATATCAGGTCGACTTTGATCTTTCATTTATGGTGGGCGATCATGAGCGTGATATCATCGCGGGAACAAGAGCTGGGCTCAGGACGATCCGATTGGCCCCCGAAGGAGAAAAAACGAATGCCACCTTTGTCGTTCGTGATTTACGCGAAGCCTCGACTTTAATTTTAAGTAGTTAACACATGGAAAAAGTATATTTAAGTGATGCCGGCCCAAAAGTTTCTCCGGCTATTTACGGATTTTGGCGTTGGGAAAATGACGCGACTTCTATGGAGAAAATAGTCCAATTATGCCTTGAGTTGGGGATTAATACATTTGATCATGCGGATCGATATGGCGATTATTCTTGTGAAAAAACTTTTGGAGACCTCATTTCTTCGGGATCTGTGCGCCGCTCAGATATTATTTTATTTTCTAAATGTGGCGTTTGTTTACCTAATTCAGCCCGACCCGACATTCGCGTTAAGCATGTGAATACATCCGCGGATCATATTTCAAATTCCGTTGAGAATTCTTTAAGAAATTTAAAAACAGATTATTTAGATGTGTTTTTGTTGGACCAATTAGACCCTTTGTCAGATTTGGAATCAACCGCTTTGGCGCTTGAAAAATTGAAAAGTTCGGGAAAAGTCAAAAATATAGGGGTATCTAATTTCTCGGTATACCAACATCAATTACTCGTATCGTATTTAAATATTCCGGTGGTTTCCAATCACATCGATTTAAATTTATTACAAACAGCGGCTTTGGATAATGGAGCGTTGGATTATATCAAGCAAAAATACATGCGACCATTAGCTGTATCGCCTTTAGCCGGAGGTCGGATCGAACAAGGAACAGATGAAATAGCACTCCGAGTACGAAAAAAATTAGTGGAGATGGCCGCCAAATACAATAGTAACATTGAGTCTATCGCAGTCGCTTGGGTGGTTAAATTAGGGGCCCTTCCTTTAATTGGGACCTTGGAGGAATCGCGCATTCGTAATATTGTGAATTCATTTAAAATTGATCTTGAACATCAAGACTGGTACGATTTATATCAGACCTCGAGACCTGGACCACAAGTACAAGACTAAGTTCACTCGTGCAAGATCAAATTCGAGGATAGAAATAATCGATTCCTTAAATAGATATAGAGTTAAATAGAAAAGCCCGACATGCATGTCGGGCTTTTTGCTTTTTTCAGGACAAGACACTATTACCTTTTAATATTACCTTATTACCTTTTACTTATTACCTAATCCCTATTACCTTTTACCTTATTACCTCCTACCGGTATTTCGGCGGCGTTCGTTGCCTTTAGGGATGACCCGATTGCCACGCGGTGACTCTCTTTTTCGAGAACGATTGTTGGTAAATCCACTTCCAGCACGCATGCCCACCATTTCTAAATCGATGGTTCTTTTGGCCAAATTCGTATCGCGTACTTTCACTTTTACCGCATCGCCAAAGGTGAATACCCGGCCATTGGACTTACCCACGATCCGGTAATTTTCTTTATCTAAATCGTAAAAATCGTCGTTCAGGTCGACCATGCGCACAAGTCCCTCACAAGAGGTTTCGCCTATTTCCACAAACAAACCAAATTCAGTCACTCCCGTAATGATTCCGTCAAACACTTGTGGCTCATGTAAACTCATGAACTCCACTTGCTTGTATTTAATGGAAGCACGTTCGGCCTCAGAAGCCAACTTCTCACGATCAGAAGAATGCTTGCATTGAATTTCAATCGGCGAGCGATCTTTCGTCTCTCCGCTATCTAAATAATGTTGCAATAATCGATGCGTAATGACATCCGGATACCGACGAATAGGACTAGTAAAGTGAGAATAAAATGGAAAGGCAAGGCCAAAATGTCCAATCGCATCCGTGCTATATTTAGCCTTCGACATAGTCCGCACAGCCAAACTTTGCAATACATTTTCCTCCGCTTTTCCCTGAATATTTTCCATCAATGCATTGAATGATTGACTCACTTGCTTGGGTTCAGTGGTTACTTGGTACCCAAATTTCTTTGCAAAGGAAGAAAACACCCTTAATTTCTCAGGATCAGGTGCCTCGTGGATCCGATAAACCATCGTATTCCGAGGATCCGTTTGCTTTAATTCATGTACATATTCCGCTACTTTTTTGTTGGCCAATAACATAAACTCCTCGATTAGCTTGTGTGCATCTTTGCGCTCACGGGGATACACGGCAATGGGTTTGCAATTTTCGTCCAACAAAAACCGAAGCTCCGTCGTGTCGAAATTGACCGAACCATGCTTGAATCGAGCATTTCTAAATGTTTTAGCAATCCGATTTAAATCTTTGATAAATGGCTCATATGGATCCTCAGATGGCCCCTCATGTTCGATTAAAACTTGGGCATCTTCGTATGCAAACCTGCGATCAGAATGGATTAAAGTTCTTCCAAACCACTCTTTAACAATTTTACCTTTTTTGTCTAATTCGAAAACGGCCGAAAAAGTACATTTATCTTCATTGGGTCTCAAAGAACAAAGGCCATTGGACAGTTTTTCGGGCAACATGGGAACCACGCGATCCACTAAATAAACAGAGGTTGCTCGCCTGTAAGCCTCTTGGTCTAAGACACTTCCTGGCTTCACATAATGCGAAACATCGGCTATGTGAACGCCAATTTCCGTATGTCCATTGGCCAAAATTTGATAGCTAATGGCGTCGTCAAAATCTTTTGCGTCGACGGGATCTATGGTAAAGGTCAACACCTTTCTAAAATCTTTTCTCTTTTTAATTTCCTCTTTTGAAATGGTGGTTGGGATATCCTCAGCAGCCAATTCCACTTCTTCCGGAAATTCATAAGGAAGCCCAAATTCCGCTAAAATGGAGTGCATTTCAGTTTCATTTTCACCGGCTTTTCCTAAGACTTTAATCACTCTGCCTTCTGCTTTTTTTCCGGCGGAAGCCCAACGAGTCACCTCGACGATCACTTTATCTAGGTGATTGGCGGCCATCGTTTCCGTGCGAGGCACGTAAATATCTTCGTATATTTTTTTTGAATCGGGGATTAAAAACGCATAGTGTGGGGTGACTTGAATAACACCCACTAACTCGGGCGATCGTCTTTCTAAAATCTTAACCACCTCTCCTTCAGGTCGGTCATTTTTCTTTTTTTCAGAAGGTCTACGCGCTTGAACGAGCACGGTATCTCCATCTTTGGCAAACATTAAATCAGCCGTTGCGACCCAAATATCCTTTCCTTCCCCTTCGGTTACAATGAAAGCAAAGCGAGAATTGACGTGATCAACACGTCCTTTTACTTGGAATGACTCACTGTCAAATCTATAGTTTCCATCCGATTGGCGAATGATCCTGTTTTCTTGTGCTAAATTATGTACGGCGTCGGAATAAAATTCCTTGGTCTTTCGGTCGCGAATCGCAAATGCTTTGTGAATTTGGTTGACCGAGTACGATCGATAATCGTTGAGTTCAAAAAATTCGAGTATCTCTGCTTGAATTTCTTTTAAAAACTTTTCTTGTTTGGGGTTAATGCCCATGATTTATTTGTAATTAGCCCGCAAGGTACGAATATCAAATAGGAATTCTTAATTCCAAGCCCTTATCTTTGTAAAATGAATCGTTCTCGCATCGCATTATTTTTGTTGGTCCTTTTTATTCTCAGCGGAGTTTATCTTTGGTTTAAAAGCAATAAAAGTCAAGAAAAAAGCGTGGAATCTAAGGCAATCATCGTTGAAACTCCCGTATTTAATTCCGATTCGGCCTATGCACACATCGCGAAGCAAGTCAGTTTTGGTCCTCGAATTCCCAATTCCCCAGCACAAATTAAGTGCAAGGATTGGATTGTTGAAAAATTAAAGGGCTACGGTTGGCAAGTCAAAATCCAAGAATTTACGTCCTTTCGTTATGATGGATATAAAATGAAGGGTTTTAATGTGATTGCACAATACCAACCGCAAATCTCCAAGAGGATTTTATTGGGAGCGCATTGGGATGCCAGGAGTATCGCCGATAAAGATTCGGTGGATAAAAATAAGCCGATTGACGCGGCAAATGATGGCGCTAGTGGAGTAGGTGTGATGTTGGAAATCGCTAGACTTTTATCGGAAACAACCCCAAAGCCAACAGTAGGCGTGGACTTAATTTTCTTTGATTTAGAAGATCACGGCGAACCTCATGATTTTACCGGAAATCCGTCGACGACCAGTTGGGCCCTCGGATCTCAACATTGGGCGACCAACATGATGCCAGAAAACTACCGACCTTATTATGGAATTTTATTGGATATGGTGGGGGCTAGAGGAGCTAAATTTCCACATGAAGGCACTTCGATGCAATATGCACCTGGAATTGTTCGGTCCATTTGGGCGACGGCTGCTGATTTAGGATATGGAAATATGTTCATTGACGAAGATGCATTTGGGATTTCGGATGACCATACGGCGGTCAATGAAGTAGCAAAAATCCAAATGATTGACATCATCGATTTGAGGCCCGTGAATGGGGGGTTTGATTTTGGACCCTTTCACCATACTCACCAAGACAATTTAAATACCATCGACAAGTCCACGTTAAAAGCGGTGGGGCAGACATTATTACAAGTTTTATATAGAGAATAATATGGAAGAAAGCGCTTTGCAATTTGTACATTTGAATGACACGCATGTTGGCTTGGGAGCTAAAATGGTTCCTTTTGCAGGTTTTAACATGCCTGTTTTATACACGAATTTAATTGAAGAGCATGTTTGTGTGCGCAATAATGTGGGGGTTTTTGACGTGAGTCACATGGGTGAATTTTTATTAAAGGGAGAAAAAGCCTTGGATTTAATTCAATATGTCTGCTCAAATGATGCGTCTAAATTAACAGATGGCAAAGTGCAATACAGCTGCTTGCCGAATGCCACTGGGGGTATCGTGGACGATTTATTGGTATATCGAGTGAACGCCCACGAATATTATTTGGTAGTTAATGCGTCTAATATTGAGAAAGATTGGAACTGGATTTCGTCTCATAACACCTTTGGGGTTGAGATGTACAATCGATCTAATGAATATAGTTTATTTGCGGTTCAGGGGCCAAATGCGCTGTCTGTTTTGCAAAAATTGACCGATGTTAATTTATCTGAAATGCCTTATTATACTTTTAAAATAGGTAATATGGCTGGTTTTTCGGATGTAATTATTTCCAATACAGGGTATACGGGTGCCGGGGGTTTTGAGATATATGTAGCAAATAAAAACGCCCTAGCCATGTGGAATGTAATTTTTAAGGCGGGCGAATCGCATGGAATCCAGCCGGTTGGTTTGGGTGCGCGCGATACATTGAGAACCGAAATGGGTTATTGTTTATATGGCCATGACATTGATGATACGACTTCGCCGATCGAGGCGGGCTTGGGTTGGATTACGTCTTTTTCTAAAGATTTTATCATGAAGGATTTCCATGCGGCGATTAAGGCGGCTGGACCTAAGAAAAAGTTGGTTGGTTTTGAGATGATTGATCGAGGAATTCCACGCCAACATTACCCCATTTTGAATGCGGCGGGAGAGGTGATTGGCGAAGTGACCTCGGGAACACAGTCCCCAAATTTGTCTAAGGGCATAGGGATGGGGTATGTGGAAACATCCCAAAGCACCATGGGTTCCGAGATTTTTATTTCCATTCGCGACAAAGCTTTAAAAGCTCAAATCGTTAAAATGCCCTTTATTTAAGATGCGTAAAATAGATGTTTGTTTATCGCCGGATTTAATTCATTTATATGATTTGTCAGATAAATGTGTCGTGGTGGTGGACATTTTTAGGGCTACCTCCTGCATGGTGACGGCTTTTGCGCATGGAGCGGCAGAAATTGTTCCGGTGGAGCAGATTGAATTATGTCAATCGTTTCGTGAAAAAGAATATTTGATTTCGGCAGAGCGCAATGGCATAACTCCGGAGGGTTTTGACTTTGATAATTCTCCCTTTTCGTATCAAGATCCGAAGGTTAAAGGGGCAAAAATTTGTGTGACGACGACCAATGGGACCGTGGCGATTCGTCGTTCGTCGGGTGCGGCCAAGGTATATGTCGGTGCTTTTTTAAATCTGTCCAGCATCTCAGAAGCTTTAAAAAGCTGGCAGGGGGATGCTTTGATCGTTTGTGCAGGATGGAAAGGCAAACCTAATTTAGAAGATACATTGTTTGCGGGAGCCTTGATAGACCAATTGACCGGTGTCTATGAGGTAGCGGATGATGCCGCATTAATGGCTTGGAAAAACTTCAATGTCGCCTCTAAAGATATGTTGATCGCCGTAAAAAATTCTTCTCACGTGAAAAGATTGTTAGGTTTAGGCATAGAAAAAGATATCGCTTTTTGTTTAGAAATGGACCGATATGATGTCTTACCTTTATTGGAAGGAGAACGATTAATTAATGCAAATCTTTAATTAAAAGCCCATGTAGGGCTATTTGAAAATATGATTCTTTACAGTACGAAAAAGTCGAGTCCACATGTTTCTTTTGAGGAAGCAATTTTCAGGGGTTTACCTCCGGATAATGGGCTATATATGCCTACTGAAATTAAGCGTTTGCCGGACACATTTTTTGATACCATTCAGGATTTGTCTTTGCTGGAAATTGCGGAGGCGGTATGTAAAAATCTTTTGGAAGATGAATTAAGTGATGCGGAGATTGCTTCGATTATTGCGAGTTCGATGACCTTTGAGGCGCCTCTATTTCCATTGGAGCCTGGGGTGGAAATTTTGGAATTATTTCATGGTCCATCGATGGCCTTTAAGGATTTTGGGGCTCGATTTATGGCTGCGGTCATGTCACATTATTTGGTCCAGCATAGGAGGGAAATACGAATTTTAGTCGCTACTTCGGGTGATACGGGAGGGGCGGTGGCCCAAGGTTTTTTTAATACGCCTGGAATATCAGTGACGATTTTGTACCCATCTGGAAAAGTTTCTGATATTCAGGAAATGCAGTTGACGACGGTAGGTGGAAATGTGGAAGCTTTGGAGATTGAAGGGACTTTTGATGATTGCCAACGATTAGTCAAACAGGCCTTTTTGGATGCTGATTTAAGGGAGAAGTTTAATTTGGCTTCGGCTAATTCGATTAATATAGCCAGGTTAATCCCGCAATCCTTTTATTATTTTGCGGCTTTTGCGGAGGCTAAAAGAAAGGGATTACATGACCCATTGGTTTTCAGTGTGCCATCTGGAAATTTCGGAAATTTAAGTGCGGGCTTGTTGGCGTATCAAATGGGTTTGCCTGTCAAAGCTTTTATTGCCGCGTGTAATGAAAATCATCCCGTTCCCGATTATTTGTCGACCGGCGTTTTTGATCCGGAGCCCAGTGTAGAGACTATTTCAAATGCGATGGACGTAGGAAGTCCTTCTAATTTTGTGCGGATGCAAATTCTATCTGGGGGAGTTTTGAATGAAATAAAGCAGGTGGTAAAAGGCTATTTTACCGATGACGCTCAAACGAAAAAGAGAATGTCGGAGGTATATGAAAAAACGGGTTATATCATGTGTCCACATACTGCGGTGGGCTACGATGGTCTTTTGCAATATAAAAATGAGCATATGCAAAAGGTTACCGGTGTGGTTTTATCTACGGCACATTATGCTAAATTTTTGCCCACCGTCGAGGCGGTGATCGGCGGAAAAGTTCCGGTTCCCTTGCGATTATCTGAGTTGTTGGACAAGCAAAAAAAATCCATCTTGTTGGGGACGGATTTTGTAGGATTCAAAAAGTTTTTGCTAGGCTAATTTATCTAAGCCTTTTGCCTTTTCAGGCTTTATAGTAATGCCATAAATTTCTGTTTTTCTTGGTAGATCAAAATGCCTATCAATGCGATGAGCAAAATTCCAATTCCAGGAGTACCCACGATACAAACTTCAAAAAGTAAAATGTTGACTGAAATGGGTGCTAAAATAAGAGTTGCTAAGGCACGTTTTGTGGGCAAGATGATTAAGGCACCACCAATAATTTCAACTATTTTTACAACAGCCATATAACCGGTGCTGGCCAAAAGGTTAAAAAACGTAAATTGGTTGCCTGTTATTTTTACCACAGGAATCATTGGAAAAAAGAAATTGACGCCGCCAAATAAGAATAAAAAAGCTAAGATAGCTGCGGGGATGTGTTTTAGGAATTTCATTTTTTAGGGGCTTGTATTAGTTTAATTATTTTTTAGATATCTGAAATATCCAAAATCCTCAATTGCAAATTGCGATCGCCTCGAAATTCATTAACTTCCACATGATAAACCATTTGGAACGCGAGCTGCTTTTCATAAGCCTCCAAAAGACCCTCATAAAAATCTCTTCGAATGCCAAAACCAACTGCCTCCCAATGAGAACCAGATGGGGAAGAAGCAATATGTAATTTCAAATGATCTTCTTTCATGATGATTGGGGCTTTCGTTAAATAAATCGGGCCGCTAAGAAAATTAGGCATCATGTTGCCCGGTCCATAGGGCGAAAGCCTGGATAATAATTGATCGTAAAAGGAGATTGTCATGGCTTCTAAAGGAACTTGCAAGTCGACCGTCAATTCAGCCTTCAATTCGCCTGTTGGCAATCCTGCTTGCACGAGCGCCTCAAAACGCTCAATAAAAGCTTGCAAGTTTTCTGGTTTTAGGTGTAATCCTGCCGCGTGGGTATGTCCGCCAAATTGAGCCAGCAAATCGGCACATTTCTCTAAAGCTGCATGTATGTCAAAACCTTTGACTGATCGTGCTGAACCCACAATTTGGCCATGCGACTCTGTTAAAATAATCGTGGGCCTAAAATAAAATTCTTGAATTTTACTGGCGACGATGCCGACGACCCCCTTGTGCCAACCGGCTTGATAGAGAACGGTGCTTTTGGCGGTTTGCAGAAATGCATTTGTGTCAAATAATGAAAGCGCTTGGCTTACGATTTCTTTTTCCACCACTCGGCGCTCTAGGTTTTGTTGGATGACAGCTTCGGCCAACATTTGAGCTTCGATGAGGTCGGAGGCCAACAATAACTTCACGGCGCCATGGGCATGTTCCATCCGACCCGCGGCGTTGATGATGGGCGAAATGGAAAAGACAATATCGGTGATTTGAATAGGTGCTTTTTTATTGGCTTTTTGCAATAAATAGGAAAGGCCGGGACTTGGATTTGCGCCTAGTTTGACTAGTCCATGAAAAGCCAAAATTCTATTTTCTCCCGTGATCGGAACCATGTCGGCCGCGATGGAGCAGGCTAGTAAATCTAATCGGTCAAACAAGGGATCGAGGTCTAAATCTTGCGATTGTGCCAAGGCGCATAAAAGCTTAAATCCGACTCCGCAACCTGTTAGTTCTTTAAATGGATAGGCGCAATTGACCCTTTTGGGATCTAGCACGGCGATGGCTTTTGGGATCGTTTCTTCAGGTAAATGATGGTCACAAATGATAAAATCGATGCCCATTTCATTGCACCATTCGACACGTTCATGGGCTTTGATTCCACAATCCAAGGAGATGATTAGGCTATATTCATTGTCATAGGCATATTGAATTCCGGCTTGGGATACGCCATAGCCTTCAGTATAACGATCGGGGATATAATAATCGGCATCCGCCCCTAAAATTTCCGTTAGATATCCATAGACTAAAGCGACGGAAGTGGTTCCATCCACATCATAATCGCCATAAATGAGTATTTTTTCGCCATTTTCTAAGGCCAAAGCCAATCTTTCTACTGCAATGTCCATGTCTTGCATTAGAAAGGGATCGGGTAGATCTGCCAACGAGGGCACCATGAAATGTTTCGCTTGTACAAAAGAATGAATGCCCCGACTAACCATTAAAGACAGGAAGTACGGATTTTTAGTGGTTTTTAATTCCCCCTGTAACTGATTTATAGCTAGAGGATTTGGAGGAGGCAAAAATTTCCAATTTTTTTTGGCTTGTAGCATATGAATGGTTGAGCCAAAATCTTTGGCAATATTTCGTTTAATCTTAGTAATATTTGAATGCTAATTTAGAAAGGGCTTTTGAATTGGTCACTATAGTTGGTAAAATGATCAACTTATTGGCCTAAACTTAATTTTTATTAGTGAAAGCAGATAATTATAGTGCTTTAAATGTAAAGAAATCCCATAGGATAAAGTTCGGTGATAACTTATACGCAAATAGTAAATCTTTTCAACTTTTTACAAAGTCAATCCTTGGGATAAATCTTCCCAGAGGTCATCCACATGTTCTAAACCGATCGACAAACGGAGTAAATTACTGGGAGTTTTACTGTCTGGACCTTCAATCGAACGGCGATGTTCCACTAGCGATTCCACTCCGCCTAGACTGGTGGCTTGTTGGAATAAGTTCAAATTGGAAGCCACTCTACGCGCATTTGCTTCATCTCCCTTTATTTGAATTGAGATCATTCCAGAAAACCCATCGGGCATTTGACGCTTGGCCAGGGCATGCTGTGGATGTGAAGGTAAGCCTGGATAATGTACTTTTTCGATGGCTATATGACTTTCTAATCGTTGGGCCAGCGCTAATGCGGAGGCAGAATGTTCCCGCATACGTAGTGGGAGGGTTTTTAGACCACGGGCCAATAGATAACAATCTAAGGGACTTTGGCTGGCACCCATGAGAATTTGGACACGTTTTAAGCGCGCCGACCATTCATCATCGTCCCGCACAATGATGGCTCCACCGAGTACGTCTGAATGACCCCCGATGTATTTAGTGGTGGCATGCATGACGATATCGGCTCCTAATGAGATGGGGTTTTGTAAAATGGGTGTGGCCATAGTATTGTCCACAGCTACTTTTATTCCTTGCGAATGTGCGAGTGAAGAAATAGCTTGAATATCGGATATTCCAAGAAGAGGATTAGCGGGAGTTTCTACCCAAATTAGTTTGGTATTTGGTTGGATCGCAGCCTTAATCGCATCTAAATCCTCCATGTCTACTTGGCTCATGTGAAGACCCCACGGACCCATTATTTCTTCTGCTAATTTCACGGAAGCATAATAACCTACTGACGGCATAAGGACATGATCGCCGGATTTTAAGCATTGAAACACGGCAGAAACAGCGGCTAATCCTGAACCAAAGGCGAAGGCTTTAGCTCCTCCTTCGAGGATAGCTAAGCCTTTTTCAAGGGCATCCCGATTTGGGTTCGAATTCCGGGAATACATGTGCCCTTTGGGATAGCTCCCATCTGCATCACGAGTAAAAGTGGTTGATAAAAATATGGGGGTAGCTATCGCCCCCGCGGTCTCATCTAGCAGATTAGTCGCATGTATTGCTTGGGTTTCTTTCTTCATTACCTAATACTTATTACCTAATTTCCCTATTTTTCTATTACCTCTTACCTAATACTTATTACCTAATTTCCCTGCCTCAGTTTAAAATTCTTTCCTAAATACACCCTTCTCACCTGCTCATCATCAGCTAGTTCTTGTGGAGTACCGGCTTTTAAAATACGACCTTCAAAAAGCAAATAAGCCCGATCGGTAATGGATAATGTTTCATCCACATTGTGGTCTGTGATTAAGATACCAATATTCCGGTATTTTAATTTGGCCACAATGCTTTGAATTTCTTCTACGGCGATGGGGTCAACTCCGGCAAAGGGCTCGTCTAATAGGATGAATTTCGGATCAACGGCCAAAGCTCGGGCAATTTCAGTTCGCCTGCGTTCTCCTCCAGAAAGGACTTGGCCTAAGCTTTTTCGTACATGGGTAAGAGAGAATTCCTCAAGGAGACTTTCGGTTTTTTCCTTCTGTTCTGATTTTGAAAGGGTGGTCATTTCAAGGACGGCAAGGATATTTTCTTCTACAGATAATGTTCTAAAAACAGATGCTTCCTGAGCTAAATACCCGATTCCTAAACGTGCTCGTTTGTACATCGGCAAACTAGTCACATCTAAATCATCTAAATAAACTTTACCTGAATTCGGTTTAACTAAACCGGTGGCAATATAAAAAGATGTGGTTTTTCCGGCACCGTTGGGGCCCAATAAGCCCACTATTTCTCCTTGAGCTACTTGGTATGAGATGTGGTCATTCACCAATCGTGCTCCATATTTTTTTACCAGATTTTCTGTCCTAAGAATCATAGGGTAAAAATAGGAATTAATTTGATTAGTTTAAGCCCTACCCATTTATGGAATTCTATTCGCACTTCAAAAACCCTATTTTAGTGTTCAATAGATTTAATTTTGTATTTTTACAAAAGGGATATTAAGGAGAAAGTATTTAAAATTAGGTACTTTAAATAAGTAGAATCAGGTGAAATCTTTATTTAATTAACATTATGATAGATAGTAGTAAAGTATTTGAAAAGCTATTGCAAAACTTTCGGTTTAATAGAGTTAAGAATTTATTAATTGGGGATGTTTTAGATTTTGGGGGGAATGAAGGCGAATTAAATCAATTCGTGAAGGGCAATTATACAATTGTAAATTATGACCATAGCCCAATGGAAGGGAAACAATTTGATACTATAGTTCTTTTGGCTGTAATTGAACATATCAACGTAAGTGAGGTTCATTTAATTTTTGATAAATTTTCAAAACACTTAAAAAAGAGCGGAAAAATTTTAATTACAACTCCTACTCCAAAATCTAAATGGATTTTAGAATTGCTTGCAGCGATTGGAATCTTAGATAAACAAAATATAGATGAACATAAGCATTATTGGGATAAAAAAGATATAATTGACCTAGCCAACAAAAATGGCTTTAAAGTAATAGAATACATAAATTTTCAATTGGGATTTAATCAATTCGCAATAATGTCGCACTAAATTAAAGCCTAGATATTGTGGATATTTGACGGAAGTTAAAATTCGTTATTTGTTGGGCCAAGTAAGCACTTTATACATACCATTTTTGGGAAAATGTCCGCGCTTCGCGCGATCAAAATTTTTTATTTTTGAATAATACCAAGTACCTGAATAGTCTAAACTAAGAGTATCTTTTAATAGAATATTATTTCTTTTATTATATTTGTTATAAGCGTATGCACTTGTATAAATATATGCTAATTCACTTTTTTTCACAGTTTTATCAGGAAATAAGTAGGTATTTAGTTGAACTTCTGTAAAGTTGATTGTTTGCGCAAATGTAAAAAAATGTGCAAAAATGGAACAAGATAAAATCGATATAAATACAATTTCTTTTGATCTTGATTTTAATAATGCAGAAACAGAAAAAATAAAAAGTACAAATAATGAAGCTGCTCTTGCATAACCATAATGGGTTACATCTAAGTATCCTCCAGGCAATCCAATAAAGTTTATAAAAATGAATATGAATAACCAAAATAAGTAATTGTGCGCCTCTTTGTCGTTAGTAAAAACATCAATTTTTTCAGATAATGTATTTTTAGAATTGGTGAGTAGAAAATATTTTACAACAATTTTATAATAAAACCCAACGAATAAAATTAGTATGGTTAATAAGCCAACGGAATAAATCCCAATCCCACCTTTGGTATGGCCAATAAATATTTCTTGCATGATCCAGCCTAGGTTTCTCGGGAGCTCTAAAATTGAATTATTGTTACTTGAAATTACGCTTTGATGTTTTGCTATTGAAAAAAAGGAAGTTCCTGTATTAAAGACCATTGCATTTATGCCGTAAAAAGAGGTAAGAAATATGATGCTGATTAGTACAGGTATAGTAAATAGTCGATGAGGGGTAGAAATCTTTAAAAAGCTTAAATTGGCAGCTAAAAAACGGATTGATGCAAAATAAAGGATTAACATGCCAGAAAATAGGCCAAATTCATCTGATAAAGCTGCTAGTGTAAAAAATACAATTTTCCAAAATTGTTTTTTCGAATACATAAAAGCTAAAATGAAGGTAAGCCAAATAATTTTTCCATATAGGATTAATAAAATGATTGGACTGATTGAAAAGCAACTTGTTAAAAACAGAAGAGAGATTAAAATTGGAGTGATATTGCGAATTTTTGAAATAAACGATGTTTTCAACAATTGTCCAATTAAAAATGCATTAATCAGCACAAAAGCAATCATTATATAATTTAAAAATGGGAGAACTATGTAACGTCGACTAATAGCATCTATGTAGATTAACAAAGATTGAACATGTCGACTTCTTCCTAAATCATATAAATTAGCATCTTTTAGAAAATGGTATAATTGTTCCTTGTATGAATAAAGGTCATAATTTTTTTGCGCTAAAGAAAAAAATCTAAAAACATCTGGTGAGATACAGGAAAAAGTGTTTGTAGTTACCGTATGAATTACGTAAAAACTGGTCAAAAGAAAAAACAAAAAAGAAATTTTTTTTTGCATGAAACGAAAATTAATTTTTCGTTAACTACACCTCAAGAACTAAGAAAAGAGGGAATTAACGTAAGCTTTATTTCAAGATCAAAGAGTGATAACTTGCCTTTATACAAGAGTAATTTAAAATTACAATAATTTTCTAGTTTAGTCTTATTTTAGCTTGATGCATTTTAAAAATTCTAATTGGTATTTTTCAAAAAATGTGTAATCTATTGATTTAGTGGTATTATATGTTGGATATTGGTCCTCTTTTTATTTAAAAGTGAGAGCTTAATGATTTTTATTTTAATAATTCTTAGGCGTCATAATTATTAAATTGTAATTTTATTTAGAGATCAATTTTTAAATTTGGCGGCTATATTAGAATGACTAAAATTTTACTCACAGGTGCCGCGGGGTTTATAGGTAGCCACGTAGCCGAATACCTTTTAGATCAGGGCCATCAGGTTATTGGAATCGATAATTTTGATGATTTCTATGCGAGATCAATCAAAGAACAAAACATAATGGCTTGTCGTCAAAAACCCTCATTCACGTTCATTGAAGGCAATGTGGGGGACGTGGCCTTGTTCCTTCCAGAAGCAAATTTTGATGTGGTTATTCATCTTGCTGCGAAAGCAGGTGTCCGTCCTTCTATCGCCCAGCCTGAACAATACATAGATGCCAACTTGTGTCAAACCATGGCTTTGCTCCAATGGATGAAGGTTCATGGTATGCATAAATTGGTCTTTGCCTCTTCCTCTTCAGTTTATGGCAATAATGCGAAGGTCCCATTTGCTGAATCTGATCCGGTTGATCATCCGATTTCTCCTTATGCTTTCACAAAAAAGGCAGGAGAGTTGTTGACTCATACTTTTCACCATTTAGCCGATATTGATGTGATTAACCTTCGTTTTTTTACCGTATATGGCGAAAGACAAAGGCCCGATTTAGCGATTTATAAATTTGCCAAGGCAATGTTGGATGACCAACCAATTACGCTGTTTGGCAATGGCTCTACTTCTCGCGATTATACCTATGTAGGCGATATCGTTCAAGGAATTATCTCTTCCATGGAATATGTGATGTCGAATAGGCCGGTATTTGAAACGATTAATTTGGGAAGCAAAAATCCAATTCGGTTAATCGATTTAGTGCACTCTTTGGAGGAAATCATCGGCCAACCCGCTAATATCCATTGGATGGATATGCAGGACGGTGATGTGGATCGCACATTCGCTGACATACAAAAAGCGGGAAGACTCCTCCATTATACCCCCAATATAAGCCTCATGGATGGCTTAACTCGTTTTGTAGCTTGGTTAAAATTAAATAGCTAATTAATGCATCATATTTTTGTAAGCTTTTCTTGAGATGCCTAAATTAAGTACTTCTATCTTTTCAGGCATCTGCCTAAACCTGGTAAAAATGCTAGGCATATACTTGGTCATGGTTTTGCTTTTTCATCGCCCTGATTATTTTATCCACATTCATGGTGATACCATGAGCTATTTTGAGCCGATCATCCACTTGTTGGAGCAAGGCTCCTACAGCCCCGATTATCGCATGCCGGGATATGGATTTTTGTTTTATGGATTTTTTCTTTTGAGCCATTCCCAAGAGGCAAGCTTTTTTCTTATTGTCCTATTGCAATTTATCTTAACGGGGATGGCCTATGGGTTAATAGCCCAAATGGTTTTTGAACTCACGGGCTCTCGTAAGTTTTATGCATTAAGTTTTCTGTTGATGGAGGTAAATTACTACCTACTTTTCGACTCCTACCTAAGTACGGAATCTATTGCCACCAGCTTGCTAATTCTCATTAGCTATTTATGCTTCCGACCAGGTCGATTCCCTCTATTCATGGGCTTAGCGGTTTGTTGGCTCATTTTCCTGAAATCTATTTTTTGCCTCCTTTTTATCCCTTTAGGATTTTATCTTTTGCAAAAAAAACTTTCTAAACGCTTTTTCCTACTTTTATTAATTCCCCTTGTTTTAATCGAAGGCTCCTGGATCTTAAGAAACGCCATCAAATTCCATGCTTTTGTTCCCCTCACCTATCAAACATTTTATCCAGAGGGGCAGTATGGAAGTATTTATGGATTCCAGTCGATACAAGAAATCATCCGTGCCTATGGGGGTTCTCACCAGTTCTGGCGCATGGACTCAGAGGCCGCTTGGTATTTTTCGGGTGGTTTTGCAGATCCAGTTTTTATCCAAGGGATACCCTATCCAAATTTTAAGGAGGAGCAATTTGTGAAACCCAATCCTCGTTTCATGACAAGCCAAATGAACTTGGATTCCTTGCTTAAACTTAAACGTGCCATGACGTCAGTGTATTTGACGACGGTCACTACTAAAAATCCGCAAAATATTCTGAAAGAATGCAAGGGTGAATTGGTATATATTCGTTCACGTAGTCCCCTATATGTAGCAAGCATTCGAAAGGAAAAGCCTTCTCTTTTTTATGTGGAGGCTAATTTTCTGCGCCTTAAAAACATATTCTTTACCATTTATTTTTTCGATAATGTTTTTCGGAATCCTGCGATTTATGCGCGCTTAAATCCTTTTTTAAATGCTAGCTTGCAAGCCTTTATTTACCTGATCAATGGTATGATGTGGTTTTTCTCATCTCTATCATTATTGATTACCTTGTATTTTGGCCTTCGCTGGAAAGATCCCAAGATTCTTACATGGCTTTCTTGGCTCAATGCCTATACATTATTTTTATACCTCTTTGTTTTTAAACAAGCAGAAGAAAGGTATTTTTGTGTATTGTATCCCATTTGGATTCTCATGAGTTTGACGGTGCTACATCGTATATTTAATTACCTACAAAGAAAATGGAATTAACCGTCGTATTGCCTATCTACAATGAAGCTCCCTCCATTCCCCTCTTGTTTGAGGAGTTAGAACGGGCTGTAAAAGACTATCGTTATGAAATCATAGCGGTCAACGATGGGTCCAAAGATCAATCGTGGCCCGAATTACAAAAGATGGCTGCCAAAAACAATCGGATTAAATTGTTGAATTTTAGACGCAATTATGGGCAAACAGCTGCGCTAAGTGCCGGCATCCAGGCTGCTTCAGGTGATATTATTGTGCTTATTGACAGTGATTTAGAGAATGACCCTAAGGACATTCGATTGTTGGTTGACAAATTAAATGAAGGATATGATGTGGTATCTGGTTGGCGCAAAGGAAGATGGGAAGGCCAATTTCTAACTCGGAAATTACCTTCTTTATTAGCTAACCTACTCATCTCTAAAATTGGCGGAGTCCCCTTGCATGATTATGGATGCACCTTGAAGGCTTATCGGCGCGATATCGTTCAGGATGTCAAATTGTATGGCCAAATGCATCGCTTTATTCCTGTTTTTTGCAAATGGCAAGGTGGAACGGTAACGGAATTACCGGTAAGTTATCGGCCTAGGATGTTTGGGCAGTCCAACTACGGTTTGTTTCGTATCTATAAAGTTATTTTAGATCTGATCTTAATTCGATTTTTAGAAAAGTTTATGACTAGGCCTATCCACTTTTTTGGGGGAGTGGGGATATTATCTTTTTTAATGAGTTTTTTCACCTTTGGTGTGGCGGGATATTTTAAGTTGATGGGCGAAAAAGATTTTGTGGAAACGCCTTTACCTATTTTGAGTGCTATGTTCTTTACGGTGGGGGTCTTAATGGTTCTCTTGGGTATTATATCTGAAATCATGATGCGGACTTATTTTGAGAGCCAAAATTCGGCACCATTTTCCATTCGAGACCGAGTGAATTTCTAATATGTGTGGGATAGCAGGTTTTTGGGGGAAGGGTAATGAGTCCGTGATGCGAGCCATGACGGAGGCATTGCATCATCGAGGGCCTGATTTTACAGGAACATTTTTTGATCCTAAAATGGCAATGGGTTTAGGCCAAGCCCGATTAAGTATTTTAGATCTTTCTTCTGGGGCACATCAGCCATTTTTTTCTCTGGATAAGCGTTTTGCCATCGTCTTTAATGGGGAGATCTATAATTTTAAATCCATTCGGCAGGATTTAGTGGAACGCGGCTATGGTCCTTTTCGTACCCAGGGCGACACAGAAGTACTTTTAAAAGCCTATCAAGCGGATGGGATTGCTTGCCTTTCTAAACTGAATGGGATGTTTGCCTTTGCCATCTTTGACTATGAGCGAAATGAAATGGTGCTCGCAAGGGATCGAATGGGCAAAAAGCCTCTTTATATAGCCCAAGCCTCAAGTACTTTACTATTTGCCTCTGAGCTTAAAGCTATTTTAAAGCATCCTGAATTTAAATCGGAATTAAATGTCAATGCCCTAAATCATTATTTGACCTTAGATTATGTGCCCACCCCTACCAGTATTTTTGATGGAGTGGAGAAATTAGAAGGGGGACATTATTTACGCATTGATTATAAAGGTAACATCATTCGAGGCACTTTTTGGGAACCTAATTTTATTCCTCTTGAGATTTCATTTGACGAATCCAAAGAGGAATTAGACCGGTTATTGGCAAAAGCTACGGCATTACGCTTAGTAGCAGACGTACCCGTAGGAATCTTTTTAAGCGGCGGATTGGACAGTAGTGCTGTAGCCTATTACGCCCAAAAGCAAGCTGTAAGCCCCATTCAAACATTCTCTATTGGCTTTAACGAAAAGAGTTATGATGAACGGGCTTATGCGCAACAAGTAGCGAAACAATTAGGCACGGATCACCATGAACGTATTTTAACAGCCCAAGAGTCCATAGACCTGATTCCTACTGTTTTCTCTTCTTTGGATGAGCCATTTGCCGACCCCTCCATTTTACCTACCTATTTGCTTTCTCAATTTACACGCTCAAAAGTGACAGTGGCTTTAGGCGGGGACGGAAGTGATGAATTACTTGCCGGTTATCCTACTTTTATATCTGAGAAATTAGCCCCATTGATGTCTTGGATGCCATTTTCTATGGTTCAAGGATTACAAAAAATGGTTAATTTTTTACCAGCTAGTGATCGAAATATTTCTTTAGACTTTAAATTAAGGCAGTTTTTAAAAGGCTTTGAGAGCTCAAAGAGGTTTAGGCATAGCCATTGGCTCGGAAGTTTCAGTATTCCAGAAAAAAAGAAACTTTGGAATAAGGAACAATCTTTGAAAATCCCGCATCAAAACACCTTGCGTGTGGTCGATAACTATATCTTGCGAGGTTCGGAGGAGGAATTGATTTATATGTATCTGAAGACCTATTTGCAGGATGATATTTTAGTGAAGGTAGACAGGGCCTCCATGATGAATTCCTTAGAAGTTCGCGCCCCTTTCATGGATGTACATGTGGTCGAGTTTCTAAATCGTCTGCCCTATGCATATAAATTGAAAGGCTTTACTGGGAAACATTTACTGAAGGAAACGATGCGCGGGAAACTACCTGCAGACATTATTGATCGGCCAAAGAAGGGATTTGGAATACCGGTTTCCTTATGGCTAAAAAATGAATTAAAGGATCTCTGCAATGATTTATTGAGCAAAGAAGCCATTGAATCACAGGGCTTGTTTGATTATAATTACGTTGAGCAATTGAAGCAAAATCATTTTAAAGGCCGACAAAATAACCGGAAGGAATTATGGAATTTGATGGTATTTCAGTTGTGGCGACGTAATTTCTTAAAATGATTAGCGTTATTTTTACCCTAATCTTAACCAATTCCATCAAATTTTTGCAGCTAGTTTAATGAATATTTTAAGCCTAGTGTCAGTCCTAAAGTATTGCTTACTCGTTCACCTTGATCATAGCCAATTTCAGTGTGCAAACTTAAGTCTTTAGTGGCATTTTTTGAAATTTTAAAAGCTAATGATGTTTGGGGAATGAATCCATCAAAATCTCGAATTGGGAAGCCAAAATATCGCGCACGCGTATGTAAACTATATGCAGCTCTCAGCTTCCAATAAAGATTATTTGGCAATTGCCCTTGAAGGCCCACATAATAGGCTTTTACAGCATTTAATGAAAATTCATAGCCATTTCTGCTTTTACTTTCCATATCATACACCAAAAAAGGAGTTCCAATTCCCCTATTAAAGTAATGCCAACCTCCATGGGTACCATTAAAATTATTTTCAATTTCAGTCTTATGGGGGTCATCCATTTTTAATAATTTGGCTAAACCAGAATAATATTGTCCTTGATTGGCTGTATAGACGTATTCAAATATGATATTTTGGAGCAATTTTGCTCGATTGAATTTTACACTGAGTCCAGTAATTCCATCATTCGCTGTCATTAGTGCTGCAATTCTTCCCGTCTCCCACGCAGTTTGTCGGTACAATGAAATAGTGCCCAATTTCGGCTTAATGTTTAGCATAAAATCAATGGACCCTAAATGCGCTCCATATTGATACCCATATTCAGTTTGAGGTGCATTGGGATCCGTTTCGAGTAAAGTTCTATTTTTACTGGTAGTCACAACATAAAAAAAAGTATTTAACCCTTGTCCAAAAGCAGTCCCATCTTTATATTGCCCCGACCACATGACTTGATGATTGACTCCACCAAAAAAATTAATTAAAGCATTGCGCCTGCCTATTCGACCGTATAAAGTTTTTTGATGAAGAAATCCATCGAGGACGGGGCCTTGGTTGTCGAGCCAACCGTGTGCAAAGGTCATAAAAATACCTAAATGTCCTTTTGCGAAATCGACGTAATCTCTTGTACCAAACTGGATTTTGGGGATGGGAACTGCATTGCCAGACCAAGAGTAAAAACCGGATGTCATGGCTGTATCTCCTAAGCCATAAACTTCTTTTCTGCGGCCAACCCAGAATTCCCATTTACCTCGTCGGCCACTGACATAGGCCTCGGTCAACCAGAAGTCGTTCTGCTTTCCAGCCCAGCCTGTTGCCTGAACCTGGTATTTCCAATCATACTTTTTCTTCAAATTATAATTCTTGCCATTTCGAACGATCGCCACAATCCCAGGATTGTCTAATGGGATCGCCCCATACTGCAATCGACTCAGCCAAAAAGGCGTTGCGCCCACATCCGATACGATTGCCTGCAATTCGACACTAGAATGATTGGTTGAATCCGCCAGCTTTGTCAAGGAAAGAATCGAACTTAGTAAAATCAATAAAGTCATTAGAACTGGCTTTTGGAACCCTACAAAGTAATGGTTTTAATTTCAAAAAGGCAAGATGCGTTTAGTCAACGGTCACACTTTTCCTATTTTCAATTAATTTAACAATTTTCAACGCCTAATTGGGATTAAAAAAAAATATCCGTATTTTTGCAGTCCCAACGCACACGCCAGGGTGAATGGTGGATTAGCTCAGTTGGTAGAGCATCGGACTGAAAATCCGTGTGTCCCCGGTTCGAGTCCGGGATCTACCACCATTTCAATTAATTAAAGCCCTTTATATGAAAATATAAAGGGCTTTAAAGTTTAATACCTTTAATTTTTTTTAATTATGGATTTATGTTAAAAATTTTTATTTTTAGAAATAATTTAAATTTTAATTATCGTCAAATTCTTTATTTTGATACAGTTTTTATTAAGAAAAAATCTTTTAAATCTTTATAATAGTGCAAATTGTGGGCATATTGCATGCTCTTTAAGTTGCATAGACATCCTATATGTATTATTTGAAAATAAATTAGATACAGAAAGAGTAATTTTATCAAAAGGACACGCTGCTGGAGCCCTTTATGTAATTTTAAATTATTTTGGAGAAATTTCAGATGATGAATTAAGTACATTTTATCAGAATGGTACTAAATTATCAGCACATCCTTCTGCTAATTCATTTAAAAATATTCCGTTTGCTCTCGGTTCACTTGGACATGGTTTCCCAATAGCTTGTGGGATGGCATTGGCAAAAAAAAATGAAAATAATAAGGATTTTGTTTACGTGTTAATGTCAGATGGAGAAACTAATGAGGGGACAACCTGGGAAGCCGCTCACTTTGCTGTTGCCAATGAATTATCCAACTTAATTATTTGCATTGACCGAAATAGGCTTCAAGGCTTTGGGAAATTAACGGATATTTTAGGAGACACTGCGGATAAAAATAAATGGGAAAGTATTGGCTTTGAAGTTTTTGAAATTGATGGGCATGATTTAATATCACTTTCGGAATGCGTAGCAAATTGTAAGAGTTTAACCACGAACCGCCCAAAATTAATTATTGCCAACACAGTTAAGGGGAAAGGAGTTGATTTTATGGAAAATGAAATGGAGTGGCATTATTTGCCAATGACAGGCGATCAATATAAAAATGCCATGATGTCAATAGAAAAAAATTATCATGCGTAATCGATTTTCAAAAAAAATTCATGAGATTTTTGAAAAGCAAAATAACCTAATATTTTTAACAGGGGATTTGGGTTATAATGCATTAGAAAATATACAAGAGACTTTCCCCAAGCGGTTTTTAAATGCGGGTGTTGCTGAGCAAAATATGGTGGGTGTTGCTGCTGGATTAGCTTATGAAGGCAAATCTGTTTTTATTTACAGCATAGCTCCGTTTGTTGTTTTTAGATGTCTTGAACAAATAAAACTTGACATTTGCATTCATAATCATCCGGTATTTATAATAGGGAATGGTGGAGGTTATGGGTATGGTATTATGGGGGCAACACATCATGCAATTGAAGACATAGCTTGCTTAAGTCCTTTACCCAATATGATTTGTTGGGTGCCATCTTTTTTAGAAGATGTGGATTATTGTATTGAGCAAATTATAGAGAGAAAAGGCCCTGCATATCTTAGATTAGGATTAGGGATTTCTTATCCAAACAAAATTGAAATAGGGTGCATCAATCATATTGTTAAATCAACAGAGGAATTAAAAGTTACAATTATATCTCAGGGCCCGATTGTCAAATCGGTATTAAGTGCAATAGAGGGATTAACTGGAATAGACTTATTTACGATTTTGACGGTACCATTAACGTCAATTACTCAAAATTTATTAAATAGTATTAGAACATCAAATAAGGTTTTAATTATAGAAGAGCATGTTGAAAGAGGGGGCTTAGCGGAACATTTAATTATTCAATTTGTTAAAATGAATTTAGGCATTCTTCACTATGAAACATTGTCAGCGAAGGGTTATCCTAGTAAAACATTTGGAAATCAAGAGTTTCATTTACAAGAGTCTGGTCTTGATTCAAAAAATATAAAACAAGTTTTAACCAAATTATTAAATCAATAAGAAGGTGAATATAGAAGCAGATATCTTAAAATTAAATGGCCCCATTTTTATATTTGGTGCTAGTGGTTTTATTGGGGCGAATATATTAGAAACTGTTTTAACATACAGATCAGATATATATGCTATCACGCATAACCCAAGATCAGCTTGGAGATTAAAATTATTAGGTATCAAAGAAGATAAAATTCTATATTGTGACGTTACCTATAAGAATTCTGTAGATAAAATTTTTGAAAAATTTCAGCCTAAAACGGTTTTTAATTTATCTGCATATGGAGCTTATTCTAAACAGAATAATCATATTACCACCTATCAAACAAATTTTATAGGGACTCTAAATATTTTGGATGCCTGTAAAAATATTTCAGCTTATATTCATGCTGGGAGTAGTTCAGAATATGGATTAAATTGTACTAACCCATCGGAAAATGAGCATTTCATTCCAAATTCACATTATTCGGTTTCTAAAATATCAAGTTCATATTTAATAGATTATTATGGAAATTTTTTAAATGTTCCTTGTATAAATTTAAGATTATATTCTATTTATGGTGCATGGGAAGAACCAGATAGATTAATACCGAGACTAATAGAGATGGGTCGAAAAGGAGGATATCCAGCACTTGTCAGCCCAGATACTAGCAGAGATTTTGTTCATATCCATGATTGTGTTCGGGCATTTATTTTTGCCGCGCTAAAGGTGAATTTAAAAATTGCTGGTAATTCTTACAATATTGGTTCGGGAGTAAAAACTACCTTGAAAGAGTTAGTAGAAATAATTAAAAATCAATTTAATATTTTACCGGACCCATTATGGGGAGAAATGTCTGCACGCGAATGGGATACAAAAGAATGGGTAGGAAATTATATAAAAGCTAAAAAGGATATTGATTGGTCTCCAACAATTACTTTGAAGGAAGGAATTAAGGATGTTGCCGCATGGCAGGAATATCAAAATTACGACAAACAGATACTTGGAGCATTTGAAGATCCTAAAAGAGTCTTAATGATCACTGCTATTATTGCATGTTACAAAGACGAGGAAGCAATTCCCGATATGTACCGTAGGCTAATAGCAACTTTTCAAAAAATCGGATGTAATTATCAAATAATATTTGTTAATGATAATTCTCCAGATAATTCACAAGATGTATTAGAGAAGTTATGTGCGGAAGATTCAAATGTGGTAGCGATAAAACACTCTAGAAATTTTGGTTCCCAAGCAGCCTTTTCAAGTGGTATGGGTATTTCAATGGGCGATGCAATTGTCTTAATGGATGGCGATTTACAAGACCCACCTGAAATTATTGAGGAGTTTTTTGAGAAATGGCAGGATGGATATGATGTTATATATGGTCGACGAATTAAAAGAGAGGCCTCAATTTTTATGAATATAGCATATAAAATGTTTTATAAAGTGTTTAGTAAATTATCTTATATAGATATTCCACGTGATGCGGGGGATTTTTCACTTATAGACAAAAAGGTCGTGGAACACTTAAACGCTCTACCTGAGAAGGAGCAATTTTTAAGAGGCCTAAGAGCTTGGGTTGGATTTAAGCAAACAGGTGTCGATTATATAAGGCCAGAACGAATATATGGCGTAACAACAAATAATTTCAGGAAAAATATTTGGTGGGCTAAAAAAGGGATATTTTCTTTTAGCTATGTGCCACTAGAAGTCATGAGTTATAGTGGTATTATTTTAACGTTTTTATCAATACTTGCAATTGCCTTTCAGACGTATATGAAATTCTCTCATCCAGAAATTCCCCATGGTATAAGTGCTATTATTGTATTAATACTTTTTTTTGGAGGGATTCAATTGTTATCAATGTCAATATTAGGAGAATATATGATTAAAGTTTTGGAGGAAACAAAAGGAAGACCAAAATTTATCAGGGAGAGTGTAATTATTAAAGGGAAGAAAATAGATTCATTTTCAGAATTAAATAATTTAATAAACAAATAAAGAATGACTTCAATTAAAGACGAAAGAGGTTTTAATCAAATTTTTATAGACAGCCCTGCAGCACGGATACGGAAAAAACGCAGGTTTGATTATATGATTTCTAAAATGGATGTTAATAAACCAGATTTGTCAATTTTAGAAATTGGAAGCGGCACTGGTGAAGGGATTTCATATATTACTGAAATAACAAATGCTACAGGTATTGGCCTTGATTTGTCGGCTAAATTTATAGAAATATCTAAAAATAGATATTTGAGTAAAAATCTGAATTTTATTCAAGCAAATTTTAATGAAAGCAATATAAATGAGGTTCTAGGAAATAGAAAGTTTGATTATATTATTGGTAATGGTATTCTACATCATTTATATTTTAATTTAGACAGCTCACTTATAAATTTGAAATTGCTTTTGAAACCACAGGGGAAATTAATTTTTATTGAACCCAATTTGTATAATCCGTACGTTGCAGCTATTTTTTCAATACCTTTTTTACGTCGTAAAACATTTCTTGAACCGGATGAAATGGCTTTTAGCAAAACGTTTATTAAGAAAAAATGCAAAAAGGCGGGCTTTACAAATATTGAAGTAAAAATAAAAGATTTTTTACTGCCTACTATTCCTGATTATCTAATAGGTACGACAATTAAAATTGGAGAAATTCTCGAAAAGACGCCATTAACCGTAATTGCACAATCTTTATATATAACGGCGGAATAAAATATTTGGATTGATTATTTTAGAAGGCTTCTCAATAGTATCATTTGATACTATCATAATTTATTTATCAAAAAAACTTTTTGTACAAATCTAAACTATAAAAATGTCAACTACAAAAGAGTCCTTTAAGCCAAAATCAAATACTCCGCCAATAGGTTTTTTCAATTCAATTCGATTTTATATTAGATTATGTTTGGATTTACAAACAATATCAGCTTATCGACATTTAAAAGATTTTCTTCAAAATACCAACGGTCAATTATTGGATGTAGGTTGTGGAGGGTCACCTTATAGATTTTTAATCAACGAAAACTCTACCCGTTATTTTGGATTAGACATAGTTGATGCAGATGAGAAATTTAATTATAATCGAAAAGATATCTATAGTTTTGATGGCAATAAAATACCTTTTTCAGAAAATCATTTTGATTTTTTGATCTGTACTGAAGTGCTTGAGCATGTAGAAAATTATCAATCACTTGTTGATGAAATTTATCGAGTATTAAAATCAAATGGAAAAGCTTTAATTACCATTCCTTGGAGTGCCCGCTTTCATTATATTCCTTATGATTATTTCAGATACACTCCAACAACACTTTTAAAAATGTTTAGTCATTTTAAAGATATTGAAATTATTCCTCGTGGTACGGATGTTACATCCATTGCCGCAAAGTTAATTGTGTTATTTGTTCGCAATATCCTGCCAAACAATCTTCTTCGATATTTATTTATTCCATTCTGGCTAATTGCTTCACCTATCGTCATTATTGGAATGATCTTGGGTCATATTAGTTTGCTAACTAGATTTGGAAATGATTCAGATCCATTAGGCTATACCATACTGGTAAAAAAATAAAAGAATATTTGTTTTTATTTTGAATTTCTTGTAGTAATTCTTGGCAAAGAGGCCATTTTGAAATTGAAGAGTAATTAATTGTGTAAATCGTGCAAACGAAACTATAAGATCATTTGATACTATCAAAATTTAACTAGGTTGATTTTTTATAAAAATAGACCTCTCTCTTTCGAAAGGGGTTTATGCAATAATTTGTTTGTCATTTAATTGGATCTATCTTTTAATGCTACAAGAAACATTTCGGGATACTTCGTCTCCTATTTCACCACCCCACCAAACTTCCAAGAATTTCCGTTTCGGAAGATCATGTAGGTCTTCACTGGGTCTACTTTTTCATTATTTGCCAACCATTGTTCAATCGTGGCACGGTCAATGTATTTTGTTTGCGGAGTAACCAATTGGTCAAATGCCACATGCCTAAAAAAAATGAAATTACGCTTACAAATCCAACGGCTATACTCATACAAGGGTAGAAAGGATATGCCCAAGGCCACAATAAAGTGTGCATATAAAAAATATAAAAAAGATAACGGCGTGGCAATGAAGTATTTGTTGATCCACCAAGGTAATTGGGAGGCCAACTTTCGAATGGGATCAACGACCCAAATGATTAGTCCATTGCCCTCTTTGGCATATACCCAGCAATGAAAGGCCCCATCCGCTTTGGTATTTTCAACCGCCGAAGTGAATCCCTCAATTGGATTTTTTAAATGATGCAAGACCCCAATCGAATAAACCATATCAAATTTTTCTGCCGAACGGTATTCCGTTAAATCTGCCTGCTCTATTCGATAGTTTTTAAATCCCGTTTGGGACATATTTTGGTTGGCCGAGACAATACTTTCGCCCAAGTCAATACCGACTAAATTAGCCGGCTCCCACTGAGTCGCATGCACCAATAAACTGGCATTTCCACACCCTAATTCAAGCACTTTCTTGCCTTTAAAATCTGATTTTTGTAGCGGCGCAAACCAATCTTCAAATTGATCAAAGGTATATATAGATCCTCCTGGGAGGTTATTCCATGAGGTGGCAAAGGCCTCAGCCGTCTTAATATCTTTCATGCGTAATGTTTTTCAATTATTTTTTAAACGCAAATATAGGCAAATTATATGTATTCAATTTTCTGCCTAAGCGGGAATTAATCATAACATGTTGAGGAATACCAATGGAAGAGAGGGTTTTGATAATCCTATTTTAAAGTGGATCGAGAATAGTTTTAAGGCCGGCAAATCGTATCAAGAGTAAAATTATTTTTTGTTCTTTTTATTTATCCTTAATTTGCATCAAACCTATATAAATTATGATGCAAATAAGTCGTCGTACGCTGATTAAAGCGTCTGGAACTGCCGCCGGAATGGCGTTAATTCCTTCCATGTCAGAAGCAAAATCTAATTCTTTCGCCAATAGTTCTGCCGCGGCCAAAAATAAATTTGAATTTTCGCTCAATATGAGTACCATCATGGGCCAAAAACTTGGCTTCATCAAGGAACTTGAAGTGGCCGCTCAAGCCGGATATAAACATTGTGAAATTTGGGTGCCTACCCTGGAAACCTATCTTAAATCGGGAGGGACCATCGCTGATGCACGCAAGCGCATTGCCGACCTTGGTATTAAAGTTCAAAATGCCATCGGCTTTGCTCAGTGGATTGTTGACGATGAATCTACCCGCAACAAAGGAATCGAACAGCTTAAACGCGAAATGGATCTCTTAGCCCAATTAGGTTGTCATCGGACGGCCGCGCCTCCGATGGGTGCCACAAAGGAAGGTGGCTTAGACCTTCGCCGCGCCGCGGAACGCTACCGGACTATTTTGGACCTCGGGGTTTCGATGTCGGTGATTCCCCAACTAGAAATGTGGGGCCATTCCAAAAATCTTAATCGCGTAGCTGATGTGCTTTTTGTCGCCGCAGAAGCTGGCCACCCCGCCGCCCGATTATTACTCGACGTTTTTCATATTTATAAAGGAGAGTCAAGCCATGCTTGCTTGCACTTAGTGGGGGAAAATGCGATCGAAGTATTCCACGTTAATGACTATGTGACCACCATGAAACCAGGAGTCATCACAGACGCTGACCGCATTTATGCGGGCGACGGCGAGGCACCGATTAAGAAGATTGTTGGTTTACTCAAACCTTCCTCCCAGCCGGTGATTTTATCTCTTGAGCTATTTAACAAAACGCTATACCAACAGGATGCTTTAATGGTCGCAAAAACTGGATTGGCGAAACTAAAAGCGCTAAATTTATAGGGATTTTTGCTTCGATATTTTGATTGGTAATTTACAACTTTACTAACTTTGCAAAAGTTAGTAAAGTTAAATTACCCCCCTTACCCCCCAAAGATATTGTATTTCTAAAATTAATGTATACCCCGCATGAAAATTATCAATTACCTGATCGTTGCCATTTTATTTCCGCTTTTCTTAGCAGCGGCTCCTAAACCAACAGCTTCCAAACCAGCGGCCATTGTCACCCCTAAAAAGCTTAAACTTTGGTACAATAAACCTGCGAAGTATTTTGAGGAAGCTTTGGTCTTAGGAAATGGGACACAGGGAGCTACTGTTTTTGGAGGCACCGACACGGATAAAATATACTTAAATGATTTGACTCTTTGGTCGGGTGAGCCGGTGGACCCTTACATGAACAAAGATGCCTATAAGTATTTGCCGGGTGTTAGAGAAGCCTTAAAACAGGAAAAATATAAAATGGCTGATTCCCTAATAAGGAAAATACAAGGTAAGTTTTCGGAGTCCTATGCCCCTTTGGGGACTTTATACCTCGATTTTCAGCCTAATCAAAGCGCTAATTATTACCGTGAGCTAGACCTTGAACGCGCCATTGCTACCGTCAATCATGAAGTCAACGGCAACAAAATTAAACGCGAATATTTTGTTTCACATCCAGATAAAGTTTTTGTGATTCACCTAACGAGCCAACAAAAAAATGGCTTGAATTTTACAGTTCGATTTAACTCTCTGCTTAAATTTAGTGGTAGCTCGACGATCAATCATTTGCATTTTAAGGGGGTGGCACCGGTTAGAGCAGATCCAAGCTATGTGCGTAAAAAAGGGAATCCCATTCTATTTTCGGATGATAAAGGGACGCGCTTTTCGACCGATGTTTTACTGCAATCCACCGACGGGAAAGTATCGCGAACAGATACCAGTTTAACGCTTTTCGGGGCAACAGAAGCCGTTGTGTTAGTGAGCATGGCCACCTCATTCAATGGCTTTGATAAAAATCCAGCAACGCAGGGACGCGATGATCATGCCATTGTTCAAAAACAAATTCAAGAGGCCAGCGTAAAAGGCATTCAAAATTTGACCGCCCGTCACCTAAAAGATTATAAGTCCTTTTTTAATCGGGTTTCATTGTATTTAGCAGGGACTGAAAATGCACCGGATTTGCCTACAGATGATCGTTTAAGGCGTTATGCCAAAGGAGAATCGGATCCTTATTTGGAGTCACTTTACTTCCAATTTGGGCGTTATTTGTTGATATCAAGTTCTCGGACAAAGGGAGTTCCTGCTAATTTGCAGGGTTTGTGGAATCCACATATCCAACCGCCTTGGTCGAGTAATTATACGATGAATATCAACGCGGAGGAAAATTACTGGTTGGCCGAGAACACCAACCTCCCAGAAATGCATCAATCTTTTTTATCATTCATTGAAAATTTAGAAAAAACTGGACGCGTCACTGCAAAGACTTTTTATAATTTGCCAGGTTGGACTTGCCATCACAATTCAGATATTTGGGCCATGACAAATCCTGTGGGGGATTTTGGTGGCGGAAGTCCGAGTTGGGCCAACTGGCCACTAGGAGGTGCGTGGGCGTCTGCACATTTATGGGAACATTATTTATTTAGTCAGGACAAGAAATTTTTGGCGGACAAGGCATATCCTTTGATGAAAGGTGCCGCCGAATTTTGCTTAGCATGGTTGATTCCAGACTCCAAAGAACGTTTAATTACTTCCCCTTCCACCTCGCCAGAAAATCGATTCATCACACCTACTGGCTACAAGGGTGAGACGGCTTATGGGGGAACGGCCGATTTAGCGATGATTCGCGAACTATTTTTAGACATGATTCAAGCTGAACAATTGTTGAAAAAAGATCCGATATTCCAAAAATCGCTTGAAGATGCATTGGCTAAGATGTTGCCATACCAAATAGGTGCTGCAGGAAACTTACAAGAATGGTATTTCGATTGGGCCGACACCGACCCCAAACATCGCCACCAAAGTCATTTGTATGGACTTTATCCAGGGACTCACGTGACGGTAGATCAAACACCAACCATCGCCGCAGCCTCCAAAAAAACCTTGGAAATTAAAGGCGACGAAACGACTGGCTGGTCAAAAGGTTGGCGCATCAATTTATGGGCCCGCTTAAAAGACGGTGACCATGCCTATAAAATGTACCGCGAACTATTAAAATATGTGGAACCCGATGGGGTGAAAGTAGATTATCAAAGAGGTGGGGGGACTTATCCCAACCTATTTGATGCACATCCTCCATTCCAAATTGACGGAAATTTTGGTGGCTCAGCGGCCGTTGCTGAAATGTTAGTACAGTCGACGCCAGATTTAATCGAATTATTACCTGCGGTACCCAAAGCGTGGTCTTCGGGGAAAGTATCCGGTTTAAAAGCGCGCGGTGGATATGAGATTTCCATGCAATGGGAGGGAGGCCAAGTGAAAAGCGTCGTGGTGAAATCTAAAAATTCGGCTTTGGTGCGAGTACGAATGAATGGCGAAATTAAAGTGATAAAAACGAAAAGGATATAATTTTTTTTCTTGTATTGCCATTGTAATTGTGTGTTTTATGTGATAATTATCGTGTTTAAAAGCAAGCAAAAGAAATGCGTTTTTTAGTTTTGAGATGATGAAAAAGCTTGTTTACAATATCTAAGCAATAAATCTAAACGCTTCAAAAGACTAAAGAATTAAAATAGCGCTTTTGCAAAAATAGCTAGCCTAAAATTATAACGATTGCGGGCTAAAATGATGCGAGCATAGAAAATCTTTGTATGGAAAAACCAAGAATTATTTCGGTAGATGTTTTGCGAGGTTTGACCATCATGATGATGACCATCGTGAATAATCCGGGTGATTGGGCGCACATTTTTTCACCCCTTGAACATGCGGTTTGGCATGGATGGACTCCGACCGATTTAGTCTTCCCTTTCTTTTTATTTATTGTCGGAATATCCGTAGTCTTGTCAAATCCAGAACGAACAATGGACTGGAAAAAATTAATCACAAGAACGCTTCGGATTTTTTTATTAGGCATGACGCTTGCTTTTTTTTCTCGGATTAAAATAGGCGAATTATCAGGACTAGGATTGTTGGCAATCCGACTTATTTACACGGCCATCATGACGGTTTTATTGCTAGGAAATTACGCCCTTAAAAAACAATTTTATGTGGCCATTGGGCTATTTATTTTAACGATCTTTTTATGTTTTGGTGGGTTTGAATCTTTTGAATATGTTCGGATTCCTGGGGTACTTCAAAGAATTTCATTGGTCTTTTTTGTCATCAGTTTATTGTACCATTTTTTGTCATTGCGCCTTCTGGGAGCTTTGGGTATATTTTTTCTTATTTTATATTATGTATTGATGACACAAATTCCCGTTCCCGGCTTTGGTGCGGCCAATGTAGAAGTGGGCAAAAATTTAGCCGCATGGCTTGATCATTATGTATTGCCAGGGCATTTGTGGACCACCTCAAAAACCTGGGATCCCGAAGGAATTTTAAGTACAATACCAGCTATATCAACCGGTATCAGCGGTATTTTTGCAGGCAAGATTTTGATGTATTCTCAGCCGAGAAAAAGTATTTATTTAATCATCATTGGGGTAATTTTTATAGGATTAGGACTTTGTTGGAATCCTTATTTTCCGATCAATAAATCCTTGTGGACGAGTTCATTTGTATTACTTTCCTCAGGTTTTGCTTTTTTATTTATAGGAATTTTACACGAAATTATTGAGCAAAGAAACATCAAAAAATGGACGTCTATTTTTGTTATTTTTGGCGTTAATCCCATGCTGGTTTTTTTCTTGTCAGGGGTCATTCCAAGGGCCTTGAATATGATTAAAATTCTGCTAACCGGAGATCCGGAACAATTTGAGTTGGGACTTATTTCGTATGTATACCGACAAGGAATTCAACCGTATTTTATTGACTTGCGTTGGGCTTCTTTCGCCGGCGCATTCGTATATCTGTTGATTTGGTTTTTTATTTTATATCTATTTAAACGTCAAAATATAATCTTCAAAGTCTAATGAAACGTAACCTAATTTTACTCATTTTATTTTTTCCCTATATCGTTTTATCCCAAATTAAAACCGCCGATGTGATTATTTATGGGGGTAATGCTTCTGCAGTGATTGCGGCAGTCCAAGTTAAAAAAATGGGGAAATCGGTTCTTATTGTTTGTCCAGATATCCATTTAGGAGGTTTGACTTCGGGAGGCTTGGGTTTTACGGATACGGGCAACAAGGAAGTGATCGGAGGATTAGCACGTGATTTTTACCAACGCGTTTATCAACATTATCAAAAAGATGCGAATTGGATGTGGCAGAAAAAATCCGAATATGGCAATAAAGGACAAGGGACCGTGGCCATGGACGGGGTAAATCGGACGATGTGGATTTTTGAACCTCATGCGGCAGAACAGATTTTTGAAGATTACGCAAAGGAATTTGGCATTCAAATTTTTAGAAATGAATGGCTTGATCGAAGTTCAAATGGCATTAAAAAGAAGGATGGAAAAATCCAATCGATTCGAATGCTTTCGGGAAAAACATATCTAGGCAAAATGTTTATCGACGCTACCTACGAGGGTGATTTAATGGCTTTGGCTGGGGTCAATTTCCATGTGGGCCGAGAGCCTAATTCGATGTTTGGAGAACAATGGAATGGCGTCCAAGTAGGCGTGTTTCAGCATGGACATTATTTTAAATCTAAAATAAGTCCGTATAAAATTATTGGTAATCCTAGCAGTGGATTATTGCCCGAAATATCATCCGAATCACCGGGGATTAATGGTTCAGGAGATCATAAAATTCAAGCGTATTGTTACCGTATGTGTTTGAGTAATCACCCCGACAACCGAATTCCATTTGCAAAACCAGTGGGCTATGATCCCGCACGTTACGAAATTATTGCGCGTGTTTTTGCTAGCGGTTGGCGTGAAACTTTTGACAAATTTGATTTTATCCCGAACAGAAAAACAGATACCAATAATCACGGCCCATTCAGCACGGATTTTCTTGGTAAAAATTATGACTATCCAGAAGCCACTTATGCTAGAAGAAATCAAATTTTAATGGAGCATCAATTATACCAAAAGGGATTGATGTACTTTTTGCAAAATGACTCACGTGTTCCAACGGAAGTCCAAGAAAAGATGAAAACGTGGGGTTTGGCCAAGGATGAATTTGTTAAAAATGGCGGTTGGCCACATCAAATTTACGTCCGCGAAGCTAGGCGCATGCGGGGGGAATTCATTATGAAAGAAGCGGATGCATTAGGAAAAACTCAAGTTCCATCTCCTGTAGGAATGGGATCCTATGCATTAGACGCACATAATGCTCAGAGATTTGTGACTAAAGAGGGCTTCGTACAGAACGAGGGAGACATCGGCGTGGCTCCATTAAAACCTTATTCCATCGCTTATGGATCCATTATTCCCAAGGAAAAGGAGTGCACTAACTTGTTGGTCCCCGTGTGCATGTCCAGCACCCACATTGCCTATGGATCGATTCGAATGGAACCCGTTTTCATGATTTTAGGCCAGTCGGCAGCCACCGCAGCAGTGCTTTCTATTGAACATAAAACTAGCCCACAAAAGTTGCCCTATGAAATGCTTAAAAAACGTTTATTGGCAGACCAACAAATTATAGAGAGAAATTAGTTGCCATTTTATTAAACAAAGGAATCCCCTTTAATACACGGCTATTTTTATGGGTTAAGTCATTAGGGACCAAAAATATTTATTTTTCGGCAAAATCGTTTATCCAAGGTCCTGATTTAAATCAAGTTTAAAATTGCTTAACCGATAATCATTTGTAATATGTAGATGTTCTAAATATTTTAACCACTAACCTATGTTATTAAGCATCTCTTATTCGGGATTTATCATTTCGTTCGTTTTAGTTTTTTTCCTGAATAAAACCAATCGAGCCAACATCTATTTAATCTTTTTTTTTCTAATCAATAGCATTTATGGCTTATCACATCACTCCGTTATGTATTCGAAATCGCCTATATTGATTGCGATTTTATTCATCAATTTCATCCCTATTTTTGCACTATCAGGGCCCATGATTTATTTCTATTTTAGGTCAACGATAAACGGGGGAAATGCTAAAATAAGGCCCTGGGATTTTTTACATTTTTTGCCATCATGCGTGTTGTTTCTGAATGCATTGCCCTATATCTTGACTTCCTTTCAATACAAAATTGAGGTAGCCAAATTGGCCATTTTAAATACTTCTACCTTAGCCTTAATACCACATCCTTTTTTCCCCGCAAATTTAACTTTTGCATTTTTTCCTATTCAAGGGCTTTTATATATTTCTTTTTGTATCGTGCTGTATTTCATTCACCTAAAAAAGCAGAATCAATATTTAATTCCTCCCTTTAAATTTCGTTGGGATAAAAATTGGCATTTTATTTTTTTACTCATTTCTTTCTTCCTTTACTTTTCCTATTCTTTAACGTCAGTAGTTATTTTAATTTATGGGATTCCTACCATAAAAAATGAGGCAGTGACTCTGATATTAAATGTTTCTGTTATTTTCTTTTTCTTTTCAAATCTATCTATTTTACTCTTTCCAAGAGAATTGTATGGCATTCCTTTGATTGGTAAACACATTAAAAAATTAGGCCAACAAATGTCAGCCATGGAGGATGATCTACAGTTGAATAGAAATTCAAACGTTTTCTTCTTAGTTCCCAAGCGGTTAAATGAAATTACAGAAGTCATTCGAGATTATTTATTAGGCAGTCCTTGCATCCGTCCTGGTTTTAACTTAAGCCAAATGTCTTTGGAACTGCACATTCCTAAACACCAGTTGACCTACTTTTTCAATGATCACCTCAAAATCACATTCAACGACTGGAAAAATGAAATTCGAATTACACATTTTATAAGTTTACTGAAAAATGGACAGGCAATAAATAATACACAAGAAAGCCTCTCTCAATCCTCGGGATTTTTATCTAGGTCTAAATTCACGAATGCCTTCAAGAAAAGCCAAGGGATGACGCCGTCCGCCTTCATAAAAGATTTAATTTTAGATTAGACTGTACCCATTTGTCAAAAGGGTATATTTTAAAATTGGGCTCAGATGTCTTTAATGAGCTTAATCTAAGTTCAACTTGTACCTTTTCAATAATAGGGTTCAACTGAATAGCCCTTCACCAATTTCTTAGCTTTTTCTTCTCTTATATTTGAATCAATCCTCCTAAGGATTTTAGTTCAAAATTACCATAACCACTAATGAAGATGTTCATTTCATAAGATTGCTTATTTAATGAAAGAAGAATGTAAAAAAACAGGGTTTTATAAATCCTGCTTTTTTTGTGCCCTATGGCTCGTAAATAAGCTTTCGATTGCATCCATTCTCCTAATTTTTTTAGAACAATTTCATAATCCATTCGTTAGATTCGCATGAAATCATTCTCAATAGACCAAATAAAATCGCTGGATCGATTTACGCGAACTCATTTAATCAATACGCTGAGTGGCTTTAAAAGTGTTTCTTTGATAGGGACTTTAAATCAAGAAGGGCAGGCCAACTTAGCCATATTTAGTAATCTGGTACACATAGGGGCGGAACCAGCGCTGATTGGATTTATCAATAGACCTTTGGAAGCTGCACCGCATACACTAACTAATATTCAAGCGACCGAGTTTTATACCGTGAATCATGTGCACCAAGATATTTATGCCAAGGCCCATCAGACCAGTGCAAAATATCCTGAACACATTTCTGAGTTTGAGGCTGTGGGCCTAACTCCCCTTTTTAGACCTGGAATTTCAGCTCCATTTGTGGAGGAATCTAACATTCAATACGTACTTAAATTGGAAGAGGTAATTCCGATCCAATTGAATGGGACTTTCTTGGTTGTTGGCTCGCTCCAACAAGCATTCATTCCAGAGGAAATCATGGATGAGGAGGGTTATTTGTCCATCGAAAAAGCCAATAGCCTTTGCTCATTAGGGATTAATGGCTATTACGAAACAAAACTTTTGGAAAAGTTACCCTATGCCAAAGCCTAATTTACTCAATCAAAAACCAAGTATAGGAATCTGGAGCAATGGTGAAATCTAACCTAATTTCCTTGGTAGGGTTTAATGAAATTGCTTTTTTCATACCATCTTTCGAGGTAAGATTGGCCGTTTTTGAAATACCCGTATAATACAAGGGCAAGGAAATTTTCCGCTGCATAATTTCTTTTGTAGGATTATATAGCATCACAAAACCCTTATGCTTTCCCCCCGGATTTACATGTAAAAACCCATCCCAATCCCTGCCATCCGGTCGGCGCATTTGAATCATATCCGCATTTAATACATCTCGATATTTTTTGTACCAATCCAAGGTTTCTTTCACCATGATCCTGGTTTCTTCACTATCAAAGAGCCTTGGGCCTCGATAACAGGCTTGTACCCCCGCCCCATAATATTGAATCATGAGTTGGTGATAATCTTTTAAATGCTCTTTCAACGGTTCTAAAACTGCCTCAGGCCCTCCTCCTTGGTATCGAGTCAATGGGACAAAACCCCAGCTCATTGACGCTGTTTTTTCAATGGTTCCATCGTGTATATTTTGCCGATTTAATATTTTTTGCTGGTCCCTCGAAAGACTAAAATTCACCTCTCGATACCCAATGCCAATCTTATGTGTGCCGTCCAGAAAATACCAATCTGGGGCATTGATATAGACTCCTTTCTCATTGAGCCAACGATATAATTCCTTTTGAATTTCCATTTGGCGCCATTGTGAATCTTTCAAACCTTCATGGCCCGGGTGTACTGTAGAGGCACAAACATCTCCTGGATAGGGGCCGTCATTTTCCCAAATATCAAAACCCGTTTTCGTGTAAAACAGCTTTATTTTATCTCGATAGGCCAGTCCCCACGGACTTCCAAAACAGGGAGCATTACCAAAAAATGCACCGCCCGGTTTGCCCGTTTTGGGGTCTATTACATCGTCGGCATCACTGATGCGCCGACTGCTAAACAACGAATATCCGCCAATTAGAATATTTTTAGCATGAGCATAATCGGCCAGTGATTTCCAGCGACTTATATTTGCCGCTGCCGAATCCTCCATTTTCAAATGACTCCCAAAACTTAGAATTACGGCCTCATATCCCGTAGCCACACATTGGTCGATGGCCGTTTTAACTTCAGCGTCATTCTTGCTAACTAAGTGCATGAAGATCGGATTTTGAGTAGTCCAAGGAGAAATTTTTTGATACATCTTTCGAATCATTAAACCCCTTCTTTGGCGATCATAGCTATCCATGAGCAACTCATGTGTTCTTGGAGATTTAAAAATTTCACCAGGTTTCAAATCGATGCCCGGAGCTTTATCCGGATATATTTCCAACAAACATGGGGTCTCAAAATTATAATTGACCTGCGATGTATATGCCGGCTCCGTCTTCCAATGCGTCGTCTGATCACTAATATCATAGCGCATCGCATTGTTAAATGCGTAATTGGTCTCCACATAAATACCATGCTGTTTCTTCATTTCTTCTGGTTTCCCCACCACCGCACTTTCTTCCTCCACCAATCCCAACACCTCATGAATCACCCGATCGATCGCTAATTTTTGCGCACTCTTGTTTTCGATTTGTACCCATTTGATGAGCAAGGGTAAGCCATGGATCAACTCATAATTAACATATAAATGAATGCCTTTAAGTTCGGCAAGTGGAGAGGTGAATTCAAAAGAAATTTGTTTTCCAGTGGCCTGCGCATGATTCGATGCCCAGGTTTTTCTTTGCCATGAAATAAAGGGCTTGACATCTGATATAGTAGATCCTACAAAAACAAAATCTTCCTGTCCCGCAGTCATTTGGGATAACCACTCGGGCTTTAAATAAGCCCTTTCTTTTTGGCCTTCCATTCCTCCCACCGCATACATTTTCCCATTTAAAATAATTTTGGCCTCTGGCTGTACCGCCCGCAAAAGTTGTTGGCCATTGCTTAAATTGGCATAACTATAACAGACTAAATTCTTGCCCACATAAAATTCTCTTCGTAAAAGTCCATTATCCAAAATAAAGTTTGAACCTTTCTGGATAATGCTTGCTTTCTGCAATACGGGTTTAATTAACCAGTCATTTGCAACGTTAACAAATTGGCTTTTACTTTCTAATGATAAGAAAATTAGGATAATAGGAAAATATTTTAGTATTTTCATCATGTCAAAATTGGTTTAAATCATGCGAAATATACTCATAATTTTTTGTTCTCTTTTTCCCTTTTCCGGGCTATTTGCAAAGCCGCAAAACCCAATCAAAAAGCCAAACATCGTTTGGATTGTGTGTGAAGACATGTCTCCTCACCTCGGTTCCTATGGTGAAAGAGTGGCTAATACACCCGTATTAGACCAATTAGCTAAAGAAGCGGTTCGTTATACCCAAGTATATTCTACCGCAGGAGTATGTGCCCCGAGCCGTTGTGCGCTCATTACTGGAAATTACCAAACTGCTATCGGTGGGCATAATATGCGCACGTTAGGTCTTTCTGCTAACGCATTAGATGATTATCCCAAAGGCCTAAAACCTTATTCAGCCGTCATCCCGGCTGGGGTAAAATGCTTTTCCGAATACCTTCGAATGGCCGGTTATTATTGCACCAATAATGCCAAACAAGATTATCAGTTTGAGGCGCCAGTGACGGCTTGGGATGAAAGTAGCAAGAAGGCTCATTGGCGTAAAAGACCAGATAAATCCCAGCCTTTCTTCTCTGTTTTTAATATTGAGACAACACATGAATCCCAAGTTTGGGCTCGAGAAAAACAACCACTTTTGGTTAATCCTAAAGATGTGATGGTGCCGCCTTTTTATCCGGATGATTCTGTAAGCCGCAAAACCATGGCTCGCTTTCTGTCGAATGTGATGGTGATGGACCAACAAGTTGGCGCGATCATCAACCAATTAAAAGAGGATGGGTTGTATGAAGAAAGCATTATCTTTTTTTACAGCGACCATGGCGATGGGATGCCATTTGTGAAGCGGGAGTTATCCCAAAGGGGATTAAAAGTTCCTTTGCTGATTAAAGCACCTAATTTACCCAAAGGAAAAGTAGATAATCAGTTGATCAGCTTTGTTGATTTTGGGCCAACGGTCCTTTCCTTGGCAGGTGTAACTTTGCCTAAAACGCTTCATGGCCAGCCTTTTTTAGGGATTCAAAAAGCAAAAGCAAAGCGTCAATATATTTATGCCGCTCGCGATCGAATGGATTCAGAATATGACCGAGTACGTGCCGTCAGTGATGGCCGCTTTAAATACATTCGGAATTATATGCCCGAAAAATCATACTATCAAAACATTAAATATCGACTTCAAAATCCTTTGATGAAGCATATGTTAGCGCTGAAAGATGCGGGAAAATTGAATGAAACTCAGTTGAAATGGTTTAGGCCAACCAAATCCGTGGAGGAATTATTTGACACCCAAAATGATCCGCATGAATTTAATAATTTGGCGAATAATCCTACCTATAAAGATAAATTACTCGAACTAAGAGGGAAACATTTGGCCTGGATAAAACAATACGGTGACCTGGGGGCAAAGCCTGAATTAGAGATGATTAAAGAATGGTGGAATGGCGAGTCTGGTCCCCCTGTTACCGATAAGGCCATTGTTTCTTTAGCCGATGGGGCGGTGAAATTATCCTGCCCAACCGCCGGAGCGTCGATCGGTTTTAGAAAGAATTCAAAGGAAACTTGGAAAGTTTATACCCAACCGTTTGCCGTCAATAACGGAGATTCGCTTTATGTCATGAGCCATCGAATCGGATTTGTACCTACCGAAATACGGTTGAAAAACTAGTTTCCCGATGACTTTTGCTTGGCCGTTCTTCCCCAGTCGGGAAGGTCAATATGGAGGTTGTCGTGCTTTTCTGACATCTCCTTTTTCAATAGATTTCGCATTCTTAAAACTTGACTTTGTCGGGCTTTATCTTGAGCCAAATTATGCTTTTCCCAAGGATCGGTTTTGAGGTTAAATAGTTGGCTCATCAACACCCCATCCACATTATACAAAATCAATTTATATCCATCCTTTGTCTTCAAACTCCTACTCCAATGTCCATAGACATTATAAATTTGATCTCTTACCGATTTGGTCGGATTGCGGATAATCGCCTTTAGACTTTTTGCTTCTACGGTTTTAGGCGCTTTGATTTTTAAATAATCATATATCGTAGGCGTGATATCACTCAAATAAACAAATGAATTATTGCGCACATTTTTGGGGATCCCAGGACCGGAAAAAATCATAGGAACACGGATGCTATGTTCATATAAATTCTGCTTTCCCAAAAGGCCATGTTGGCCCATCGCCAAGCCATTATCTCCCGCAAAAACAATCAACGTATTTTTTAATAATCCTTCTTTCTCCAGCGTCGACATGATTCGCCCGATCTGCTCGTCGAGCTCCGAAATCATCCCATAATACGCCGCGATATCTTGTTTAATTGCCTCCTCGGTTCTGGGATGAGGCAATAAATTTTCATCGCGCACTTTTAAATCACCATTGTTGAAGGGATGTTCCGGCAGAAAATTTGGAGGTAATGTAATTTTTGAAGGATCGTATGCCTTGGCAAATTTTGCGGTGGGTGTTCTAGGGTCATGCGGGGACGTGAAGGCCACGTAGGCAAAAAAGGGTTTATCTTTTGCCGCAGGACTTTGTAAAAAATCGATCGCTGTTTGGGCGTACAAATAGGAACTGTAGGTCTCACTTAAAAAACTTTTTTCTGCTGGATATTTTCCTGTTGGATCAAAGGGATTCACGCGAGGATGTTCCTGACCCCCTTCTTTTGGAAAATGCATGCCTCCAAAAAATATGTTGTCGGCTTTGGAAAACATACGTGCATAGGAATTTTTATCGCTATGCCATTTACCTGTATGAAAAGTAGTATACCCTTTTTGGCGCAAAATTTCGGGTAGACTTATTATGCTATCGGGGATAACATTTCCATCGCTAGGCAATCGATTCACATATCGGCCCGTCAGCAACATCACCCGAGAGGGAATACAAACCGCACCCTGGTGCCCGCCCATCACGTGTGCTTGTTGGAACGTCAAACCACTCCTCACCAATTGATCTAAATGAGGGGTTTTGATTTCTTTATTCCCTAAAGCCTGAATGGTTCTGTAAGATTGATCATCACTATACAGGATTAATATGTTTTTTGCAGGGGAATTTTTAGGGGCTATATGTGGATTAACTTGACCCAACATATTGCACATCGGCAATGCCAAAAAGCATAAAATCAAAAAGATAAAGAAGTGATTTTTCATGATATTAGGTCTAAACAATCTCCAGGTTTTATATCAAATACAAAACATGATTGAATTTTTTCATGCGAAATTCGACCTAGGCAATTGGATTATTTAGCTTTTTCTTCCACTTTAACCGTGTCGATTTCCAAAGGCCATTTTCCTTTAAATCCAAATTCGACCAATAAACCTGGTCTCATTTTTTTGAGTTTGGCCACCCCCGCCTCGCTAAATTTGCTTTGCCATAAAAATACTCTTTTTAACGATTTGATTTTGGCTAAACTCAAAATAGCCGCATCCGAAACTTGGGTTCCATAGAGGTTTAAAGATTCTAAATATTTCAAATTTTCTAAAGCGGCTATACCTTTATCACCAATTTTGGTATGGTCTAAATCCAATTGGATTAATAGCGGCATATCAGTTATTTGTGGCATAAAACTATCAGACACCTTCGTTTGGCCTAATTTTAATTGGACTATTTGCTCCTGAATCGAAGACAATTCCGACAATTCTTTATCGGCAAGCCCGTGCGCATTCACCGCATTAACTTCCAGAAATGCTTGGTCTTTTGCTGCTGGATTTACTAATAATCCTAATTTTCGAAGGCCTTTAATATCATCTTCATCGGCCTCTGAAATGGACATTTTAAATACGGGAGACCAATAAGGTTCCGTAGCCGTTGTGCCTGAAGCATATTTGGTCAAGATGGTTTTTATTTTAGTATCGGCAGGAAAAGCAACCACTTTTTTATTGAAATCGGCCCCATGCTGCACCCACCACTGCAAAACAGCGATCTCATCCTCGGTGAACGGAGTTTTACCTTTAGGCGGCATGTGATGCTCTTCGTTGGCTTCCATTAAAAGCCTCTTAATAATTTCGCTTTCTAGTGGCATCCCTGCTTTAATGATGACTCCATCTTCGCCGCCCGCCATTAAAAACTCAGGTGTATCCATCCTTAATTTCCCCTTTTGTTTCTCAGCATTATGGCAGGACCAGCACTTTTGTTTTAATACCGGTTGGACTAATTGCTGGTACACAATCGCTTGTTGGATGTTGACAATCTTAGGAATAATAAGTCCTCCCTCAGTCGCTTCTGCTCGAGGTTCCATCCCAACCCAAGTACGCATCGGTTGCGGCAAGTAGGCCGTCAAATAATCAGAACCATGGGTTAAATTTCCTCCTAAATGTCCTGTAACGGTAATTAAAACTAAAGAAACCCATAAAACTGGTTTAAATAATTTAGACATCGTTTTTTCGTCGGACCAAAATTTGGCCATGTACGATAAAACGGCTGAAATAACGCCAGTAGATATACCTAGCCATTGGTGAAAAAACAGGGTATCTTCATCGTATTCACCTGTTTGAGACAAAGCCCAGCCCATGGCGCAAGATATGAATGCACTCAGGGAAGCCCATAAAAAAATAGTTATAACGGATTTTTGGCGCAAGCTCTCATTCTGTTCCTTTGAAAAAAAGTACATGAGAAAGGCGAGTACGAGCATCCCGACAGGCAAGTGCACGAGTACAGGATGAAAATGCCCAAAAAACAATACCCAATCCGATGGGCCAGCGTCCAATAAAATCATGTAAACTAAATTCGTTCTAATTTAATGGGATACGTTTTTTGAGACGCCCACTGAGGTACATAAATATTATGATCCGAATCGGCATACACATCATGTGGATGGATAAACACTTTGTTTTCATCCTCCTTAAATTGTCTCTGCAAAACGCCATTTTTATAGATTGGCTCTGAACCACCCGGGGTAGAAACAACCTTCATGTTTTTGTCTAAAATTTGAACATAGCCAGAGCCAACCCACGATCCATCGGTGCTTCTATAACAAGCGGCGATGATGTAGTCGCCATGTAAAACGGGCCGACAAACAAACGAACCGGGAAGGTGATAGCGCGTAATGAATTTACCGTCTAAGGTGAACCTTTTTAAGCTGTTATTTACTCGGTCTGTAATCAATAAAGTCCAGTTGGCAGGATCACGTGTATCCACTAAAACACCATGGCAGCAATTGAATTTATCGTCTGCATATTCACTTGTTTTTCCACCAAAATGGCGGATATAACGCCCTTTTGAATCGTATTGTGTGATGTAATTCGCTCCGTAACCGTCGGCTACATAAATGTCTCCGTTCTTAGGATTGACCGCAGTTTCGGTTGGAACAAATTGGTTTGGATGATCGTAAACACCTGTTTCCCTAGGGTATTCGATTTTAAATATTTCTTTTCCTTTTAAATCCGTTTTGATGACTTGGTGACGTGTATTGTCGCAAATCAATAAAAATTGCTCGCCTCCTTCATTTAAAATGGTTAAGCCGTGAGCGCCTGGATACGAATGTCCCCAAGTCTCTAATAATTTACCGGATTTATCGTAAATAATGACGTTGTTTTTGACTTCATTGGTCAGTAAAATCAATCGGCCTTTCGCGTCTTCCACCATTTCGTGGCAGTCGTTCACTGGGTTTTTGCCGGCGTCAAGAATACCCCAATTGGGCACCACTTTGTATTTAAATGAACCATGTCCAAGGTTAATTTCACCGGGCTTTGGGGCAATTTTTTTCATAGAGTTTGAGGTTAAAAGCGATCCGCCTATAAGCGCTGAACTTGTTTTCAAGAAGTCTCTGCGCGGTAAATGCTCGTTCATAATGAATTAGGTTTATTTGTAAGATCTAAATTAAACAAATATGTTGATTATGGTTTATTTATGCTTTCATCAATATTAAATAATGCATTTGCCACCAACGTTTTGGCCACCAAAATAGCCGGGTCTTTAGGTACATTATTGTCTGGGCAAAGTTTTAAAAAGGCCAAAGTCTCATTATTATTCTTTGAATAATAGCTTAACATATTGACATAAAAAGCATGTAATTTGGCCAATTTATTTTCTGAAATAGGCTTCCCAAATAAATCTAAATATCCTTTTTTAATAAATTCGGCACCAGTGATTGGATATTTACGCGCAAAAAATTGGGATGCTTCGATGAACACCGGATCATTTAACGTGTTCAAAGCCTGCATGGGAGTATTCGTCCTAATTCGCCTGGAAAGACAAACATCTCGAGTACCCGCGTCAAAGGAAACCATGGTCGGATATGGGCTACTTCTACGCCAATAGGTATAAAGCGATCTTCGCCACTGATCTTCCCCATCACTTTTTTCCCACTGCATCCCGCTATATGGCGCATTCCAAATACCATCTGGTTGGTCTGGCATGACACTCGCACCCCCTAATTTAGTGGATAAAATACCGGACCAAAGTAGCGCTTGATCTCGCAATTGTTCTGGGTTCAATCGGATTCTTGGACCCCTTGTGATGTAACGATTATAGGGATCTTTTTCACGATCTTTTTCTGAAACGATGGAGCTTTGTTGATAACTCGCCGACATCACGATATATTTCAACAAGTCTTTTGTTTGGTACTTAAATTTATATTGAAATTGATAGGCCAAATGATCTAATAAACCTTGGTTCACGGGGGCTAAACCTTGGCTTCCCATATCCTCTAAAGTTTCCACAATTCCAGTCCCAAACAACTGTTCCCAAAAACGATTAACCGCTACTCGGGCCGTCAATGGGTTCTCTTTTCCACCCATCCATTCGGCTAATTCTAAGCGATTTGAAACGGGTTTTTTACTAAACAAAGCTGGTATTCCACGGGTCATTTCTTCCCCCGGATTAAGCCAAGACCCTCGCTTAAAGAGTCGGGTAGTTCGCGTAAATTCCGTTGGGTTTTCTAACATGACCGGTGTGGTTGTTTCAGGCGATGCGGAAATAATTTGATACGCAATTTTTTGAAAATCGGTCGGTTTTAAATTGGCCGGTACCTCAGGGATCATCATCCAAAAACCGATCGAAACCGTGTTTTGATCTGGCTTTGTTTTGGCATTTGTAAATTCCCACACCAAGTCTTGTTTTCCGGGTAAGGCAGGAATTTTATAGAAAGCATAAGCCCAACCTTTCGACCAAAGTCCCTTGGGTTTAGCATATTTTTCTTGCAAGGTGGTGTCTAATTTTAAGCGCGTAACGATAGGTCCTGTTTTTGTTCCTTGGTGAATGGTCACGTAGGTGGGTGCTGGACCAGAATTTTTACCGGCAATCAGTAAGCTTGTTTTTCCCATTAATGGCACGGCTTTGAATCGAAGGGATCCTCCATTTCGCACAGCTAAATATTTATTATCGGCCAATGCCCCGTTGACAAATTGGTCTGCCCAGTGCGGGTGAATTTTAGGCTCTACAAAGCGCAATGTTTGCGTCCATTCTTTTTGTATTTGCTTAGGTTGAGCTAATAAATAATTCTTTAAACTATCTAATTTTCCTTGGTCTTGCTGCTTAAAATGGCGGTAATAAGGCGAATCGTCAGGGATATCTTCATCTCGCGAGTTATTAAAGAAGGCCATGAACTTATAATATTCCTCATGTCGGATGGGGTCGTAAGGATGTGAATGACATTGGACACAACCAAAACTGGTTCCTTGTAAAACTTCCCAAGTGGTATTCACTCGGTCTAAAATAGCCGCTGTTCTAAATTCCTCATCTTCGGTTCCCCCCTCGTCATTATTGGTCGTATTGCGATGAAAAGCCGTGGCCACATAATCGGATTCAGTGGGGTTAGGGAACAGGTCGCCGGCCAATTGCTCCTTCAAGAAAAGGTCATAAGGTTTGTTTTGATTGAAGGCTGAGATGACATAGTCGCGGTATTTCCAAATGGTCCGCGCATCGTCTTTCTCATAGCCTTTGGTGTCAGCATATCGAGCTAAATCCATCCACATCGAAGCCCATTTTTCGCCAAAATGGGGAGATTTTAATAATTTATCTACTTGCTTTTCATAGGCATTATTTGACGCATCAGCTTCAAATTCTTGATATTCTGCAGCGGTAGGGGGCAAACCGGTTAGGTCTAAATAAAGCCTGCGCAATAAATCAGGTTTTGATGCTTTTTCGGCATGCCCGAGCCCTTGTTTTTTTTGTTCGGCTCCCACAAAATAATCAATTTCATTCGCTTCCCAACCTGATTTAATTCCAATGAATGCGAGGGCTCTGCTCCACCAATGGCCTGATGGGATGGATGGCTCTTTCAAGGCCTGGTATGCCCAGTGTTCCCCCCAACGAGCACCTTCCTTGACCCATGTGGTTAAAATGTCAACTTCCTCTTTTGTCAATGAAGGCCTTTGATAAGGCATTTTTTCTTCCGGATTTTTGGAATGTAGCCTTTGAATGAAACTCGAGTTTTCTGGTTGGCCCGGAATGATGGCAGGCTTCCCCGACTTGGTTTTACCTAAAGCCTCTTCTTGGAAAAGTAAGCTGAATCCCGCTTGTTTTTTCACTCCACCATGGCATGAAATACAGTTTTTATTGATGATGGGCTTGACTTGTGTGCTGTAGTCGACGGTATAAGTTGGCCCTGAAGAAAAATGAAAATAAGTCCAAATCCCCCCTAAAAACATAACTGCAAAAAGGATGTATGCTTTCATGATTTAGGCCAAAATAGGTTTAATGACTTTACCATATACATCGGTCAATCGGAAACTTCTTCCTTGGAATGGAAAGGTAAATTCCTCATGATTAAACCCGAGACAATGTAAAATAGTTGCCTGAAGGTCATAAATAGATGTTTTTCCATTCACTGTGGCATAGCCCAGTTCATCGGTTTCCCCAAAACTAAACCCAGGTTTTATGCCCCCTCCAGCAAGCCACATCGTGAATGCGTCTGTATGATGGTCGCGACCAAAATAGTCTTGAGTCTTTCCTTCTCGGTTTTCTTGCATCGGTGTTCGACCAAATTCCCCACCCCAAACCACCAAGGTTTCATCCAATAAACCTCTTTGTTCTAAGTCGATAAGTAAAGCTGAAATCGCGCGATCCGTTTCTAAACATTTTTGATGCAAACCCCAATCGACCGACCCACTTTTACTCGTACCGTGTGAATCCCAACCCCAATCAAATAACTGAACAAAACGAACTCCTTGCTCGACCATTTTGCGGGCCAACAAACAGTTGTTGGCAAACGCCTCTTCCCCCGGTTTTGTCCCATACAATTGATGAATATATTCGGGCTCCTTGCTGATGTTCATGACTTCGGGTACCGAACTTTGCATTTTATAAGCCATCTCATATTGGGCAATTCTTGCCACTGTTTCAGGGTCACCAAATTCCTTAAAGGTTTCTTCATTGACCGAATTGATTGTTTCAATACTTGCTTTTCGAATATCAGCATTGACCCCATCGGGGTTTTGAATGAATAAAACAGGTTCGCCGGCGGATCTACATTGGACTCCTTGGTACACGGAGGGTAGGAATCCACTTCCCCAGGCCGATTTCCCTGCGTCCGGGTTTTTGCCACCTGAAGCAAGCACCATGAACCCAGGTAAATTTTCATTTTCAGATCCTAAACCATAGGAAACCCATGAACCTAAAGAGGGCCGACCTAATCTCGCCGAACCTGTGTGCATCAGCAATTGGGCCGGCGCATGGTTAAATTGGTCCGTGTACATTCCTTTTAAAAAGGTTATTTTATCGGATTGGGTGGCCAAATGTGGCATGTGGTCGGATATCCAATGACCCGATTTCCCGTGTTGGGAAAATTTAGCCTTGGGTCCTAATAAATTGGGTATGCCTCGAATGAAGGCAAATTTCTTTCCCTCAATCAATTCTTTGGGGCATTCTTTGCCATCAAATTTGGCCAATACCGGCTTGTAATCGAATAATTCTAGTTGGGATGGCGCCCCCGCCATATGTAAAAATATCACGGATTTTGCTTTGCCAAAATGGGGCGGAATTTTAAAGGCTGAGTTTTGGGATTTATCGGAAGTCTGACAGTTCCAAAGTGCAGATCCCAAAGCAAGGGAACCAATACCCGTACCTAGGGTATTTAAAAAATGCCTTCTTGTCGCTAAAATAGCCTCATTTTCAATTGCTTCTTTAAATATTTTTTCCATAACGATTAGTCCATAATAGGTTTACCTTTTGTTTCTGGCAAATAAATAATACCTATAACTACCGTGATTGCAGCCAAGGTGATGGGATAAAAAATCCCAGCAAAATTTGAATGTGTCACAGCGCCTAACCAGGTAGCTACAAAAGGAGCGCAACCGCCAAAAATCCCATTGGCAAAATGATAGGGTATCGACAATGAGGTATATCTGATTTTTGTAGGGAAAAGCTCCACTAAAAACGCAGCAATAGGCCCATAGGCCATCGCTGCAAAGGTAACCAATAAACAGCAAATAAACGCTAATTCTATTTTACCCCAGTTGGTCAGCTGAACCGCCCCATTCACCATCGTACCTTCTTTCCCCACAATATCGGACATCCAAGCAAACAATGGATAATAAAAAATAGCAGCTAGCGCCATTCCTCCCAGCATAATGACTTTTCGGCCCACGCGATCTGAAAGAGAACCGAAAACGACAAATAGGGGTGTACCTACAACTAAAGAAGCGGCAATCACTAAATTGGTCGTGACAAAGTCGACCTGCAGAATTTTATTAATGAATATTTGCGCGTAAAATTGGCCCGTATGCCAAACCACTCCTTGGCCTACAATGGCCCCAAACATTGCGATCAGCATGAGTCGGCGATTTTCTTTCGAAGCAAATGCTTCTTTTAGCGGATTTTGTGATAGTCGGCCTTCCGCCTTTAATTTTGAGAATAAGGGCGATTCTTGCATGTTCCGACGAATAAAATAAGAGACTATGACTAAAATTCCAGAGAGTGCAAAGGGAATTCGCCAACCCCATTCTTTAAAATCCTCATCGCCCATGATGTTTTGACAAACTAAGACCACGATAATACTGACAAAAAAACCTAATGTAGCCGTGGTTTGTATATAGGAAGTATATTTTCCTCGGTGTGCATCTGGGGCATATTCAGCGACATAGGTAGCGGCACCCCCATATTCACCCCCCAAGGCTAGTCCTTGAATGATGCGCAACAACAATAAAATGGCGGGAGCCACAAGTCCAATTTGTGAATATGTGGGGATAAATGCAATAGCAAAAGTTGATCCACCCATTAACATTAAAGTCAATAAAAAAGTATATTTTCTGCCGATGCGGTCTCCTAGTCGGCCAAATATGACTCCTCCAAAAGGCCTGGCAATAAAACCTGCGCCAAAAGCCGCTAATGTGGATAAAAAGGCGGCTGTTGGGTCATCTTTTGGAAAAAATGACAAGGAAATAATAGCCGATAAAGAACCAAAAATATAAAAGTCATACCATTCAATTACGGTTCCCACCGAAGAGGCGATGATGACTTGCCATAGTTTTTGAACAGGGATTTTATTATTGTCGAATGCAGGATTCGAAGTGGGCATACGCTGATAGGTTTAGAAAGATGAAATTAGGAAGGGAGGGGGAAAATTCCTAATTATTTGCCTGTTGTCATTGTAGGACATTAGTTATATTTATTAAATTAATGTAAGTTTTTCATCTAAAATTGATATATTTGACATATATACCAATATAAAAATATAAGAATTTAGATGGGAAACGCTGTGTCAATTAAAGACCTTGCCCGTAAATTTAAATGTGCCCCTTCCACGATATCGAGGGCCTTGAATGATCATCCCATGATCAATATTGATACAAGGAAAACGATTCAGGAGTATGCGCATAAGATTGGCTATCAAAAAAATACGATTTCACTCAGTTTGTTAAATAAGTGTTCAAAGACTTTAGGTGTCATCATTCCCTCCATTTCTCATTATCATGAGACGGCCATTATTGAAGGTCTTGAGGCTATTTTACAGCCTGCGGGCTACCTCTTAAATATTTGTGTGACCAATGAATGTCATGCATTAGAAAAGGAATATTTAAATCGATTGTACGCTAATCGGGTAGATGCTATTTGTATCTCGTTGTCCCAAGAAACCTTTGATCATTCATTAAATGAGCATATAGATCTAGCCATTAGCCGGTCCATGCCCATCATTTTTATGGATCGTTTTTACCATGAATCGGACGTGGACCGAGTGATTACGGATGATTTTAAGGGGGCTTTTTTAGCGACCGAACATCTCATACACATGGGATGCCAACGAATTGCTCACTTGCATGGGCCTAAGGGGATTACGGTGTCCCAACAAAGATTTAGAGGTTATCAGGTATGTTTGAAAAAATATGGAAGGGAGGTTGACGATGAATTAGTGAAGCAAGTTATGTTTTCTCCTGAGAGTGGCATAGAAGCGGCTAAGTCTTTGTTAGACCAGGAAATAAAACCAGATGGAATTTTTGCTGTCAATGACGAAGTTTGTTTTGGAGCGATGAAAGTGATTCAAGAACGAAATTATAAAATTCCGGAGGATATTGCCTTAGTTGGTTTTGACGATATACCCCTTTCGGCTTTTGGCCCTATTGCCTTAAGTTCTGTTTCAAGAAAAAGCAAAAAAATAGGAGAGCAAACGGCTCATTTGTTTTTATCTAAAATGAATGGAATGCATCAACACCAACAGTTCACTTTAGAGCCCGAGTTAATCGTTCGAGAATCTTCTCAAAGGAATCATTATTCCTAGATTTAATTAATTTAATATTCGGTAACAATTTCTTAAAATAGGCCTCGTCTTCATTACTTATTTTTGCTCTGCCGTAGAATGATTCAATTGCAAACGTTTGCGTAATTTTTCTGTCGATATTTAAATTAATTAGAATTACATTACTAAAATCAAAATCTTCTATAATTTAATTTCATCTCTATGAAAAAAATCTTACCGTATCATCAAGAGCTATTTTTGATGAAATCTGCAGGGTTGAAATTCATCAGTTTTTTGATGATTATCCTGTTAGGTTTATCCCCTTCACTGGTTTGGGGTCAAGGTTCTGGCAAAACCGTAAAAGGAACACTCATTGACGCCACGACTAAGGAGCCCTTAGTAGGAGGTAGTGTCTTAATCAAAGGAACGACCAAAGGTGCCACAGCAGATGCCAATGGTCAATATTCGATTAATGTATCGGATGAAAAGGCTGTTTTGGTCTTTCGCTTTTTGGGATATGATTCTCAAGAAATAGCTGTGGGAAGTCGCTCTGCCATCGACGTTTCCTTACAAGCAAATGCTTCTAGTTTAGAGCAGGTGGTTGTGGTGGGTTACGGAACTCAAAAGAAAACAGACGTTACAGGTTCTGTAAAATCAGTATCCAACGAAGCCTTTAATAAAGGTATTATCAATTCACCGGAGCAATTGCTTCAAGGTAAAGTAGCCGGTGTCAATGTTACTTCAGCCTCGGGGGAGCCAGGTGGATCGCAAGGCATTACGATTCGTGGGCCGGGTAGTATCCGGGTAGGTAGTGGACCCTTATATGTAATCGATGGCTTGCCATTGGATGGGGGAATTGGGAACTTTTTAAATCCTTCAGATATTGAAAAAATGGATGTGTTAAAGGACGCATCTGCTACCGCTATTTATGGAACTAGAGGAGCAAATGGTGTTATTTTGATTACAACGAAAAAGGGGAAAGTAGGATTTTCAACGATGAATTTCTCTACGGATTATGCCATATCAAGTTTGGCTAGGCCTTTGCCTGTGTTATCCGCAGCTGATTTTCGTACTCAAGTAGGAAAAAATGGGGGTATATTAGAGGATTTTGGCTCAAATACAGATTGGCAAAATCAAATTACTCGATCAGCGATTACGCAAAATCATAACCTAAGTTTAGGGGGTGGGGCAAAGAACTTAACTTATTATGCTTCTTTTGGTGCACAAATGCAACAAGGTATCCTGAAGAATAACCAGTTGGACCGCCTTTCAGGTCGTATGAATGTAACTCAAAAATTTTGGGAAGATCGTTTAATTATCGACGCCAATATCAGTTTTTCAAATGTGGTTAATTTACGCCCCCCGATCGAAAGTTTGTTGAGTACGGCTATTTCAAATAACCCAACTTTGCCTGTTTATGAAGCGAACGGTATATCACCCGCCAAATTCTTGAATGCATCCAACCCGTTGATTACGTTAAATTTGAACAAAGATATTAATACGGCTAATCGATTTATAGCCAATATTTCACCATCCGTGAAATTAGCAAAAGGCTTAGTCTATAAATTGAACTATGGATATGACAACCAAACCGCTGTACGCGATATTCAATCGTTGGCCAATTTAGTACCTCAGCAAAATGGTCGTTTGGATACCTATAATAATAGTAATCAAAATAGCTTGGTTGAGAATTACCTTACGTTTAATTTAGAAGAAGGCGATCATGTTTTCTCTGCATTATTAGGTCATTCGTACCAAAAAATTCAATATCAAGGTCGTACTTGGAGTATCAATAAGTTCCCAATCGTTCCGACGGAGCCTATTTACAATCCAGGAATAGGCCAAGAGTTAACTTTGGCAACGAATAAGCCATCGGGTTCTGCAACGATTAATGAATTGCAGTCGTTTTTCTCTCGTTTGAACTATCAGTTTCAAGACAAGTATTTAGTTACCGCAACGGTTCGTGCGGATGGTTCGTCTAAATTTGGATCAAATAATAGGTATGGTTATTTCCCATCTTTCTCTTTAGGTTGGAGGTTATCTGAGGAGCCATTCTTAAAAAATACGTCGATTAGTAATTTGAAATTAAGAGGAGGTTGGGGACAAACAGGTAACCAAGAAATTCCTTCTAAAATCACTCAACCTTTATTCACGGCTTCTGTATCAGGTACGACTTCGTATCCATTGGATAACGGCTCAAACTATGCTCCAGGAATCACCTACTCTCGTTTAGCTAATCCAGATATTCAGTGGGAGGTTTCGACACAATCCAATGTAGGTTTAGATTTTGCCTTCTTAAATGGAGCATTATCGGGATCAGTTGACGTGTTTAATAAAGTATCTAGTAATATTTTATTGGAAATTATTCCTTCGGATCCTGTTCAACCAGCTAGTTCAGTTTGGGCCAATGTGGCCAACATGGAAATCAATAACAGTGGGGTGGAATTAGATTTAGATTATAAATTAACCACTGCTGGAGGTTGGAAATATAATGTGGGAGGAAACTTAACCTTAATTAAAAATGAAGTGGTTAATTCTCCTTATACAGTGATTCAATCAGGAGGAGCTTCAGGTTCAGGTTTGACTTCTGCAACGATTAATGGCTATGTGAATGGCCAACCCATTGGAACCTTTTTCTTAAAAGATTTTACAGGAATTGACGCAAAAGGGGTTAGTACTTATCGGGATAAGGACGGGGACGGAATCGTATCTGATAAGGACCGTATTTCAGCAGGTTCAGCTTTGCCAAGCACCCAATATAACTTCTTTGGAAATGTATCCTATAAAGGTTTTGATTTATCATTACAGTTTAATGGTGTGTCAGGAAATATGATCTATGACAATACGGCCAATAACGCATTTTACAAGTTGAAAATCTCAAAAAATAATAACGTAATACCCGCAGCTTATGCGTTGGCCAACGAGTCAACGAGTAACGCTGCTCCGGTATCTACGCGTTATTTGAAAGATGGTGCTTTTGTTCGTCTGAATAATACCACTTTAGGCTACAGTTTTGACACTCAAAAAATGGGGATCAAAAAGTGGATCTCTACAGCACGTTTATCAGTGACTGGACAAAACTTATGGATTGCAACAGCTTATGATGGTTATGATCCTGAGGTGAATAAAAATGCTTCTGATGCTGGAATTTCTTCCTACGGCATTGACTACCTAAGTTATCCAAAAGCCAAAACAATTATTTTTGGTTTAAATCTTACATTTTAATTAGTAGATAGAAAAATAATGAAAAAGATAAAAAAAGTTTCTCTACTCGTTTTTGGAATGTTGGCGCTTTATAGCTGTACCAATTTGAACGAGGTTGTTTTAGACGAATATAATGCGGCGGGCTTAACAGATAAGCAAGCAGCCGAAGGAGCGATTGTTCCTGTGTATGCATTTTTGCCCAACTTGTATCGCCATACGATACATTTTGCATTGAATGAAATATCGACGGATGAGGCCATTTTACCTTATCGTGGCGGTACGGATTGGGGTGATAATGGAATTTATTTATCCCTACATAGGCATGAAACAATGAGTACCGATCCCAACGTTCGTGATGAGTGGGTTCATATTTTAACGGGTATTTCAAGATCGGTAACAGCGATTAATGCCTTGCAAATTTCAAAAGATCCTGCAGCTAAATTATATTTAGCGGAGGCAAGAGGTATGCGCGCATTTTATAACATGTTGATGTTGGATGCCTTTGGATTAGCCTTTTCTAAGGAAGATTTGGGAGATGTTTCAACCATTTTACGTGGAGACAAAGCGGTGGAATACATCAAATCTGAATTATTAGCTGTTGAACCAGTGTTGGAAACAGGCGTAGGACCAGGTCGATTGACCAAAGCAGGTGCTTGGGGAATTTTGGCTCGTTTACATTTGAATGCAGCTGCATATAGAGATATTTACGCAGCTCAATATACCTTTAAGCCGGAAGATATGGACAAGGTGATTGAGTATTCAGATAAGATCATTAACTCAGGGCAATACAGTTTATCACCCGATTATTGGGCCATTTTTGGCAACGCAAACCACGATAATAAGGAGTTGGTTTTCGCGATTGATCAGCGTGCGGAGTTGAATGGCCACAATCGAATGTCTTATTTCTCTTTAGCGAATGACCAGCGTCCTTTGCCAGCCTATCCAGGGGCCAATGGAACAGATGGTCCAGGGATTACTTCTGATTTTTATCAATCATGGGTATCCACGTACGGTTCTGTGGACCCTGCGAATGGCGATCCGCGTTTTTACAAGCAGAATATCAAAACTACCGATGAGTGTGTTGCGGAGGCTAATTACAACATAGATCGGGGAATTTTGAGAGGCCAACAATATGGATTGCAATTTGCGGGGGGTGCATTTTTAAAATGTCCAGATGGAAAGTATAAGGTAGGTAAGATTTATAATACGAGGAAAGCAGCACCCTTTCCACCGGTTATTCATACGGAAAAAATTGATTTTACGCCTGCGGGAAGTGATTACAGTACTGGGTTTCGCGTTGAGAAATATGAGTTCAGTAAAAAATCTCAATCAGGGCGTAATTTTGGTGAAGCGGATATCTCCATTGTTCGTTTAGCCGATATTCATTTAATGCGCGCTGAGGCAAAATTGCGTAAGTCAAACGATGTGGCTGGAGCTCTTGCGGATGTTAATAAAGTTAGAACCTCTAGAACCGCGAATATGCCTGCTGGAGCTGCCTTGTCAACGATCAATTTAGATTTATTATTGCGCGAGCGTGGTTTTGAGTTGTATTGGGAAATGCATCGCAGAACGGACTTAATTCGTTTTAATAAGTATGAAAGCGGCTGGACTGAAATGTCAAGCAAAGATAAAAACAAGCGAATCTTCCCAATCCCCCAAACGGCGATTGACGGAGCTTCGAATTTACCTGGATATTTAAAGCAAAATCCGGGCTATTAATTTTTTAATATGTTGATGAAAAGCTGGCAAGGGAGACTTTGCCAGCTTTTCTTTTTTATAGGGTATTTGATTTTAGGCACATCGGGCTTTTTTTTATAAATATTTTATAAAAATCAAGAATCTGATTAAATTTGTTTTTTATCTAAAAAAATTTCTATGTTTAATCGAAGAGAAGCAGTTTCCAGAATAGCCATGATGGTGGGGGGTGCATTTACCGCACCTACTTTATTTGCCATGGATGTAAAAGAAAGTGGAAAATTTTTGAAAGCAGATTTGTTTTCATTAACAGATGTTCAAAGGCAAGTGGTAGCTGCTGTAGCAGAACACATTATCCCTAAAACGAATACCGCCGGCGCAATCGATGCTGGTGTTCCCGCATTTATAGAATTGATGTTGAAGGACTGTTACAAGGCTCCTGAACATGTAAGTTTCCTTAAGGGCGTAAATGATTTAATTAAGGCTAAATTTTTGTCTCAAAATCAGGATGGCCAAGTGGCTGTTTTGACGCTTTTGGAAACCAATACGAAGGACTTGATGCGGCTTTATCAACAGCGTAGAATGAAGGTAGGGGACAATATAGACAAGGAAATTTTAGAGGGAGCCAATGGGGTTCCATTTTGGCGTTTGATCAAGGAGCTGACTCTATTAGGATATTATACCTCTGAGAAAGGGATAGAGGCTTCCTTTGTCTACCAACCCGTTCCCGGGAAATTTGAGGCAACCAAATTATTGCCTAGTCAAAAATCATTTCAATATTAATTTTTAGCATAAGATGAACATAAATATAGATGCCATAAAGGGTCAAACTTTCGATGCAATTGTCGTGGGTTCAGGAATTTCAGGTGGCTGGGCTGCTAAAGAATTAACAGAAAAGGGATTAAAGGTAGCCGTTATTGAGCGTGGTCGTGAGATTAAACACATTGAAGGATATGAAACTGCGATGAAACACCCATGGGAATTTGAACATCGCAATAGACCTACCAACATGGCCGCGGAGGAATATTGGGCTGCCATGCGAACAGGATATACGGCGAATGAGGAACATCGTTATTTGTTTGAAAATGATAAACAAAATCCATACATCGAGAAAAAAGGGGGATTTGATTGGACACGTGCGTATCATACGGGAGGAAAATCTCTTTTATGGGGCCGTCACTCGTATCGTTGGAACAAACAAGATTTTGAAGCGAATGCCAAAGATGGTATCGGTACTGACTGGCCTATTCGATATGAGGATATGGCGCCATGGTATTCCTATGTAGAGAAATTTGCAGGAATTTCAGGCCAAGCAGAAGGTTTGGATGTGTTGCCAGATGGAGAGTTCCAACCAGCGATGGGGATCACAGCTCCGGAGGTACATTTTAAGAATGAAGTAAATAAAAAATTAGGCCGACCGGTTACGTTGGGTCGTGTCGCACACTTAACAAATCCGGGAAAAGTTCACACGGATTTAGGTCGGAGCTCATGTAATTTTAGAAATAAATGTATGCGCGGATGTCCTTACGGGGCTTATTTCAGTTCTTTGTCGGCGACATTACCAGCAGCCATGCGCACGAAACGTTTGACGATGGTGCACAATTCGATTGTCTCTGAAATTATCTATGATGAGGCAACACAAAAAGCTAAAGGCGTACGTGTGATCGATCAAAATACCATGGAGGTTAGAGAGTATTTCGCAAAAATTATTTTTGTCAATGCTGGGGCTATCGGTTCCACCTCTATTTTAATGAATTCAAAATCTAGCCGTTTTCAAAATGGATTAGGAAATGATAGTGACCAATTGGGCCGCAACATCATGGATCACCATTTAAATGTAGGAGCTTCAGCGACCGTAGAAGGATTTGAGGATGATTACATGTTTGGCAACAGGCCTAACAGTCTTTACATCCCTCGTTTCCGTAACTGGGGAAAAGATAAGCGGGATTATATTCGTGGATTTGGATATCAGGGTGGAGCCAGTCGTGATGGTTGGGGACGAGGAACGGGTATGGACGGATTTGGAGCAACCTTCAAAGAAAGCCTAACTCATCCTGGAAAATGGAATGTAGGTTTTGGTGGGTTTGGTGAAATTTTACCTGATCCCAATAACCGTTTCCAATTGAGCCAAACGGTGAAAGATAAATGGGGGCTTCCTGTGTTGGAATTTGAAACTTCTTTTGGGCCAAACGAACTTAAAATGAGAGAAGATATGATGCATGATGCGGCTGAAATGTTAGAGGCGGCCGGATTTAAAAATGTCAACGCATACAATAGACAAGGAACGCATATCGGACTAGGAATTCATGAAATGGGTACGGCACGTATGGGTACCTCCGTTAAGAATTCTATTGTGAACAAACACAATCAAGTGCATGAGGTTAAAAACGTGTTTATGACAGACGGCGCTGCTATGGCTTCTGCATCTTGTGTAAATCCATCGTTGACCTACATGGCCATGACTGCACGTGCTGCTGATTTTGCGGTAAGTGAATTAAAGAAGAAAAATTTATAGGTTCGAATGGGCTATTTAAAGCCTAAATGAGGATCATATAAAAATACAATAGGCCGAAGAAATATCTCTTCGGCCTATTTTTTTCTTTCAAATTTCTTTAAAAGATTCGTCGCGGATTATTTTATTTCAGCGATGGATTTTCGCATGATCCTAGTCCAAATCTCATACCCTTTTTCATTAAAATGCAACTTGTCTTCCACATGAAGGCTAGGCTGATATTTTCCATCAGCACCTAACAACGCGCTGGTCGTTTCCACAAAATACATATTGGGTTTAGAAGCGCTGTAATTTTTTATTAGCTCATTAGTTTCTTGAATTTTATCCCAAACTTCCCAACGGCGTTCATTGGGCGAAATCGCAATGTAATAAATGGGGGTATTCGGAAACTTCGAACGAAGCATTTTTACAACATATTTATACGTTTCAAGAATTTGGAGCGGGCTTTTATCTTGCTTGCTCACCGACAAATCATTGCTTCCAGAATACATATAAATTGCCTTTAAAGAATGATTGAAAGCTATTCTTGGAATGTAATAAGCCATTTCGCTGATATTCGATCCCCCAAATCCATGGTGAATAATTTCAGCCGGGGCCAAATCTTTTTTAATGGTTTTCCATAATCGGATGAATGAACTACCCGTAAATAATATGGCATTGGATGAGTAATTTGTTTTTGAATCATCTACTTCATGCGCTTTTATTTCATTTTCAAAGCGGGTGATTTTTGGCGTTGCTTTTGTTCGATTGACCTGAGCATAAAGCCATTCGCCTACTTCCTGCAGCGAGGAAAGGATGGCGGGCTTATTGTTATCTAGCGTGTGTCCTAAATTTTCAGATAGTTTGACGCCCGTTGGGACCCCCTGACTTAAAGCTCTTTCAAAAATAATTTGACTCCCATATTTAAAATTGTGGTAGGCAAATGAGGAATCAAAAGGAACCGTTTTATCCGCCGTTCCATGGACATTGAATACAGGAGCATCACCCGTATTTAGCCAGTTAAAATTGACCATCGCCCCCCAGAAATTAACCACTCCATGTATTTTAGACGAAAATCCTTCGTTGCCCGAAGTCCCTTCCATGCTACCATTTTTTGCCAAATCGATGTAAGTGGGAACTTCCTTTTGGTCTAAATAGGCCAAGTGCAAAGCGGTCATCGCGCCGGCAGATCCACCGGCAATGTAAATTTTACTTGTATCGATGCCATAGTTTTCCGCGTTTTTTCTAAAAAATCGAACGGCAGCTTTCGCATCTTGAACGGCACGAATCATGGCCTCAAAATAGGATACGTCTGATTTAGGTTCCGCTATGCCTAATCGGTAATTAATAGATCCCACGACAAAACCTCTATGACTCAGGTTTTCCGAAACCACCCTTGAATAGCCTGTTCGTTTGTCGCCATTCACAAAGCCGCCCCCATGGACAAAAACAATTAATGGACGTTTTTTGAGGGTGTCATTTTTAGGAGAGTAAACATCCAATAAATGCCTTTCATTTTCATTTTTAACATTGACCGATTGACCATATGGAATGTTCATTAAGGTGTCGATGGATTCAAATACTATATTTTTATAACGCTTTTGGCCCTGACTAAAGCTGGAAAAGGAGATAAGAATAAGAATTAAGGGGAAGTATATTTTTTTCATAGGTAATATTTTTTATTGAAGTGGTTGAAAATATCAAAATGGATTATATGTTTTTCAACTTAGACCATAAATATATTAAAACAATATAAATTATCTTGATCTTATTTGCTTTACTGGCTTCCAATTTCCTATTTTACTTTTTATTATGCTCCTTTTGGACAGAAATCAGTGTATGAATAAGGTTTTCAATTCCAATCTTTTGTTCTTTTT
>CAMDRO010000008.1 GCA_945906795.1 Spirosoma fluviale
GGAACCCATTCTGAAGTATTCACCAAACAAGTGGATGATGTGATTCACATTATCAATGGCATTGGGGGGAAAGGGATGACGACGAGTCCTGGATTTACTTCTGAGTATATTCAAAAACTTTATCAGAAATAACAAGTGAATTTTTCATGAGAATTCTTGAAGCCCACAGCTTTATAAAATTCGTGTGCATTCACTCTGCGTTTATTCGAAGTTACTTCTATGGATTTTATATCGAAAGGTTTTAATGCTTCTCGAACTTGGTTGATTAATAACTGGCCTATCCCCTTTCCTTGATACGTTTGAGTGACTATTAATTCCTCAATCTCATACACTAATCCTTCGTGGTGTAATAATAATTGGCCCAAACAACTGATAAAACCAATGATTTCTTGTTGGCCATTTTCAGCAGCAAAAAATAGCGCATTTTCTCTAAGTAAGTAATGCTTGAAAATACGCTGAAAAACTAGGGGGTCTGAAATACGATTTTCTAGTTCATCCAATAAAGTTCGAATAGCATTTTCATCGGTTTCAATCACTTTTCGAATGTTGACTACTGCTTTCATTTTACGAAATTGTTAAGGACTCTTAAACAATACTAAAATAAATCTTAGAACTCTTCTTTCCCAGACTAATGCTTGCTAATTTACAAGCAAAATTTTGAATAATATGTCTGAGATCATAGAAAAAGTAGTGCATTTGTTTGAAAATCATGGGGATTCGCAGTACGGAGGAGAGGCCGTAAGCCAATTGGAACATGCGTTACAGGCAGCACATTTCGCTGATGAAGCAGGTGAAAAGAAAAGCATTATCGTCGCAGGCATTTTACATGACATAGGTCACTTGTTGCATCATTTACCTGATGACGCCCCAGAGAATGGGATAGATGATTTACATGAGAATTTAGCCAATGACTTTCTCCAGCAATATTTTACGCCAGAAGTAGTAGAGCCCGTTCGATTGCATGTGGCGGCAAAAAGATATTTATGTACGGTGGAGCCGGAATATCTAGACATTTTAAGTGAGCCATCCATCATCAGTTTAGGTTTACAGGGAGGTCCTATGTCGGCCGATGAATGTAAAGAGTTTGAAAAGAATCCATATTATGCAGATGCGGTTAAATTAAGGCGATTCGATGATCAAGCCAAAATAGCCAATTTACAAGTAAAAGAATTATCTTTTTACGTTCCTTATTTGGAGTCTTTTGTTAAATGAGTTCCATTAAAAATCGAATAAATTTTTCTGGCAAGCTAATATTTACCCATCCATTATGGTCCATGGTAGCGGCTTTTGGTTGTTATTTTTGCGTATATGGGTTTAGAAAGCCATTTACTGCGGGTTTATACACAGACCAATTTTGGATAGGAATTCCCTGGAAATCGATCTTAATTTCTTCTCAGATAGCCGGCTACATGTTATCCAAATGGTGTGGAATATTCATCGTTTCAGGCATTTCGTGGGAAAAGAGAACACGAGCTATTCTGATTAGTATTCTTATCGCAGAGCTTGCTTTGGTAGGATTTGGCTTAGTCCCAAGGCCCTACAGTATTCTATTTTTAGTAATCAATGGATTGCCATTGGGGATGATTTTTGGCTACATTCAAGGCTTTTTGGAGGGCAAAAAAAATACCGAATTGTTTATAGCGGCATTGGGAAGTAGCTTTATATTAGCGGATGGCGTTTCTAAAACAGTGGGCACCTGGCTATTAAATATATCCATCGCTGAACATTGGATGCCTTCGTTGGCGGGCTTGATCTATACATTACCCTTTGTGTTTTTTGTATGGATGTTGACAAAAATTCCAAGGCCCACCGAGCAGGACAAGGAAGACCGAGCGGAAAGAACAGCCATGACTCAGAAAGATCGCATCGCGCTGATCAAAGAGTTGTGGCCCGGAATTCTATGCATTAGTTTGTTGTATTTATTTGCTTCACTTTTGAGGGGAATTCGCTCTGATTTTGCCCCTGAAATATGGAAATATTTAGGTTTTGTTGGCAACGCCTCCATTTATTCTCAAACGGAAATTTGGGTCACCGCGGGGATATTAATTATCAATGGTAGCCTTGTATTAATCAAGAAAAACCACATCGCATTTTTTATCAGTATGTCAGCGATCGCAACAGGCTACCTATTTTTACTTATCGCAGGATTATGGGGGGTGAATCACCTTGATCCATTCTGGTTAATTGTGTTAACAGGGTTTGGTATCTATTTGCCATATTTAACGATAACCACCTCGGTTTTTGAGCGAATGATTGCCATCACTAGACATAAGGCGAATATTGGTTTTTTAATGTATATCGTGGACTCTATCGGGTACTTAGGCTACAACGTGTTGTTAATTATCACCGGTTTTATATTGCCCAATTTAAATCTGCCGTCTTTATTCTTCACTTGGATTGTGATCCTGGGAATTGCGGGTCTTATGATCAGCAGTTTATCGAGCCTTTATTTTTACAGAAGATTGAAATAATATTAGTTTATTTATCTCTGGCGAATTTTATGATCATGAAGTTGTCTGACGAAAGCTGAATTATTTTGAAATTATAGTAAATTAGAATTTGAATTAATTCCCAAGCAAATAAAAACAAGAAATGCCGAGAGGAAACCCCGCGGCATTATCTTTAATACACCAATATAAAATTTTAAAGGGCTCCAGTAGATACCCAAGTATTTTTCTTTTTATCGTAAGTCAAATATTTATCCGGCCATTCGACGTAATGTTTCATTGGCATATATTCGTCTAAGTTTCCTTTCTTCACTAATTCTGTGAAAAGAAATGAGCCGCGTTCTTCTACTAACTCCTCTGAAAAATGAGGTGTGTTGACCACCTCCTCAAAATTCTCAGGCATAAGGCTTCCATCTTTTAACCTAAACTTACCAACAACACCGCGGCGCAAACTTTTTAAATTCGCCACTGGCCTACTCAATAAAAAATAACATTCTCCATTTTCCATTTTTGTCAATTTGACAAAGTGATATAATGGCAATCGGCTGACATATTCAGCCCTAAATTTCTTTTGAAACCTGTTGTCAAGGTTTCCATAAGTTGCATTTTCCGAGACGAAGGTTATCACATTGGTTAACAACGTATCTCGCTCAGCATCAGAGAAATAATATTCTGCTTCATCTTTAGAATGACAAGCTGAAAATATAAACAAACTGATGAATATTGGTGCAAGTATTTTTTTCATTGGTGTATAAAAAAAGGGGTCATCTGAATACCAGACGACCCCTTTGTGTAAGCTTACTATTTTAAATAAAGAACTGTGTTAGGCGCAAATTCAGCCCAAGTAGCAGTCCAATCTGTATCCTTGAAAGCACCTATATAATCCGTAGCAGTTGTACCAGTTAACGTTGGCAAAGCTGTACCAATTAATGACTCAGTTCCACCAGCAGCTACTGTGAAAGTAGGACGGCCAGAAAGAGCCCAAAGATTAGACGATATACCTGTATTTGCAGTAGACGCTAAAATTTTATTTCCAGCTATCCCTTTAAACCAATCAGTAGGAGTTTCTGTACCAATAAGAATAGAAACACTAGTAGCTGATTTTGCTAATTGCTCAACATTAGAAACAGCAACACCCAAACCGTAGATGTTTGTATTACCTCCAGCGAAACCTGTAGTTCCTCCATGAGAAGCAGTACCCGCAATCACCATGTTTTTAGTTACTAATTCACCATTTAAAGCATTTGCTTTAGCGTTACCTCTTTGGCTATCAATGTACAAACCTGTAGGATAACCCGTCATGAATGTATTGTAAATTTTGATCTTAGTGTTACGGCGCAATTGAGCTCCATTTTGGAAGTTCAAATCTACGAAAGATGTGTTATTAGCTCTTGGCCCTATGATAGATACATTAGCAAATATAGGTGCCGTAAATGGAGTATTTCCAGTTCCATTACCATCATTATCTACCTCAAAACCATTTGAACCTGAACCATCTGCTAAGTTTCCATCACGGTATCCTAATGCAAATTGAACTGTACCTGTCCAACCGAAATCGCAATCGAAATCATCATCTGTACCTTTATAAGCGATTAAATATTTACCATTAACTGTTCCACCGAACCACTCAAATGAATCATCTAAACCATAAGAAGCTTGAACATATTCTATAACGGTACCAGAACCAACTGATCCCATCGTTAATGTGTTAATCTCAGCATTAGGAATGATTGGAACACCCGCATACTCAATACGTACATACTTTAAAGTTCCTGAATTATCATTATTTATAGTTCCACCGTGGAAACCTTTGTATGCACCTTCTAATTCGATGTTAGTACCTTGATTATTTATAGCCTTACCACAAATAACAACTCCACCCCAGTCACCTGGATTACGTGCACCCACAGCTTGACCTGAAGTAAATACGATTGGCGCAGTAGCTGTACCGATGGCATTTATTTTAGATCCACGATGCACAACTAAAGTACCTTTTGTTACGATATCACCGATAATAGTAGTTCCAGCTTCGATCGTTAAATTACCTATTTTAGTAACATTACCTGCAACTAACTCTTCACCCACGCGAACAAAACCTTTCAAGCGATAGATTTTATTGGCAGTCCAAGTTACATTACCTTCGATAATACCTTCCACGTCAACAATCGATTTTGGAGGGATAGCAGAAACTGTAACGGGAATAGCCAAAAAGGAAGATACCTGATTTTTAGCATCGGTTACTTGCAGTGTAAAATTCACCGTCGTACCAGCCGTGCCATCAATCACATAATCTTTAACATACTCATACGTTTTTTCGCCTGTTAATACTTTTGAATCAAAAGCCGCACCATTTTTCAATACCGTGATTGACTTAATACCTGCAGGAGCATTGACCGTAGCTTTTACTTGAACAGTAGCACCTATGATACCCGCTAATGTACCGGATGAACTAACTGAAGGAGCAGGAAAAACCTCTTCTTCTTTTTGACATGCTGTTAAAGTGACCAAGAAAATGGCCAAAATAGAAAGCAATTTGAACATGTTAATCTGTAATTTTTTCATTGAAATTAATTGTTTAATTATTATTTATTTTGATAGAACTATTTGTTAAATGGTGAAATCACCACACCTAAAGAAATTACTCTTCCTGGAACATAAGACTGAATAATTTGATCTTTCCCTTTATCAAAATTATCATCTTGATTTCCGTCTTGTAATATATAATTGTCTTGATTTAATAAGTCCGTAACCCCTCCCTTAATCATAATCCATTTAGTAATTTCCTTCGAGAAATTTAAATCAACTACGTTTCTTGGCATTTCATACCAATCAGGATAAGGAGAACCAAAGTTATTTCCTACAGCAAAGATTCGCTTGCCAATCACATTGTAATTAATATTTAATTGAAAGCCTTTTTTGGTGTCACTATAATTCAAACCTGCATTGATAATATACGGGGATTGTCCTTGCAAAGGACGATTATCCGACTGCGTCACAGCGATCGATGGGTCTAATTTGACACGGCTATAGATATAGGTGGCATTAAAAACTACACTTGTTTTTCCAAAAAATGAATTAGGGCGATCGGCTCCTAAGCTCTTCCTCATTTCCGCTTCTAGACCTGTTGAGAATGCCGATTGTGCATTCGCAAAATTTAAAATTGGATTAGATCCAGCTTCGAAAATTACCTCGATTGGATTCGTAAAACTTTTGTAGAATGCCGCTATACTAAATAGTTCTGAAGGAGTAGGGTAATTCTCAAAACGAAAATCAAAGTTTTGTATATCTGCGTTTTTCAAAGTTGGATTACCCGAAATCGAACGATTATTTACGAAATCATAAAAAGAGAAAGGGGCTAATTCTCTGAATTCTGGTCTATTTAATGTCTTCCCATAAGCCAAACGAAGCAACGATTTCTCTGTAAAGTTATAGGTCAAGTTGACGGATGGCAATAAATCTAACCGAGAGTTATCATAGTTGATGGCCTTCCCTAACTGGTCAAAAGAATTAAGCTTTTGTGCATTTTGCTCCCCTCGTAATCCAGCAATGACATTAAGCTTTTTACCCAAAGCAAAATTGGCCGATGCATAGGCCGCAATCAAATTGTTTGTAGCCTTATAGGAGTCATTTGGATTCGTTTGCTCATCGATGCGAATACCTGTCACCGTATTAAAATTGGATGGATTGAACAGTTGATCAATTGGCAACGTAGTCTGGAATGATGGAGTAGATTTCACATACCCTAAATTCCTTGCTCCAAAATTTCTAGTTTTATCTTCATAAAATAAACCAGCCTTTAGCTCCAATTCATTTCCTGAATCTTTCGCGCCGACAGCCACTTTCTTAATTAAGTTTAAGGCTGCTGTTTGCGCATGCTCATCCAAATTAATAAAGGTTCTTCCTAAAACAGACGTTTGAGCCGCACCGTTCGGAATTAATAAACTTAAATTAGAACCATCAGCATTGTAGCGGAAACGCTTGTAATCAGGCTGATTACGGAAGGCTGAATTGTAGCCTAACATCCAATCCATTTTTAAGGTACCCTCTTGGAATTCATGACGGCCTGTCAACTGACCCGTATAAATACCTCTGAACACTTGGTCAAATGAACGAATATCCCAAATGGATCCATTGTCAAATCCATAGCGCTGAATGTATTGCGTATTGGCTAATGAATTGTATAAATTTTTAAACTCAATGACAGATCCTCCTACAAATCTGGCTGACCAGTTGGTAGAAACCCCCACACGCAATCCATTACTATATTGCTTGTCCTTGAAATTAAAGACATTGTCGGCTTTTCCCGTACGCTCAATTTGCGAATATCCATATTCATTACGATCCATCTGAAAGGTTGTCCGTGAATTTGAATAATTAACAGCCGTAATATTGCCAATCACCGTTTCTCCCAAATTGAATTTAAAACCACCCGATAAGGAAGCTCTCATATCTGGCAATGCACTTGCTTTATCTGCTACCCAAATATTTTTCAATGAAGCGCCCGCCACATCGCGAGCCGTTCCTGTCAAACTAATTAATTCCGAACGAGAAGCAGGGAAGAATTTAGGTAAGTTGAAATACCCTTGATCAAAACCTGACCAAGCCATATTAGAGTTTTTAGAGGCATAAAAATCAGCTCCTGTGGTCCCATCACGATAAGAACTCGAAACATCTAAGGTTAAGAAATTATTTTCAGGAATCGATTTCGTGAAAATCTTCACTACTCCTCCAGCAAACTCGCCTGAGATTTCGGCCGAAGGTGATTTAAATACCAAAATACGATCTATCTGGCCAGCTGGAATAATGTCAAATGAAAAAGAACGTACATCCGTTTCCATGGATGGAGCGAAAGCATTATTCAATTGAACCGTATTGTATCGCTCATTTAAACCACGGATATTGATGAAACGCTCTCCAAAAATAGTAACTCCAGGAACACGCTTAACAACCTCTGCCGCAGTACGATCTAAAGTCTTCGTGATTTGTGCGGCAGAAATTCCACTAACGACCAACTGAGCTACCTTAATTTCAGAAATAACGGAGACTTCTGTATTGGTCAGTCGCTGAGCGACTACTTTAACTTCGGCTAACGTTGACGATTCTTCCGCAATGGTCAAATTCAAGTCAGTCACTTGGTCTGCCTCTACTTTCACATTTTCATAGATTTTTGATTGATATCCTACAAAAGAAATCTTTAATGAATAAGTGCCGACGGCTAATTTTCCAAAACTGAAAAAACCATTAATGTCTGTGGCAGCTCCTTTTGTAGAACCTTGTATTAATACAGTAGCTCCAATGATATCTTCTTTGGACTTTACATCTTTAATAGTTCCTCTAATAACCCCTGTTTGTTGGGCAAAAGATGCGATAGAAAGAAATAAGAAGACGAGTAAAAAGTAGACGCGTTGATTCAATAAAAACATGTTTTTATAATATTGGTGAGAATTAATACACAAAAATAATTCACTCAGCTTTTTAAATGATTAACATAGCATTAGTCGTGCATTAATAAATCATTAAAAAAAACGACTTTTTGTTAACAATTCCTTAACATTAAAATCGTGCCAATGACCAAGGTCTCTTGAAGCTGTTATTAGCTAGAAATCAAAAATCCATTTTTTGTACAATTCAAAGAAATATAATTTTTTAAAGAGGAACTTTCTTGGAAAATTTAAATTTTATGCGGATTTAACTTGTTGTTAATCCAAGAAGACTAGTTTTGATTCAACAAACGGAAATAATTCCGCCTAAGTTTTTTTAAATAAATACGTTTATGAAAAATTTCATCGCAGCTTTTATGTTTGCTGCTACCATGTCTGTCGCTTCTGTCGCCTCCGCTGCAGAATTAACCTCGCCTGTCAATATCGAACAAGTAGGTAAAATGAAATTCCTCGTTCGCACTGAACCTAAATCATCTCTCATTGTCATTATTTATGATGCAGAAAATAATATCCTTTATAATGAGCAAATTTCTAGCCAGAAATTATTTAGCTTCGCTGACCTTTCAGATGGAAAATATAGAATGGAAGTATTAGACTCTCGCAAGAAATTAGTTCAATCAAAATCTTTTAATATCCAAACAGAAGTGAAACGCGACTTAGTTGCGATCCAATAATATTTTGAAAAATTAAGGGTAAAGAGGCGCAGAGATTCTGCGCCTTTTTCTGTATTTTCGTGGCCCAATTACACGCGATAAAAAAGAAAATATGGATTTTTTGGATGGCTTAAATGAGCCCCAACGACAAGCTGTTGAGTATATAGAAGGACCCCTCATGATTATCGCTGGCGCGGGGTCTGGCAAAACAAGAGTACTGACTTATCGGACCGCTTATTTAATCCAAAATGGAGTTGACCCATTTTCTATTTTGCTTTTGACTTTTACCAATAAAGCAGCCGGTGAAATGCGCCATCGCATCGAAACGGTCATCGGCGGCCAAGCAAAAAATATTTGGATGGGAACTTTCCACTCCGTATTTGCCAAAATATTGCGTTTCGAAGGAGGGAAATTAGGCTACACATCCAACTTCTCCATTTATGATACCGATGACTCAAAATCCCTTATTCGGGCGCTCGTCAAAGAGCAAAATTTAGACGATAAAGTATATAAAGTTAACCTGGTTTTAAATCGAATTTCAAATGCGAAAAATCGGCTCATCAGCCCCGAGCAATACCTAGCCTCCTCCATTGTAGAACAGGAGGATCGGTACGCTAAAATTCCGATGATGGGCACCTTATATAAATCCTATTGTTTGCGCTGCTTTCAAGCCAATGCCATGGATTTCGACGACCTATTATACCAAACCAACATCCTTTTTAGAGATCATTTAGATGTTTTGAACAAGTACCAACATAAATTTAAACATGTGATGGTGGATGAGTTTCAAGACACCAATGTTTCCCAATATTTAATTACCAAAAAACTTGCCGCAGTCAACCGAAACATATGTGTGGTAGGCGACGATGCTCAAAGTATTTACGCATTTCGTGGGGCCGACATCCAAAATATTCTAAATTTTGAACGTGATTATTCCGATTTGAAAACCATCAAACTGGAAGAAAATTATCGGTCCACCAAAGCAATTGTCGCCGTAGCCAATTCCATCATTGCGCGAAATAAAAGCCAATTAAAAAAGGATGTGTTTACGTCCAATGAAGAAGGGGAACAAATAGAAATTATACGAGCAGGTTCTGATAATGATGAAGGCAGAATTATTGCTTCTACGATTTTTGAGGCAAGACAAAAAGATGGGCTCAAATGGTCAGATTTTGCCATTTTATATCGTACGAATGCCCAATCCCGCTCTTTTGAAGAATCTTTGCGCCGATTAAACATCAACTACCGAATCATAGGAGGCCTTTCTTTTTATCAAAGAAAAGAAATCAAAGATGTCTTAGCTTACCTTCGTTTTGTCGTGAATCAAAATGACGAAGAAGCTTTCAAGCGAATTATCAACCTTCCCAAAAGAGGTATCGGCGATACTAGCATCGCAAAAATTTCAGTGACCGCAGCCGAACACAAAGTCTCTGTTTGGGAAGTGGTTAGCCACATCAACCAATATCCAGGGGCAAGAGGGGGCGCATCGATTGAAAATTTTGCTGACCTCATAAAATCCTTTAAACTGCTAGTGGAAGTCGAACAAAAAGATGCCTATGAAGTGGCTTCCCATGTGGCTAAAGCCTCAGGTTTAGTTAGAGAATTGTATGAAGATAAAACGGTAGAAGGACTTGCCCGCTACCAAAACGTTCAAGAACTACTCAATGCCATCAAGCAATTTGTCGACTCGGAAGAAAATGAAGACAAATCACTCAGTACTTTCCTGCAGTCTGTGTCCCTGTTGACGAACGCAGATACCAACGAAGACCCCAATGATCGCGATAAAGTAACCCTCATGACGGTGCACTCCGCCAAAGGCCTTGAATTTAAAAATGTATTTTTAGTTGGCCTAGAGGAAGATTTATTCCCGAGCCAAATGATGCTTCAAAGTCAGGCCGACCTGGAAGAAGAACGAAGATTGTTTTATGTGGCCATCACTCGAGCAGAAAAAAAATTGATGATTTCCTATGCGGAATCCAGGTATCAATTTGGCCGACTAAAAAGTTGTGAGCCCAGTAGGTTCTTAGATGAATTAGATTCTACCTACCTGAAAATGGCGAAGACATCAGGGAAAAAGGAGATCAGTTCTTTTAGACCCGTGCAAAAAACAGGATTTGTGGAAAAATCTACCTCTCCTTCTGCAGCACAGCTCATTCAAAAGCCCCAGCAAAACACGAATTACCAGCATGTTCCTTCCTCAGATTTCAAGCAAACTGATGCTTTACAGTTAAAGGAAGGCCAACGGGTGGAACATCAAAAATTCGGATTTGGTAGTATTAAAAAACTAGAGATTAATGGCGCTGAAAGAAAAGCCCACATCGTTTTCGAAAAGGGGATAGGAGAAAAAGTACTCTTGCTTAGTTTCGCGAAACTGATGGTGATTGAATAACTATTTCTTCTTATAAAAGTATAATCGGACTGGATCCGATGATCCCAACTCAGATATCGTATAATACCCATTTCCATCAGCAGCAAAAGCAATGCCTTCGCCTTGATCTTCCATTTTATAAGGAACGGTTTTAGGTGCACGTGAAAGGGCGTCAGAAATAGTTTCCCCCGTCTTTCTTTTCCAATAGTACACTTCATAATAGTTTTTAACTAAAATTTCTGAGTTGTCAGGGGAAATAGACCCGCCTGTAATATACGCTGCGGTTACAAACTTAGAATCCGTAGAAATTGGTTTTGAAAAATCTAATTCACGAACAAATTCGGCTTTAGTAGTTCCACCTGCGACCACGCTGGAAGCAACAATTTTATAAAGTCGCTTATTGTTTTCTCTTTTACTGATGATAAAAATATCTTTGGTTTTTTGGTCGACCAATAAGCATTCCATATCCCTGGCTCCATCAGATAAGGTAAATGTCAATTTACTAACCTGTGAAATTGTATTCGATAAAGGAGTATTTGCATCCACAACGGGCTCTTTACACCAGTACAAAGCGTATGAGGAGTAATTCGCATTATTATCCCCAAAGTCGGCCAGATAAAGAGTCGCCGAGCCATCAGTCTCACTCACAATTCCCATATCCTCCCAATCTCGATTTTCTGCCCCTTGTAATTTAAATTCCCGTTTTCCCTTGCCATAACTATCGATCAGAAAAATTCTATTTTCATCCCCAGAGTCATTATGAGCCCATAAAAATCCTGCATTTTTTCTGCTGGCCACTAGGCCTGAAACCTCCTTTAATGAGGAGTTTTCAATAAGTCCCCGGTCTTCATATTCAGCATAATTTGATTCAATATTGCTAACTCCTAGATCAGGTGTGGGTGTTTGACTAGGCTCACAAGCGGTCAGCAAAAAGCAAAAACTCAATAAAAAAAATACTTTATTTTTCATCATTAAGATTATTCGGCTCAGTCAAAGGCTTATCTATTTTTATAGTCGCCTTGATCTTTTTAATTCTTCTCGTATCCACCGATTGCACTTTGAAGGTAAAAGGTTCAAAAACCAATTCTTCATTGGCATGAGGAATTCGACCAAACAATTCAATCAAAAATCCACCAAGTGTTTCACTTTCTCCCTTCTTTTCTTCAAAATGGCTTACATCAAAATCAAATATTTTTGAGAAATCATTTAAGGATGTTTTCGCCTCAAAGATGTAATTATGTTCATCTAATTTTTTGTAATCTACCTCATCATCGTCAAATTCATCATTAATCTCACCTAAAATCTCTTCGATAATATCCTCCATGGTCACCAGACCTTCTGTTTCCCCATATTCATTAACAACGATTGCCATGTGAACCCGCTTTTCTTGGAAATCATATAATAAGTCGTCAATTTTTTTATTCTCTGGAACAAAAAACGGCTGATGCAATAATGAAACCCAATCAAAATTTTCATCTTGGTCTATATCCTTTAACAAATCTTTGATGTACAAAATCCCTTCGATTTTATCGATGGTCTCTGCATATACTGGAATTCTAGAATAGCCATTTTTGTTCACCTTGTCCATCAGTTCATGAAAATCCATTTCGGTATCCAAGGCCATGATATCCCTACGCGCTTTCATAACCGATTTTACAGACGTGTTTCCAAAATTTAAAATCCCTCTTAGAATGTCCTTTTCCATTTCAGATGTATTTTCATCCGTGGTAATTTCCAAAGCCTGATTTAATTCATGAGTTGTCAGTGTATAGGACTTTCGCTTGATTTTTTTCTCAATCAGGCTTGACAAGCCCAACAAGACCTTGGATAAAGGGGAAAAAATGAACGTAAAAAAATGAATTAATGGGGCGGTATATCTGGCAAAATTCAGGTTGTTTTGTTGGGCCCATACTTTAGGAATTAGTTCCCCAAAAAAAGCAATGATAAAAGTAACCCCAAATAATAAAAACAACGTAACCAGTAATGTTCCCATCGACTGAGGGCCCAAAACTAATTCGGTTAAGTAATTTGTCAATGTGATAAAAATGATATTGACAAAATTTATCGCAATCAATAAGGTGGCCAGAAGTTGCTGAGGACTTTCTAATAGATGACTCACGGCCTTTTCTGAGGCTCCTTCACTCTCTCTTAAACTAGTTCTTTGCTCTGCATTTAATGAAAAAAAGGCCACTTCGGAGCCCGAAAGCAAGGCAGAAAGTAACAATAAAATGATTAAAATCCCCCCTATAAGAAAATAGGTGCTTGCATTAGCTGCTGGGTTAATCAATAATAACAGGGGTATGGGATAGGGGTCGGGGTCCATATTAATTAGGTACTATAAAAACAAATTTACAAAAAAGGGAATATGTTTTGATCAGATTCCCTTTTTTAATAGAAATTTAAAATGGAAGATCGTCACCTTCTTCCATCATAGGAGGGAACGCATTTCCATTATTGGCCGATTCACCCAAAGAAACCGTTTCTGGCTTTGGCCTCGGTTCTGGAGAATCGCCTAACGGCCGATCATTTTTACTGCCAATTAAGTTCATGGATGTAGCCCGAATACGGTAACCTCTCATGGTGGCACCTGATTTATCTTGCCATTCTTCAGAGCGAATTTTGCCTTCGATATACACTTGATTTCCTTTCTTAAGATATTGCTCAGCGATGGTGGCTAAATTATCCCATAATTCCACTCGGTGCCATTCCGTCTGTTCCACTCGTTGGCCATCCTTACCCGTATAAGATTCCGAAGTAGCAATATTAATATTCGCCACTTTCACGCCACTAGGAAGCGCCCTTACTTCAGGATCTCCTCCTAAATTCCCTAGTATAATTACTTTGTTTACACCTGCCATAATATTGATTTTTTTGAGTTAGGTAGACAAAAAACCTTGTCCGCTATAAAGGTAATTTTGTTTAAGTTAAAACAAATTCTTCAATTCTAAATTATCAGTTATTAGATTTAAAAGCAATACTGGTTTTGCCAAATTAGTAAAGTCCTGAGGCTCTATCCATCGAAACTGATCATTTTCTGGGGTCTCAAAATGATCATCAACTTGGACAAACCAGGCTTGGCAAAATATTTTTTGATGACTTAACAAATGTGTTGGCGGTGACACCAAGGACGTAATTAGGCTTTGCTTGCCTAAACCTGCAAGCACACTGTCCTTCCCTATTACTTCGTCTAAAGATTGAACATGGGGCAACTCGACCAAGTAAAACTCCCAAAGTCCCTGCCAAATGTCCTTAGATGCTCGTTGGCGCACTAAAATTTTCCCCTTTTTTTCAATAATGAAATAAGCAAAAAACCGTTCCTTTTGGCTCTTTTTCTTGGATTTCACAGGCAATTCCTGAACTCGATTTTCTGAAAAAGCGACACAGCTAAATTGCAATGGGCAGGTGGAACAAGTAGGAGAAGGCGAACATTGCAGACTACCAAATTCCATAATGGCTTGGTTGAAAATGGCTGGCTGATCAATTGGAATCAACTCCTCAGCCAAATCAGTGAACGTTTTTCTTGCGGATGAATGTAAAATATCTACCTGAATCCCAAAATACCGAGCAAGGATTCGAAAGACATTGCCATCGACCACAGGCTTGGGTTCATTAAACGCAAAAGATGCAATAGCGGCAGCCGTATAAGGTCCTATTCCAGGTAATTTTATCAAGTCCGCATAGGTCGATGGAAATTTGCCGCCCGCCTCTGCAATAATTTTTGCTGTTTTGTGCAAGTTTCTCGCCCGACTATAATACCCTAAGCCTTGCCAAAGTCTAAATAAATAATCTTCATCGGCGTTTGCCAAATCTAAAACGCTTGGAAATGCATCTAATAGCCGATGAAAATAAGGCAATCCTTGAGCTACGCGTGTTTGTTGGAGTATTATCTCCGACAACCAAATCACATAAGGGTCTCTCGTTTGTCTCCATGGTAAATCTCGGGCATTTTGGGAATACCAAGTAATGATTGTTTCGGAAAAAGGATGTTGCAATGGCTTTGACATGTAAAAATCAAAGATACAAGATTTCCTCCTTTTTGATATAATGTGGTCAGATCGAAAAAAATCATTTTATTACGGTAAACACTTGCCTCTCTTAAAGAAAAGCATTACTTTTGTGTCCCTTTTACAAGAGAAGGATTTATTATTTTTGAATTTAACGCATTAATTACCGTGACTAAGGCAGATGTAATTGCTGAGATTTCCAGCAAAACAGGAATTGACAAAAAAGATGTTTCTGAAACGTTAGAAAATTTCTTCCAAGTAGTAAAAGATAATTTGGCCAACCAAGAAAACATTTATGTTCGTGGGTTTGGAAGTTTTATCAATAAAAAAAGGGCCAAGAAAATTGCTCGAAATATTTCAAAAAATACTTCGATCACGATTGAGGAACATTATGTACCTAGCTTTAAACCAGCAAAGGTCTTTATAGAACAAATAAAAACGAGCACTGACCCGGCTAAATAAAAAGATCACTCTTTTTAAGGTCTTTTAAAATGAATAAAAAGCTTGCCATTATTTTATTTATTGGACTTGGGTTAGTTGCGCTAATTTCTCAATTACGGAAGGGAAATGTAACTGCAAAAACGGAATCCACCGCGAATGGGGGTGCCAATCGAGACGCGAATGGTAAAAAATCGGAAATAGATTCGTCCAAAACGGAAGAAATGCATGCTGAGCCGTTGACCCCAGGCCAACAAAAACAGATTGCGACTTTAAAATCTTCCTTAAAGAGTGCATCAACTGAATCAAGCCAAGCGCTTGCATTAGAAAAATTGATGCGTGCTTTTATGGAGTTTTCTAAATATGATAGTGCAGCTATTTATGCTGGCCAATTTTCGGATTCACATCCGGGAATCACTCATGTATTAAGAGCTGGACAAGCTTATTTTGAAGCTCAAGCCTACGCCATTAATCTTAAAAAAGCTAGCTTGATGGGGGAAAAGGCAAGATTTTATTTTGAAAAAGCATTGACGCAAGATCCAAATAACCTGTTGGTTAAAACAAATCTTGCCATGACCTATGTAGACACACCCACTCCTATGAAAGGCATAACGCTGCTTAGGGAGGTGATTGAACAAGAGCCCACATACATTCCGGCCTTGTTTAATTTAGGAATTCTGTCGATCAAGTCAAATCAATTTGGCAAAGGCCAAGAAAGATTTGCACAGATATTGAAGCTGGATCCAAGCAATTACAAAGCCGCATTAAATCTCGGTTTTTGTTTGGCACAGTTAGATAAAAAAGAGGAGGCTAAAAAAGTTCTCAAAGAAGTTGTTACGAAAAGTAAGAACCCTCAAGAAACAAAAGCCGCTAAAGAACTGCTAGCAGAAATGCAGCAAAAATAGTATAGACAATATTTGTCTGAACAAAAAAATAAAGTTGAAAATCAGCTTTAAAAATTATTTAAACATTAAAAGCTAAAAGGTATGCCTTGCGGAAAAAAAAGAAAACGTCATAAGATTTCAACTCACAAGAGAAAGAAACGTCTACGTAAAAATCGTCACAAGAAGAAGTAGTGTATTGATTGCAATTTCCACTGGAAATGTAATTAGGTAGCGCAAGAACAGGCCTTTTATCATCAGATAAAGAGCCTGCTTTTGGCGTTAAATTTGTTGTATATTTTAAAGGGCTTATAGCTCTGACACACATTCTTCTTAAATAAACTTGTGAGTAATGAATTAATCATAAATTCTACCCCAACGGGCGATAGAATTGCTCTTTTGCATGACAAAAGAATCGTAGAATACCATATTGAACAGTCTGAGCCCAAATTCTCCGTAGGAGATATCTATTTAGGCACAGTTAAAAAATTAGTTTCAGGGCTAAATGCCGCATTTATAGACATAGGCTATGAAAAAGATGCATTTTTGCACTATCATGACTTAGGCCCAAACTTAAATACCGTTCAAAAATTCACTCGGGATGTCTTAACTAAAAAAGGCAAAAATGTCCGAATTGAAAATTATAAGCTAGATGAGGAAATCGATAAGCTAGGTAAAATCGAAAAAGCCTTAACTAAGGGCCAACAGATTTTAGTGCAAGTCATCAAAGAACCTATTTCGACTAAAGGACCCAGGCTTTCCTGTGATATTTCGATTGCCGGACGTTTTTTAGTCTTAGTTCCCTTTGCGAATGGAGTTAATATATCGAAAAAAATCACATCTCGGTCTGAACGGAATCGACTTCAAAAACTGATGTCATCCGTAAAACCCAAAAATTTCGGGGTGATCGTTAGGACCGTAGCGGAAGGAAAAGCCATTGAGGAAATGGAGCGCGACTTAAAAGACTCGATCTCTAAATGGGAAGAGGGAATTACGAAATTGGCAGAAGCAAAATCGACCGACAGGATTATCGGCGAAATGAGTCGGGCCACTTCCATGTTGCGTGATTTATTAAACAATGACTTTGATAATGTCATCGTAGACAACCCCGATTTATATAATGAGGCCAAAGAATATGTGCATACGGTAGCGCCTGAAAAGGAAAAAATCGTAAAGCTTCATACAGGTAAAATTAAATTATTTGAACAAGTAGGCATCGAGAAGCAATTGAAAATGCTTTTTGGAAGATCTGTTTCCTTGCCAGGTGGTGGATATTTAATTGTCGAGCATACAGAGGCATTGCACGTGATCGATGTAAACTCAGGAAACAAGTCAAATGCAGAAGATGACCAAGAGGCCACGGCTTTGAGTGTGAATCGGGAGGCTGCGAAGGAAATTGCGCGCCAATTGCGTTTAAGGGACATGGGAGGCATTATCGTGATCGATTTTATCGACATGAAAAAAGCCGATAATCGGAAAATGATTCAAGACATCATGCGTGATGAAATGAAAACAGATCGATCGAAATTCACGATTCTTCCTTTGACTAAATTTGGGTTGATGCAAATAACGCGTCAGCGAGTTCGTCCGGAAATGAATGTGGCTACGCATGAAACTTGTCCTAGTTGCGGTGGTTCGGGTACCATCACAGCAAGTATTGCCGTTTCAGATACCATTGCACAGCATGTGGAACATTTAGTTTACAAGCAAAATGAGAAAAAGCTCACTTTGTTGGTACACCCATTTTTACATGCCTATTTTACCAAAGGATTTCCTTCTGTTCGTATGACCTGGTTTATGCAATACAAAACATGGATTTCGATTACAGAAGACTCCTCATTTGGAATAACGGAATTCAAATTCTTAAACCAAAATGGAGATGAAATTGAAATATCATCTTAGACATCTTATTTTAATCAGTTTTTTTCTCCCATTGGCCTTCTCATCTCAAGGCCAATGGTGGAAAAAGACAGAGGAAGCGGAAAAAGAACGCTCCAAAGGAATGCTCCTTTTGACCTCAGAAGTGCAGATTGAGGCTACTCAAGCAATCAATCAAATGTATAATTTTAAATTTCCTGAAGCTGAAAGGGAGTTTAATTATTTAAAAGTCAAATACCCCAATCATCCACTTCCTGACTTTCTACTTGGATTAATGCAATGGTGGAAGATTGTTCCAAATACTGGAAATGAAGTTTTTGATGATCGCCTTTTTGAATACATGGACAAGAGCATCGCAAAAGCAGAAAAAATTTGGGATGATTCTCAAAACCCAGAAGCAGCGTTCTTTATGGCAGCGGCCTATGGTTTCAAAGGCAGGCTTCATGCGGAAAGAAAAAATTGGACTCGGGCAACCTTAGCGGCAAAAAATGCCTTAAAATATTTAGAATATTCGCGTGAATTTGCCGATTTCAGTCCTGAGTTGATGTTTGGCGATGGTCTATACAATTATTACTATCATTTTATCAAGCAAAATTTTCCACTTTTAAGGCCCGTACTTTGGCTTTTTCCTAAGGCCAATAAACTCATGGGAATTCAGCAATTGGAAAAGGTCAGTTATCAGGCTTTTTACACACGTACTGAAGCCCGCTATTTTCTACTTCAAATCTATGGGATGGAAAGTATGTCAGATAAAGCCTACGATTTGGCTAAGTACACCCATGAGAACTTTCCCGACAATCCATTTTTTCATCGATATTTAGCGAGGTCAGCCTTCATGATAGGCAAATTAGATCAGGCCATGGAATTGTCAAAAGATATTTTATTGAAAATAGACCAACATCAAATTGGCTATGAAGCCACCTCCGGCAGATATGCCAGTTATATTTTGGGATATTACTACTTATATTTTTTTAAAAATCCAATCGACGCAAAAAAACATTTTAATGACTGCCTTTCATTTTCTAAACAAACGGATTCCATGGATTCCGGGTATTATTGGGCCTCCGTTTTAGGCTTGGCTAGAATTGCATTCCAAGAATCAAATTACGACCAAGCGGTTGATTATTGTAAAGAAGTTTTGGATAAAGCAGATCGGAAATCATCCCAACATACCGAAGCAAAAAAGTTATTGGCCGAGGCAAAAAAAGCAAGGAGAAAGCGAAAATAAAATATTTAACAATTCCTTAATACCTTTATAAAAACACTTACATTCATATTATCGATCTTTATTAAGATTAACCAATACCTTAATTAATTTAACCCATGTTTGGACTTGACCCCACCCTGTTTTTCCTCCTATTCTTTTGCTTATTTGCCGCTTGTGCTTTTGAATTTGTCAACGGATTTCACGACACAGCAAATGCCGTGGCCACTGTCATTTATACTCATTCGTTAAAGCCTACACAGGCGGTGGTTTGGTCAGGATTCATGAATTTTCTTGGTTTATTGACCGGTGGCGTAGGGGTTACGATGAGCATTATTGGACTCCTCCCCACAGAACTCCTCATTGATTCTAATGTGTATCATTCCATGGCCATGGCACTTGCTTTATTGCTTTCCGCCATATTATGGAATTTAGGAACTTGGTATTTAGGTATTCCAGCATCAAGTTCCCATACATTGATTGGTTCTATTATTGGAATTGGTTTAGGTCACGCACTCTTACCAGAAAATTCGAATAAAGATGTTTCGGCGGTCAACTGGGATAAGGTCATTGAGATAGGCCAAGCGCTATTCCTTTCCCCATTATTTGGTTTTTCTCTAGCAATTATATTGATGTATATATTAAAGAAGACCATTTCAAATAAGGATATCTTTAAAGAGCCCAAGAAAAACTCTCCTCCCCCCTTGTGGATAAGGTCTATCTTAATTTTTACGTGTACGATGGTTTCATTTTTCCATGGAAGAAACGACGGACAAAAAGGAATCGGCTTAGTGATGGTTATTCTAATCGCATTTCTACCCGGATATTTTGCCATTAATACCTCATTGGATTTAAATATTGTGCAAAACAGTTTGAACACAGTGCAAACGGTTTCAGCTAAAATTGATACCCTTCCACTGTCAGAAAAAGAATTAGATAGCTACCACAAATTAGTGGCATCTTCGGCAGGTTTAAAAGTTATTTTAGCTTCTAAGCCTGACATAACTCATCTAAGTACCACTCAAAAATTCGATATACGAAAGGCTGCGTTAACGATTAATAAGCATGCTAAAAAATTAATCGAGAGCGAGTCTGTTTCCCTTTCGGATGGAGATAAATCCGCGTTCAAAAAAGCAACTCAAGGGGATAAAGCACCCTTCTTTGCCTTTGGTGCTTCTTCTGCTACAGGAATGGCGGGGGTGACCGATTTTGCTCCTGCTTGGGTTATGTGGATGATCGCACTTTCATTAGGTTTAGGAACGATGATTGGTTGGAAAAGAATTGTCATTACCATCGGAGAAAAAATTGGCAAAGACCATTTAACGTACGCGCAAGGAGCCTCAGCAGAATTAATCGCTTCGATTACCATCGGATTAGCCACGGCCTATAAATGGCCTGTAAGTACCACACACGTATTAAGTTCAGGTATTGCCGGTACTATGGTGGCGTCCAGAGGAATAAAAAATCTACAGGGAGGAACCGTAAAAAATATCGTGATGGCTTGGGTATTAACACTTCCCGTGACCATCATTTTATCAGCCTTGTTGTTCGTGTTTTTCCGTTGGATCATAGGCTAATAAACCAAAGTCATTTTTGTATCTTTGTGTTTTACATGAAATATGAAGGCAGGGCTGATTAAACACTATTTTCCAGAAATTACAAAAAAGCAGCTAGAGCAATTTGAGCTGCTTTTTCCTTTGTACCAAGAATGGAATGAGAAAATAAATGTCGTTTCTAGAAAAGATATAGAGAACTTAATGATTCGCCATGTGTTGCATTCATTGGCCATTGCAAAGATTATCCCCTTCAGACATGGTACAGAAATTCTGGATGTAGGTACCGGTGGTGGGTTTCCAGGAATTCCCTTGGCTATTTTATTCCCAGAGGTAAAATTTACTTTGGTCGATAGCACAGGTAAAAAAATAAAAGTAGTCCAAGGCGTTTCAGAATCATTGGGCTTGACTAATGTGACAGCTGCCAACATGCGAGCTGAAGATGTCGATCAAGACTTTGAATTTATCATCAGTAGAGCCGTTACACGAATCACCCCCTTTTATTATTGGGTTAAAAACAAGGTGAGTCCTAACCATTTTCATACATTAAGAAACGGACTCATTTGCTTAAAAGGAGGTGATTTAACGGAAGAATTAGTTGAGCTAGGTAAAAAACATAAAGTTTTTGAATTATCTTCCCTCTTCAAAGAAGAATTCTTCGAATCAAAAAAAGTGGTGTATGTGCCCATGTAAAGCGTAAATTATGTCAAAAATATCGGTCGCTCTTTGTACCTATAATGGAGAGAAATATTTGCAGCACCAACTAGAGTCCATCAAGAATCAAACGCATGGCATACATGAATTAATTGTTTGCGATGATGGCTCAAAAGACCAAACCCTTTCAATTTTAGAGGATTTCAAATCTCATGTGGACTTTAAAGTAGAGATTCATAAAAACTCCAATAACTTAGGATCTAGTAAAAATTTTGAGAAATGTATCCAATTATGTACCGGTGATATTATATTCTTATGTGACCAAGATGACTGGTGGTACGAAGAGAAAGTGGAGAGGCAAATTGGTTTTTTCAAAGCTCAACCAGAAATTGATGCTGTATTTTCAAATGCTATTATGGTTGACCAAAAGGGTATCCCAACAGGCAATACCTCTTTTGACCAAATAGAGTTTTATCCTGAAATGCAGTCCAAATGGAATTTAGGACATGCGTTTGACATGTTATTAAAAGGATATGTAGTGACGGGGGCCACATTAGCGATCAGAAAAAAAATATGTGCTGAGGTATTTCCCGTTCCTGAAATAATTCCTGAATTAATTCATGATGGTTGGATTAGCTTGTACTTGTCGCGCCAACAAAAAATCGGATTTATCAGCGACCCTTTAATCCAATATCGAGAGCATGCGAGTCAGCAAGTTGGCCTGCAAGGAAAAGAGCCTGTCATTACCCTAAAAGACCGCTTAATACGTTCGAGAGAATATAAATTGGCCCGCTTAAATAAGAAATTTGACGATGCAAAAGCATTGTTTGATTACTTTAGCGCTTTACCTTCACTAGACTCACCTACCATAGTAAAAATACAAGACCGCATGTTGCATTATCAAATGAGGTCCCAATTGCCTAGTAATCGGATTAAAAGATTTTTACCCATTCTTAGCCACGTAATCAATGGAGAATATAAATTGCATGATGGTGGTAAATGGTGGAGACCCGCTTTAGGTGACTTAGTAGAATAAAATGATGTCTAAACGTGTAGCAATTGTCATACCGGTTTATAAAAATACCTTACGCGAAAATGAGGCTAAATCTCTTGCACAATGCAAAAAGGTATTACAGCATTACCCAATTATTTTTGTTGCTCCTGAAAGTTTACATGCAGATTTTTTTACCAGTGAAGATCAGATTGAACGATTTGATGACGCTTACTTTAAAAGCCCAAAAACTTATAATAAATTACTGATCAACCCTTTATTTTATGAACGGTTTATCGCGTATGAGTTTATGTTGATTCATCAATTAGACGCCTATGTATTTAAAGATGAATTAGAAAAATGGTGCGATAAAGGATATGATTATATAGGTGCCCCCAAACTAAAACTCAAATTTTTAAAGGAGAAAAATCCTTTTATCATGCCTATTTTTGAACCCATATTATTTAATGGCGGATTTTCACTAAGGCGAATTAAACCCATTATCCGGTTTTTAAAAGTTTATAATGCCTGTATTCCTGCTTGGCCTGCTAATGAGGATAGCTTATTCTCTGTATATCACAAAAGAGCATTTCCACTAAGATTCATGTTAAAATTGCCTACTTGGAAAGAAGGCATGTCCTTTGCCTTTGAAAAAAATCCCCAAGTAAGCTTTAGCCTACAAGGGGAAACTTTACCATTTGGTTGCCATGCTTGGGAAAAATACAATCCTTCGTTTTGGCAACAATTTATACATTAAAAAAATTAGAACTAGGTTTAGGCTTGGAATTGCTCGCGCAATGGACGTACGTTTCTTCGAGATATGGAAATAACATCTCCATTTACTAATCGGATAGACTTTTGAGACTTAAAGTCGATGTGTTGAATAGAATCTGGGTTAATTAAGGCCGACTTTGAGGGGCGAATAAATTGGTATTCAGCTAACATGGTAGCAAAATACTTTAAGGTCCTGCAAGACAAAATATGCCTCCCATCTTGAGTAAATATATTTGAATAGTTTCCTTCTCCTTTGATAAAAAGTATGTCTTTTACGGGAACCTTCACTGAACCTAGCGAAACGAAATCTATCATAAAATTATGTTTACACTTAATTTTGAAGCAAACTTATTGTAATTATTAAAACAAATATACTTTGAATAAATTTAAAAAATAAACGAATCGTGTTATTTGCGTTATTGACTATTATTTAGCTTTATTCATTTATTAAAAGGATTATAGGGGGGGGGTAATATTTATGTTTCAACATATATTTTATGATTCTAAACTTAAAATGAGGCATTCAAACATCTAATTTTTATATTTTTTAGCTGAATTACTTGAGCCCAAAAAACATTATTTAAATTGCACCATAAAATATTTAACATATGAAAACTAGAAGATTCGGTAAAACAAATTGGGCCATTAGTGAACTAGGGTATGGCATGTGGGGATTAGTCGATTGGTCTGGGTCTGATCAGAACGAGGTGGAAAAGTCATTAGAGATGTCCGTGGATTTAGGGTGTAATTTTTTTGATACTGCTTGGGGATACGGAGAAGGGAAAAGCGAGCAGATATTGGGAAAATTGCTACGCAGGCACTCCGATAAAAAATTGTATGCCGCCACTAAAATCCCACCCAAAAATTTCATTTGGCCATCCAAAGCAGGTTTTCAATTGAAGGATTGCTTCCCAGCTTCTCATATCATCGAATACACGGAAAAGAGTTTAAGAAATATGAATGTCGACCAAATAGACTTGCAACAGTTTCACGTTTGGGAAGATGCATGGGCAGATCAAGACGAATGGAAGTCGGCCATTGAAAAATTAAGCAAAGAAGGTAAAGTGGCACATTGGGGAGTTTCGGTGAATCGTTGGGAGCCCAATAATTGCCTCAAAACAATCGAAACGGGGCTTATTTCATCGGTCCAAGTGATTTACAATATTTTTGATCAGAATCCAGAGGATCAACTTTTTCCTTTATGTAAAAAAATGGATGTGGGGATTATTGCACGTGTACCTTTCGACGAAGGAAGTTTGACCGGCTTGCTAACGTATGACACTATATTTCCTGATGATGACTGGCGATCTACCTATTTTGTTCCCGAAAATTTAACGTCAAGTGTAGACCATGCAAATGCATTGAAACCTTTAATTCCGGAAGGAGTAAACATGCCGGAAATGGCTTTACGATTTATTTTATCTAATCCTGATGTCGGGACCATTATACCCGGGATGCGTAAGATTAAACATGTTCAAAGCAATATCTCATGCTCAGATGGTATGGGATTGCCCACTGCTAAGCTTGAGGAATTAAGAAGTCACCGTTGGGAACGCCAACCTACCGAATGGTCCCAATAGATTGATCAAATAATTCTTTCAATTGCGCTTCTTCGCGAAATCCTGATGTTTTTTGTAGTAATTTCCCTTTCTGGAATACCAAAAAACTCGGGATTTCGTCTATCTCATATTTTTGTAAGACCGCTTGATTGCCATCAGCCTCCACTTTCAATACGGTTACTTTGCCTTTATAGTCATTAGATAATTTATCGACCGTTGGCATCATTTTTAGACAAGGGGCACACCATTTAGCATAAAAGTCCACCACCACAGCATTTTCTCCTTGAATTTGCTTTTCAAATGCACTCAAATCCCAAGCTTGATCATGGGAAACCGAGGGAACTCCTTCCAATGGTTTCAATTTGGTCGTCCATTTTAAATAGCCCCCTTGAAGCTCAGTTACTTGATATCCATTATTGCGTAAAATTTCTGCCGCCTGTGCCGATCGACCACCGGAAAGACAATACACAAAAACCGGCTTATCTTTAGGCAATTCCTTGATTTTATTAGCAAAATCGGGGGACCTGAAGTCGATATTAGTCGCCTTAGGCAAATGGCCTCCGCCAAATTCACCGGCTGTCCTTACATCTAATAAAAAAGCATTAGAGGTTTCTAATAATTTCTTTTCAAAAGATTCAACAGAAAGATTTTGGGCAAATGCAGCAAAATTGAATGCTACAAATGATCCGACAAGAAAGAGTTTATTCAGCGAATATGATTTCATAAGGTGTTTATTTACAGATATTTAATATGTTTATTGGCCTAAATCAAAGGATTATAAACAAAAATTGTGTTATTTTACGGGGCAATTTAGTCAATTAATAGGTAATCCATTTATTCACAATAATAATTATACGATGAGTGCAATACAGTACGTTCACGCAAGACAAATTTTAGATTCACGTGGTAACCCAACGATCGAGGTTGACATCAAAACAGAAGATGGGGCATTTGGCCGTGCAGCAGTTCCATCAGGAGCTTCTACCGGAATCCACGAAGCCGTTGAACTTAGAGATGATGATAAATCAGTTTATGTAGGTAAAGGCGTTTTAAAAGCCGTTGAAAATGTAAACAAAGCCATAGCTGAAGAATTATGGGGCATGGAAGTATCTGAGCAAAACATGATTGACAATATCATGATTGAATTAGATGGCACTCCCAACAAAGGTAAATTAGGCGCTAATGCAATCTTAGGGGTTTCATTGGCCGTTGCCAAAGCAGCAGCTCAAGAAGCGGGACTTTCCTTATATAGATATATTGGCGGGGTAAATGCAAACACATTGCCTGTGCCCATGATGAACATCTTAAACGGTGGTTCACATGCCGACAACTCAATTGATTTTCAAGAATTCATGGTTATGCCGGTGAAAGCTGAAAGTTTTTCGCAAGCATTAAGAATGGGTACTGAGGTTTTTCATGCGTTGAAAGGGGTGTTGAAAAGCAAAGGATATTCGACCAACGTAGGTGATGAAGGAGGTTTTGCTCCTAACATCAAGTCGAACGAAGAGGCGATAGAAATCGTTTTGCAATCGATCGAAAAAGCAGGATATAAGCCAGGCGAAGAAATTTTTATCGCCATGGATGCGGCTGCATCTGAGTTCTACGATGAGAAAACAGGTTTATATACGTTCAAAAAATCGGACGGAAAGCAATTGAATTCCATGGAAATGGCTGCTTATTGGAAGACATGGGCAGATAAATATCCAATCATTTCAATTGAAGATGGTATGGCAGAAGACGATTGGGCTGGTTGGGCTGAGCAAACCAAATTAATTGGTTCAAAATGCCAATTAGTTGGTGATGATTTATTTGTAACGAACGTTAAGCGTTTACAACAAGGTATCGAAAAAGGCGTAGCTAATGCGGTATTAGTTAAAGTAAATCAAATTGGTTCTTTAACGGAGACGATTGACACAGTTAATTTAGCTAAGCGCAATTCCTACAAGAACATCATGTCCCACCGTTCAGGAGAGACAGAAGATTCGACGATTGCTGATTTGGCTGTAGCGTTAAACACGGGTCAAATTAAAACCGGTTCGGCTTCTCGTTCAGATCGTATGGCAAAATACAATCAATTACTACGTATTGAGGAGGAATTAGGAGCTAATGCATATTTCCCTGGTTTAAATTTCTAATGAATATATGAATCTGATAAAAAAGCTTTTTTGGGGCAATTATCGATTTTACTCTATTTCTACGAGCGTATTATTTGTGTGGATGTTTTTTTTAGATACGAATGACTTGTCTGTTCAATACCGATTATGGGATGAATTAAACAATATAAAATCTGAAAAGACCTATTTCCAAAAAAAATTAAAGGAGTTGGAAAAAGAACGCCGACTAGTGATCGGAAACCCTGCTTTATTAGAAAAATATGCAAGAGAAAAGTACTTAATGAAAAAGCCCAAAGAAGATATCTTCGTGGTGGTTGACGAAAATAATCAGCCCATCGAACGTTAATTTTTTATTTAGTCTATTCACAAAAAAGCCCTTTCCAATGAAAGGGCTTTTTTTATATCTTAATGTTATTACTAGACAAACTTGATTTTTCAGCTGGATTTCCTTTCCAAATACTCCAAGGTTCCGTTTTTTGACGAGTTAAATTTGCTCCCATGGCAATTAAAGTCCCCTCTCCTAAAACTGATTTGTCTCGAATCGTAGCGTTGACGCCAAAAAAACAATAATCCCCCACTTCACAGCGCCCAGAAAGCACGACATGCGAGGTAAAAAATACGTGATCCCCAATGATTCCATGGTGACCGATGTGGTTACCCGACCATAAAACGCAATTATTTCCAATCGTCACATAAGGTTGAATCGTATTGTCTTCTAAAATAAAACAATTCTCACCTATCTTATCTGTCAGAACCGTTGCATGAGAACTAATATATGAAATGTATGAGTAGCCCTTTTCTAAACCTTGTTCGTATACTCTTGCCCGAACTTGGTTCATGTTTTTCTCCGTTAATGGCGCAAAGAATTTAAACTCGGAAGGAGGATACGCTTTTTCAACCGTTTCAAAGGGGACTAAAGGCAAGCCGTGAAACTGCTGCTCTTCAATGAACTCTTCCTCTACCGTAAAAGCAACCACCTCATGTTCACTATCATTTTGCAAATAATAGAGTGCAAGTTCTGCCGTGAGCGTATTTCCAAATATGACAATTTTAGACATAATAAAGCTATTTAAAACAAGGCCACCCCTGTCATTTCCTTGGGTTGATCTACCCCCATTAATTTTAAAATAGTAGGCGAAATATCGCCCAATTTACCATTATTTAGCGTAGGGTGAAAATCATTATCGACCAAAATACAGGGTACCAAATTTGTTGAGTGAGCCGTATTGGGTGAACCATCTTCATTAATCATCACATCTGCATTTCCATGGTCAGCGATGATAATAAAAGAATATCCGTGCTTTAGCCCCACATTTACCACGGCTTCCGCACAAGAATCTACGGTTTCCACGGCCTTTACTACCGCTTCAAAAACGCCTGTATGGCCAACCATATCCGGATTGGCAAAATTTAAGCACACAAAGTCAACTTCCTCTTTTTCTAATTCAGGGACCAATGCATCTCTTAATTCTGCTGCCGACATTTCTGGCTGCAAATCATAGGTGGCCACTTTCGGAGAATTTCGCATCAAGTTCGTTTGTCCCGTAAATAGCTTCTCTCTTCCTCCGGAAAAGAAAAAAGTAACATGTGGATATTTTTCGGTTTCGGCAATGCGAATTTGTTTTTTACCAGCTCCCTCTAAAACCTCCCCCATCGTCATCGGCAAATTAGAATCATTAAATATCACATGAACTCCTTTAAATTCTTTGTCATACTCAGTCATCGTCAAGTAATATAAATCCAAAGGTTTCATTCCTTGTTCAGGAAAATCTTTTTGGGTCAAAGCCTGTGTAATTTCTCTACCGCGATCCGTTCTAAAATTAAAACAAATGACCACGTCCCCCGATTCAATATTTCCTTTTGGGGTGCCATCAGCATTCGTCATAATGATGGGCTTAATAAATTCATCCGTTACCCCAACCACATAACTGGATGAAATAGAGGCTAAAACATCTTGGCTAGCGTCACCCGTTCCGTGAACCATCGCGTTATAGGCTAGGGCTACTCGCTCCCAGCGATTATCGCGGTCCATCGCAAAATAACGACCTGTAACAGTCGCAATTTGCGTGTTCGTTTTTAGGGTATGTTGGTATAAATCAGTCAAAAAATGTAAGCCTGATTTAGGGTCGGTATCACGACCATCTGTAAATGCGTGAACAAACACCTTTTTTAAACCCGCCTCCGAAGCGGAGGTCAATAAAGATTTTAAATGTTCGATGTGGGCGTGAACACCTCCATCAGACACTAGGCCAATAAAATGTACTGATTTATTATTTTTAGAAGCATAATCAAAAGCCTTCGCCAGCTCCACTTCTTGGCCTAAGGTATTTTCTTTGACTGATTTATTAATTCTGACTAAGTTTTGATAAACTACTCGGCCTGCGCCCAAATTCATGTGCCCCACTTCCGAATTGCCCATTTGGCCTTCAGGTAAACCCACAGCCAACCCAGATGCTTCTAATTTTGAATGTGGATATTTTTGATACAGGGAGTCAATAAAAGGAGTTTTAGCTGCGTCAATAGCCGAAACTTTTGGGTTGGTCGCAATGCCCCAACCATCTAAAATCATTAATACTACTTTTTTATTCACAGAAATTTTTCTTACAATTTTATAAAATTAACCAAAATACAGATAAATGTCTAGGCACGTTCATTCATTTGTTGGGCCAAAGCCAAAATATCTTTAACTTCAATAATATTTGTATGATGGCCAAAAACCGCACACTCAATCATTGCCTTTCCTAATTCTGATAACCTAGATGTGTGATTGGGTATTATTACTTTGAAAAATGGATAAATCCAATCAATGTAATTATAGTATGAAAGTGTATTTTTCATGCCAACAGTCGGTTGTAAGTAGCCCGGTCGAAATGCATACGTATTTTTAAAGCCTAATTTAGCCAGGTCATTTTCCGTCCTTCCTTTAACACGCGCCCACATGACAGATCCTTTTTCTGAAGAATCAGTGGCCGAACCCGATATGTAAGAGAAGGTCATGTTGGGGTTCGATTTTGCCAAAATGGTGGCAAAACCAATCGTCAACGTATGTGTTTTCAATGTAAATTCATCTTCTTTCATGCCGATGGAAGAAACACCCAGGCAAAATAAGCAGGCATCATATTCCCGAACAAGATCAAGCAACCCCTCTAGTTTATAAAAATCAACCATTTGATATTCTTTCAATTTCGGATGAATGTAACCCGTAGGCTTACGTCCGATCACTAAAACCTCCTCAATATAGATTGAATTCAGCGCTTCATGTAGGACCCCTTCGCCCACCATTCCCGTAGCTCCCGTAATGATTATTTTGATTTTAACTTTTTCCATAGTAGAATTGAATATATTTTAATTAAAAAACTTCCAAAAAATGACTGACCGACGTACATTTATTCAACAATCTGGGCTGATGGCCGCGGGATTGTCAAATGGCTTAAACGCTCCTGCCTCTATGACTTTTATACATCACGTACTTTTTTGGGCCAAAAACCCTGAAAACCAATCCGAAAAAGATCAATTATTCAAAGCCTTAAAATCCTTAGGCAAATTACCTATGATTCAATCAGCTCATGTAGGAAAGCCTATCGTTACAGACTTTGATAAACCCGTTACAGAGGCAAGTTATACCTTTTCCGTGGTGTTAATCTTTGATAGCGCTGAAAAAGAAAAGGAATATCTATATCATCCACTTCATAAAAAATTCATCGATGACAACAAGCATTTATGGGGAAAAGTTCAAGTTTTTGACTCCCAAATGATTTAGAAATTTATGATACCCTCCAATAAATTAATTCGTGCTCATTAAATTCTCAATGAATTTTAATGAGCATGTTTTTTTGCCAAATAAAACATGCCGGCTCCCGATAAAACTAAAAGAGCGAAGCTTACAAAGTCTTGCCAATGAGCACTTTGTGGATTATTCCATAAATATTCGACGGATTTTGCCTGCATGCCCGTCCAAACGGCCAACAAGGTTCTGGGCAACATACCCAATGTCCCTGCGATAAAAAATTTCCTAACACTGACGCCTAAAAATGCCATGATGGCATTCGTAATTGCAAAAGGAAAAACGGGGGATAGCCGGGCTAAAAATACCCAAGAAAATGAATTTGACTGAACATGGTCTAGAAATGATGCTGTTTTGAATTTTGATTTAATGAACGTTAAAATGGCCTCCCCTTTAACTAATTTAGCAACAAAAAAACCAAGCAATGAAGCGATTGAGTACGCAATAATTAAGGGTATGATGCCATGTAAACCCCATATGTATCCCGTAAACAAGGCAAAAAAAGTGGTTGGGCTAAACGCGAGGCCCATGATAAAAATGGCTACACACCAAAAAACAAATAGGTCGGCGCCCTGTAAAGATTGAAAAAAATCAGGATTAGAAATAGCATAATAGCCTAAAAGGCTGCTTGAAACTAAGGGCAATGCCCCCATCCAAATAAGGTATAAAAATTCAATAATCATTTTGCGACTAAATGGCATGGGCTTGGGTTGGGCCAACAAAGATACATCAGTTTTCATAATGCAAGCCCTTTTACCTACCTTTGCCACGCGTTTTGCGCATTAATTTCCTCCTATGAACATTGCGATTATTAAATATAATGCGGGTAATGTGGCTTCAGTCATGTATGCTTTAGATAGAATCGGGGCAAAATATACATGGACGGATGATGAAAAAGTAATTCAATCCGCTGATAAAGTGATCTTTCCTGGTGTGGGTGAAGCAAGTACCGCCATGGCCTATTTAAAGGAGAAGAAATTAGATCAATTGATTCCGACGCTTAAGCAACCGGTATTAGCGACGTGTATTGGGATGCAATTATTGTGTAAACATTCAGAGGAAAATAACACGGATTGTATGGGCGTTTTTGACGTAAACATTACCCGCTTTCAATCCAATACGTTGAAAATTCCTCATGTAGGTTGGAATTCTATCCAAGCCCATGGAGAAAACGACCTCATGAAAGGCTTACATGAAACCGAGTTTGTCTATTTTGTTCACTCGTTTTATGCTCCTGTTTATCAGGATACCTCCGCCATTTGCGAGTATATACAGCCTTTTTCAGCGATGTTGCAAAAGGATAATTTTTTTGCGGCTCAATTTCACGCTGAAATCAGTGGGAAGGTAGGCCAAAAAATCATACAAAACTTTTTAGCTTTATAAGTATCCCTATGCTTCAAATCATTCCAGCCATAGATTTAATTGAAGGTCAATGTGTCCGATTGACACAGGGTGATTATGCACAAAAAAAAGTGTACTCTTCGGATCCTTTAGAAATAGCCAAGGCGTTTGAGGGAGCGGGGATTAAGAGGTTGCACTTAGTGGATTTGGATGGAGCAAAGGCAAAAAAAATTATCAATCTCCATGTATTAGAAAAGATTGCTCAGGGGACATCTTTACACATTGATTTTGGCGGTGGGGTTCAATCTGACGAAATGATCGACTTAGCCTTTTCGGCTGGAGCAGCTCAAATAACGGCAGGAAGTATTGCGGTTAGAAATAGGGACATGGTGATAGGCTGGTTCCAAAAATATGGCGCCGATAAAATCATTGTGGGTGCAGATGCGCATCATGAGCAAATCGCGGTATCGGGTTGGCAAGAAAATTCAAATATTTCCATATTTGACTTCTTGACTGATTATGAAAATGCCGGAGCCCGTTACATTATTTCTACGGATGTGGCCAAAGATGGATTATTGCAAGGCCCCAGTTTTGAATTATATGAAAAAATACAAACTCAGAATCCTAGTCTACACATCATAGCAAGTGGAGGGGTGGCTAGTATGGACGATTTGAATACATTAAAAGAAATGAATCTTTTTGGCGTCATTGTGGGAAAGGCTTTTTATGAAGGCAGGATCACTTTAAATGAATTGACTTCATTTGCAAATAATACGTCATGTTAACAAAGAGAATTATCCCCTGTCTTGATATTAAAGAAGGTCGAACGGTCAAGGGGACTAATTTTGTCGACTTGCGTGATGCAGGGGATCCAGTCGAGTTAGGTGCATTTTATGCCGAAAATGGGGCGGATGAATTGGTTTTTTTAGATATCACGGCGACCATTGATAACCGTAAAACCTTGGTAGAATTAGTCAAGCAAGTCGCTCGACAAGTGAACATTCCATTTACCGTTGGCGGAGGAATCGGATCCATTGAAGACGTTTCGGCCTTATTAAATGCGGGAGCGGATAAAGTTTCGATTAATTCCTCTGTAGTTCGCCGACCGGGATTAATTGACGAGTTAGCGTTACAATTTGGCTCACAATGCATTATTGTAGCCATAGATACACGATTTGTGGATGGGGCCGATTGGGTGCACACGCACGGAGGAAGAAATATAACAGCTCTCAAAACGCTTGAATGGGCAAAGGAAGTCGAGCAAAGAGGTGCAGGAGAAATTCTATTAACCTCCATGGATACGGATGGAACAAAAGCGGGATTTACCAATACATTAACGGCTGAAATATCTACCCATGCATCTATTCCTATCATTGCCTCAGGTGGCGCGGGAACGATGGAAGATTTTTTTGACGTATTTACGTTGGGAAAAGCAGATGCAGGATTAGCCGCCAGTATCTTTCACTTTAAAGAGATTGAAATTAATGCCTTAAAGAATTATTTGGCCGAGAAAGGAATTCCGATGCGGATTTAATAAATTCACAGATTATTAACGTTATGAACCAACAACCTGATTTTTCTAAGGGCCTGATTCCAGCCATCATTCAAGATGCCAAAACACAAAAAGTGTTGATGCTAGGCTACATGAATGAGGAGGCTTATCTTAAAACAATTGCGGAGAATAGGGTCACTTTTTTTTCCCGATCAAAAAATCGCTTGTGGACCAAAGGGGAAACTTCAGAAAATTATTTACAGGTCGTTAACATCCTCGTGGATTGTGACCAAGACACGATTTTGATCCAAGCAAATCCGGAGGGGCCAACCTGCCACACGGGAACAGATACTTGCTTTAATGAGTCCAATAAAGATAATGCGGCATGGTTAGACTACCTAAAACATGTCATTCGGTCTAGGAAAAATGAGACTGCAGAGAAATCGTATACGGCATCTTTGTTTCAAAAAGGTACGCATAAAATTGCCCAAAAAGTGGGAGAAGAAGCCGTTGAATTAGTGATAGAGGCTTTAATGAAAAATGACGACTTGTTCAAAGGAGAGGCGGCTGATTTACTATTTCACTTATTAGTCTTGTTGGAAGACCGGGGAATAGGTTTGGAGGAAGTCATCAAATTGCTACAAGAAAGACATCAAAAATAATATGATCGGATTCGTTATACGCTACATCGTGATCGCCATCGTCGTGATGGTTGTCCCCAGATACCTCAAAGGGATCACGGTGGATGGATTTACAGTAGCACTTTGGGTGGCCTTAGCCATGGGATTTTTAAATTCTTTTGTCAAACCCCTACTTAAAATCATCAGTTTCCCGATCACATTTATCACCTTGGGTTTGTTCTCCTTAGTCATCAATGTGGGACTTGTGTATTTAGTCGCACATTATATTACAGGATTTCATGTGACAGGATTTATTGCTCCCCTAATTTTCAGCTTTATTCTTGGAATCACGAACAGTCTTGTGGGCTTATTTACCAAATAGCTTCCAATCCATTCACCGCATCAATCAGGCAACCCGTTTTGAAAGGTGATTTCGGTCGCTAGGCCAATTGCAGAAAATCGGAAAGCCATAGTTTTTGCTTGAGAAGGATTGGTAATTTTGACACATTGTGCACCCCTTTCTAGAAAATAAATATAATATTCTTGATTGCGATCGGCTAATTGCTGGATATCGGGTTTCCCTAAAATATCCTCCACATCGTTAGAGCTGACCGCTTTCCAAGTCATCTTATTGGCCTTTAGCCATGCCATTTGCTGCAGTCGATCATCTTTACAAGCGCCACGATCATTTTTAAATAATGCCACATCTAAGCCATTTAAATCCGGTTTATGGGTACAAGAGGCCAACAAGAAAATAATAAAAAGAGAGAGGAATGCGGCTTTCATAAATATTTTGTCGAATACAAAAGTAAAGAATTGTACGTAAATTGGAGCATCATTTCGATTATATGAACATTCTAATTTGCCCAGATAAGTTTAAAGATTCCCTCACGGCCCAACAAGTTTGCGAAGCATTAGAACTAGGCATAAAAAGGCGAAGACCCAAATCCGTTATTCAGTTGATGCCCTTAGCAGATGGAGGAGAAGGCACATTAGAAGTCATTAAAACCATTCATGGGGGCGAATGGATTCAAAAAAAAGTCAATGATCCTTTATTTAGACCCATTGAGGCCAATTATCTATGGCTAGCTGATCAAAAAATAGCCTACATTGAAATGTCAAGAGCTTCCGGGATAGAGCTTTTAAAAACCAAAGAAAGAAACCCATTATTAACTAGCACTTTTGGAACGGGAGAATTAATTTTGGATGCCATCGAAAAAGGGGCCATTGAAATAATTTTAACAATAGGCGGATCGGCCACCAATGATGCCGGAATCGGTATGGCAGCTGCATTAGGATTTAAATTTTTAAATAAAGACCAAGAAGAACTAAAAGCAATAGGCGAAAGTTTGCCCCTCATCGACTCCATTATTCCTAGCCCATTGCTGAGTAAAATCCATTCAATAAATTTTAAAGTAATCACCGACGTCCAAAATCCGCTAGCCGGAAAAGAAGGCGCCGCTCATGTATTTGCTAAACAAAAAGGAGCAAATGCAGAGATGATTAAATATTTAGACAAAGGTCTAATTAATTTACAAAAGCTATTCGGAAAAACAAAAAACGGTTTAATTGGAGAGATTCAGGGGGCGGGAGCCGCTGGCGGATTAGGCGCGGGAGCCCTGTATTTTTTACAGGCGGAAATTGCCCTAGGAGCTGAATGGTTATTAAATAAAATTCATTTTGAAAGGGCCGTTAAAAAGGCCGATTACATCATTACCGGTGAGGGGAAAATTGATGGGCAAACCTGGGGAGGTAAATTAATTTCGCAGGTAATCAATCGTTGTGATAAACAATTCAAACAAACCATTCTCGTTTGTGGTGTTTTTGAAGATCCAGAAAAATTACCCGTATTTTTTGATTCGCAGGAGGTTTATTCGGTGCTATCAAAAGCAAAAAATGCGAAGGATTCGATGGAGAATGCGGCTGTTTACTTAGAAAAAATGGGGGAAGAAATAGCCCTAAAATATTTATAAGGCGGCTAATTTCCGAGCGGCTTCTTCGAGCATTGCATCATCTTTAGCAAAACAAAATCGCAATATTTTATCTTCAGGAGGGTTTTCGTAAAAAACAGACACGGGGATGGAAGCGACTTTTAATTCTTTGGTATATCGGTCGGCTAGGTCAACATCATTTTCATCAGTTATCGCGCTGTAATCTAAACATTGAAAAAAGCTTCCGTGGCTTGGTAAAATTTTCCATTTAGAATTAACGAAAAAACTTGCAAACAAATCCCGCTTTTTTTGGTAAAATGAACTTAGTGGCAGGTAATTATTGGGGTCTTTTAAGTACTCTGCCAGCGCATATTGCAAAGGTGTGGCACTCGAAAATGTAACCCATTGGTGTAATTTTCGAAACTCCGCCGTTAAAAAAGGAGGCGCTAAGCAATATCCCATTTTCCAGCCAGTCACATGAAATGTTTTACCAAAAGAACCACAAACAAAACTTCTTTTCCTTAATTCAGGGTGTAACAAAACACTCGCATGCGAGGCGCCGTCAAAAACGATATGCTCATATACTTCGTCTGAAACAATTAAAATTTGGGTTCCTTTAATTATTTCGGCAAAAGCAATTAAATCCGACGGATCCCAAATCGAGCCTGTGGGATTATGTGGCGAATTAACCATAATGGCCTTTGTTTTGGGCGTAATAGTGCGAGCTAATTCATCCCAATCGATGCGATAACCATTGGATGCCTTTAATGAAATATGTATAGGAATTCCACCCGCTAATCGGACAATCGGGTCATAAGCATCATACGAAGGGTCGAACATAATAACCTCGTCCCCCGGGAAAACACAGCAATGAATAGAGGCAAAAATAGCCTCTGTGGCTCCAGAAACCACGGTCACTTCCGTATTGGCATCTAAGGAAATACCATAAAATGACTCCGTTTTAGCAGCGATACTACTTTTTAGCGCCGGAACACCAGCCATGGGCGCATATTGATTGTGCCCTTTAGCATAAAATTTAACCAATTCTTGTAATGCATCTGAGCAGTCGAAACTCGGAAATCCTTGAGCCAAATTTAAGGCCCCTTCATCTGAGGCCATTTGAGACATTTTGGTAAAAATAGTCGTTGCGACAAAAGGTTGCTTAGATGGGAATGTAATCATATGACTAATTTAAACAGGGTTCACCATCATACCAAACTTGTTGGATCGCCAGGTCATCAGAGAAATGAATAAAACAAGCACGCTTGCCCACCTCTATTGTTCCTAAATCATGGTCTAAATTGGCCACTTTTGCCGGATACATAGTGGCCATGCGAATAGCTTCATCCAAGGGAATATGTACTTTTTCTACGCAGTTTTTAACCGCTTGTTGCATCGTTAAGCTAGACCCCGATAATATGCCGGCATCATTGGTAAATCGACCATCTTTTTGGAAGAAAAAATAAGGGCCCGACACATCGTTGGTCACGGCATCGGTAATTAAAAACAAGCGATCTCCTTTGAGTTTTTTGGCTAATTTAACCGATTCGAAATCGCAATGCAGGCCGTCTACAATAATGCTTGTCCAAGCATCAGTAGAAAAACTTGCTCCTACAATACCTAATGCCCTACTTTGCCATTGAGACATGGCATTAAATAAATGTGTAATCCTAGGAATACCCTTATTAATTGCCTGGCTTGCTTGTTCAAAATTCGCATCAGAATGTCCTATGGAAACCATGATTGGGCTATCCATTAATCGCTCCAAATCAACCGATTCAAACATTTCTGGGGCAATGGTCATATAGGTAGGAAAGCCGTCGGTCTCCGAAATTAGCGACTCAATAAAGGCTAGGTCTGGCTTTTGAACGAATTCTTTATGGTGCGCACCCCGACGAACAGGATTAAAAAAAGGCCCTTCTAAATGCAAGCCTATAAGCCCTTTTCCTTGGTAATTTTTACAAGCTTGGATTGCTTGTGACATGGTATTTTTGAGCGAACAGTTTAATGTGATTTGAAAAGCAACCGTTCCTGTTTTAATGTGTTCCTCAAAAGTTGACGTAATACATTCGGTGGTCGCTTGGTTTGAAAATAATTTTCCGCCTCCTCCATATAACTGAAGGTCTATAAATCCAGCGCACAAAAAGCCATTTTTAGCCCCCCCGCCATCGCCAGGAGCAATCTTTGCAATCCTTCCGTCCTCGATGACAATAGACTTATCTCGAATCCATTCTGAACCGGTAAAAATTTTATCAAATCTGATTTCTTGCATAAAAATTTAATATCCAGCGGCCTGTCCATCTTTCCTAGATTCTGTTCCGCCAAAATATACTTTTCGGATTGGGTCATAGCGAATACATTGGTATCCCCCATAACCACCGGCAATATAACCTACTTGGTGTCCTTTCTGCAAAAGCTCACGAATTACTTCATAAGAATAGCCACTTTCAAGTGTAATGGTCCCACCCGTGGGCTCCATAACCTCTCCCGTAGGTTCTGAAGAACCTTCATGATTAATTCTTGGATAGTCCCCCGCCTCTTGTACATTCATGCCAAAATCCACCACATTCATTACAATTTGCGTATGACCCATCGGCTGATAAGCTCCCCCCATCACACCAAATGACATGATTGGCTGTCCATCTTTGGTCATAAAAGCAGGGATAATCGTATGGAATGGTCTTTTACCTGGAGCATAGGTATTGTTCTCCCCTTCTTTCAAACTATACATTTCTCCTCGATCTTGGAACATAAATCCTAAACCATCTGGCATCATTCCTGATCCAAAACCTCTATAATTACTTTGAATTAAGGAGACCATGTTTCCATCTTTGTCGGCCACGGTCAAGTAAATAGTATCCCCATCTTTTAAAGCAGGGTTTCCAGCGTCTAAGTGTTTTGATGCGCGATTTGGGTTGATCAACTTCCGTCTTTCCGCCGCATATTCTTTAGAAATTAAACTTTTTACGGGGATTTTGGCAAAGTCCATATCCGCATAATACTTGGCTCTATCTTCAAAAACCAATTTTTTTGCCTCGGTAAATAGGTGAATGTGTTCGGCACTTCCCAACTTAATTTTAGAAAAATCATATCCTTCTAAAATATTCAACATTTGCAAGGCTGCAATTCCTTGGCCATTGGGTGGTAATTCCCACACATCATAACCGCGATAATTAACTGAAACCGGATCAATCCAAGTAGAAGTATGAGAAGCTAAGTCATCATAACTTAAAAATCCGCCATTTTTTTTCATGAAAGCATCCATGGTTTTGGCCATATCTCCTTTGTAAAATACATCTCTGCCTTCCTTGCCTAGACGTTCAAGGGTATTGGCTAAATTAGGATTCTTGAATATATCTCCTTCTCCGGCCACCTTGCCATTCGGATAATAATGATTGGCCACGTTGGGATATTTTCCATAGTTGGCCTGTACCCTAGCAAGACCAGAAGCCAATTCCCCATGCACTGGAAAGCCATTTCTTGCATAAGAAACCGCCTTTTCGAGTACCTTATTCATCGGCATAGATCCAAACTTTTTATGTAATTCAAACCAAGCATCCACGCAACCGGGAACGCTGACTGGCAATGGACCCGTGGAAGGAATATACGTTAGGCCACGCTTTTTAAATTCGGCTAAGGTCAACGATTTAGGTGATCTACCAGAGCCATTTAGCCCATATAGTTTTTTTGATTTAGCATCCCAAACAATGGCAAATAAATCTCCTCCAATTCCATTGACATGTGGCTCCACAACACCTTCCATCGCATTTGCAGCGATCGCAGCATCGATGGCATTCCCACCAGCCTTCAAAACATCGAGCGCCACTTGGGTTGATAAGGGGTGTGAAGTTGCCGCCATTCCATTCTGAGCAATCACTTGAGACCTCGTCGCCCATAATTTTCCATAAGGTCTATCCTGTGAAAAAAGTGCGAATGGCAATAAGAAAAATAGTAAATAGTACTTCATAGCATATCAGTTTTTATACCCCTAAGATAATTTAAATTCCCAAGCTTTACCAATTGGTAAACCTTAAAACCATAAAATGAGTCAGAACGAATTTAACCGAAAATAACTTCCCGCTTTAAATAAAAAATCCCACACAAATATTTGTGCAGGATTTTACATTTGAACTCAAATAAATTAATTAACCCATTTTTGTTTAATCCGTTCAGAAATATAATACATACAAGGAACGAGGATCAAAGTCAAGATGGTTGAAAATGTTAATCCAAAAATGATCGTCCAAGCAAGAATCCCCCAAAAAACAGCGGAATCAGAACCGATGAAAATATGAGGATCTAGTTCAGTAAACAAGGTGGTAAAATTGATACTTAAGCCTAAAGCCAATGGAATCAAACCTAAAACCGCAGCTGAGGCGGTCAATAAAACAGGGGTCAAACGGATACCGCCGCCCTCGATAATAGCTTCTTTTAAATCGTACCCACGTTTTAGCCTAAGTTCTTCAATAAATTCAATGAGCAAAATTCCATTTTTAACCACGATACCGGCTAAGGCGATAACACCTACGCCCGACATGATGATGGAAAAGGTCATGCCGAATGCCATAAAACCTAATAGCACGCCGATCAAAGACAGTAAAATTGTTGCAAAAATAATGAGTGGCTTAACGGCAGAATTAAATTGTGTAGCTAGAATTAAATAGATCAAAATAAGTGCCGCTAAGAAGGCCATACCCAAGAATGAACCCGCTTCTTTTTGATCTTCTTGTTCACCCCCCATTCTAATTTTATAGCCTTGGGGAACATCTAAGGTCTCAAATAAAGTGGTCAATTCCCCAACAATTTCATTGGCATTATATCCTTGGACCACATCAGAACCTAGGGTAATAACTCGTTCCTGATTTTTCCTGTTGATCTGACTAAACGACGTCGCATAATGGATATCGGCAATGGAGTTCAGAGGAACTTGGCGTAAAGACCCTCCCATATTCATATCGCGGTAGGTAATATTCATCGAGAGTAACTTCTCAATTTGATTTCTAGAATCCCCTTTTAACCTTAATTGGATTGGATACTCATCCTTTAAGTCACGGAACTTAGAAATTTCAGAACCAAACAAACCTGTGCGAACTGCCATAGCAACCTGTGCGGAAGAAATTCCTTCTCGAGAAGCTTTTTCACGATTCACGTCAATGATGATTTCAGGTTTATTGGTCACTAAGTCCGACTTCAGCTCTTGAATTCCCTGAACACCAGCTTTAATTATCGTTTGACGTACTTTCTTTTCTAAACTTTGAAGAATCGTAAAATCATCTCCGGCAATTTCGATCGAAATAGGCTTGCCCGTAGGCGGCCCATTACTTTCCCGTTCGATCGCCATTTCAACTCCCGGAATGGGATTGTTAAAAAATTCCTTTTGAATTTTATTTAAAACTTCCCCTGTTTTGATTCCATCACGCAATTGTAATTTCTCAAAGGCGATCGTTACTTTACTCTTGTGAGGCGTAGCGCCACGATCAGGGTTCATCGGATCTCCTGCATTTTTACCTACGTTGGAAATCACAGAATTAACGATTTTTGCGTAGCCCTCTTTTTTGATGAATGTAAACACCCGATTTTCAATCACTTTCGTTACTGAGTCCGTGACCACCGCATCCGTACCTATTGGGTTTTTAGAATATATGTAAATATAATCTGGGTCGCCGGAAGGGAAAAAGACCACTTTAGGTTTCACAATGCCCATCAGGACAAAGGTAAATACCAATAATAAAAAGGCCGCCAGAGTGACAAAAATAGACCTTTTCCCAGTTAAGACCCAAGAAATCAATCGGCGATAATTATTTTTAAAATTAGGCAACACCGTTTCTTGGAATGGCACTACCCACTTAGGCGTAATCACAAAATGATTGAAAATGTACAGTAAAAGAGCAAAAACAAAGAAATTACCAAAGCCAAAATGACCCAGTCCAAATCCAATCACATAGCCAAAAATAGCCAGGCTCAATAGGATAAATACCGTCCTACGAATGTTAGCAAATTTTGGCGATTTCACATCGTTTGCCTCCTCATCATGACGTTTCATAAAGGATACCGCAAAAACAGGGTTCATCACATACGCCACAAATAGTGAGGCAAATAAGGTGATAATCAAGGTTATAGGCAGGTATTTCATAAATTCCCCCACGATACCTGGCCAGAAAAGCAAAGGTAAAAATGGAGAAATCGTTGTCAAAGTACCTGTCAAAACAGGAACAAAAACTTCCGAAGCGGCTAATTTAACGGCCTCGACAATGGTCAATTTCTTGAAATTATTGAACAACCTATGTGCATTTTCAATGACCACAATGGCATCATCCACCACAATTCCTAGACCTAATAAAAACCCGAACAGTACAATGGTGTTTAGAGTAAAGTCTAAACTAGGCATAAATAGGAAAGTCAACAAAGCGGAAAGTGGGACCGAAAGTCCTACAAACACCGCATCACAAACACCCATGAAGAACATCAATACAATCACCACAAACAAGAATCCAAGGATTACGGTGTTGATCAAATCCGCTAAGTCGCCACGCGTTCTTTCGGAAGAATCTGCCGTAACAGTCACCACTAAACCGCTCGGAAATCGAGTCTTTTTAAATTCTTCAATCGTCTTTTCAATGCGATCCGCGGCTTCAATTAAATTAGCCCCACCCCTTTTAATCACATTCAGCGTAATCACTGATTTGTTGTTCAATCGAGCAAAATCCTGCTTTTCTTCATAACTATCCACCACCTCGGCCACATCTTTCAACCTTACTCGGGCACCCGTGGAAGACCCTACGATCAAATTGGCTAATTGGTCCACCGACTTTAATTCCCCGGTAACCCGAAGGGAACGGCGAACGCCATTGACCGCTAAATCGCCCCCTGAAATGTTAACATTTTCTCCTTGAACCGCGTTTTGGATATCATAAAAAGTCAAGCCATAACTCTGCATTTTATAGAGGTCTAAGTTGACCTGAATCTCCCTTTTTAAAGCCCCCAAAATATCTACCCGGTTGATTTCAGGCATGCCCTCAATCTCATCCTGTAAATCTTCCGCATACTTCTTCAACTTATCTAATGGATAATCCCCCGCTATATTTACATTCATAATAGGGAACTCTGAAAAATTAACTTCAGCGACAGAAGGCTCGCGAGTTAAATCTTTCGGCAGATCACTGATGGCTTTATCCACGGCATCTTGCGTTCTCTGCTTGGCAATGGGAACCGAGACATCTGTATTAAATTCCACTATAATCACAGAAATATCTTGAAGTGCATTCGACTTTACTCGCTTTACTCCAGTAATCGATTTGATTTGTTTTTCAATCGGCTTATTAATTACATTTTCAATATCAGAAGGTGTCGTTCCTGCATATACGGTCTGAATGACCATTTGAGGTACAACAATATCGGGAAATTGCTCTTTAGGAAGACTGGAATAAATGCCAATCCCAGCCACAAAAATGATGAATGTAAAAATGTAAACGGTGGTACGATTTTGAGCTAACCAGCCCACCATATTATATATAAAGCCTTTGCCTTCAGGCAATAGCTCATTTTTTGAATTTTTTTCCATGTGAAGAATTATTTGGAATTAAAATGAAATTGATTGGCCATCCACTAATTCTTGGAATCCTTGAGTAATCACTAAATCGCCAGCTTGAAGTCCTGTCAGGATTTCTGCTTGTCCATTAAAGGTCAAGCCAATCGTTACTGGGCGTGCTTTCGCTATTTTCTTTCCATTTTCGTCAATAGCCACGTAAATCAAATTACCTTTCTCGGTTTTTTGGATAATGTTCTCACTGACCACTAATGCATTTGATTTGGATGAGTCGTTGATGTTGATGACGGCCAACTGGTTTGGTTTTAAATCCCCAGCGTTTGGAATTTTAGCTTCCACGTCAAAAGTCCTTGTCAATGGGTTAACCACTTTAGAAACCAAAGAAATTCGAGCTGAAACCTCCTTATTAATATCTGGAAATTTAATGACAATAGGATCGCCTATTTTGACCGTTCCTACATACGAATCTGCGATTTTAACCATCACTTTCAAATTGCCTAAATTAACGATTTGTACAATGGGCAAACCTGGAGCTGCCATCTCACCCGCTTTTTGCCTAACTAATTCGATCGTTCCTGAAATGGGTGCCACGACTTTCGACAAACCTAATTGGGCTTGCAGCGTAACTACTCTTTTTTCCAAAGATTCCTTATTTGATTTTGCACTAATAAATTGGACTTCCGTTCCAATTTGCTGATCCCAAAGTGTTTTTTGCTTGTCAAATAGGGTTTTTGCTAGGGCCAGCTGGTGTTTCACTTCTTCCATGGACTCTTTCAAAATATTATTATCTAGGGTGGCAATCAGTTGCCCCTTACTAATATTTTGACCTACCACCACCGGCAATGAAAGAATCATGCCACCCGTCTGAGGGCTTACTAAAACCGTATTTTCAGCGATTACATTTCCTTGGGCTTCCACAAAATGCTTGAAAGTTTGAGGACTTACTGGGCTAACAGACACCGCTATAATTTTCGAGTTTTCGCCGCTTTCCACTGTACCCATCGCTTTTTCAAGGACAGCAATTTTGGCATTAATTTCTTTAGCCTGATTTTTCAAATCGGCTAATTCTTGTTTTTTGTCAACGGATTTGTTGCACGCAGCAACAATTAAAATTCCACTTAGGAGGATGATTAATTTTTTCATGAGTATTTGTTAAAATTCTTATTAGTCAATATATAAAGTACCGTTTGCCTTTTCTAGCTCAACTTTAGCGATGAGAGCATTGTACAAAGAAGTAAAATAATTAGCTTGAGATTCTTTAATGGAAGATTCTGCATTCAGAACTTCTAGATTTGAACCGACCCCTTGTTGGTATTTCACTCGAGTTACGCGCGAAATTTCGTTTGCCAACATCAAATTCGACTTTTGTTGTTTAAGCGATTCCAACGAGTTTTTTAAAGTAATCACTGACTGAGACCTTTGGAAATCAATCGAAGACTTCAACAAATCAAAGCTTTGTCGAACTTTCTGAAGGTTATTGGCTGATTGGACCGCTTTGTACTTTTTCGAATTCCCGTCAAAAATCGGTATTTGTAGGGATACCGAGATGGCTGCATTATCAAACCATTGCTTCTTTAATAAATCACCAAAAGCATTCGCACCCGCATTATATCCATAATTAGCATTTAATAACAGACGGGGAAGATAGCCTGCCTTAATTAATTTCAAATCTAATTCTGCTAAATTTTCCTGCGTTTTTAAAATTGAGTATTCGATTCGATTGGCATAGTTGAAAGGTCCAGCTAAATCGTTCAAATTATTTTGCAATTCGACTTGCTCTAAGGTGACACTTAAGCGAATCGCTTCCTCCATCGGATAGCCCATTTGGAATTTCAACAGCGAGTAGGACATTTCTTGAAGGCGATACACATTTTCTAATTCCGTCTTCAGGTTATTTGCTTGGACATCCAATCTCTGAACATCTATTTTCTCTACAAATCCTTGAGCGTTCAAGGCTCTTGTTTCTTTTAAAAGAGAATCCAATCTGCTTACATTCAGCTGTAACAATTGCATGCGTTTGTCATTAACCAAAATGCCATAATAAGCTTTAGTCACATTTTCGGCCACTTGCTGCTTGGATTGAGTTACCCCCTTAACGGAAAGTTGCTTATATATTTGCGACCCTTTTAAACCCAAAATATACGTGCCATCAAAAACGAGTTGGCTCATCGTTACATTGGCAAACCCAGAATTTTCAACTCCAAATTTAGCTGCAATCAATTCTCCTTCAGCGGCAGCGGGGTTAAAAATTCTTGCTGGAATAAACACCCGTTGTAAAATTAGATTATTCACCATTTGAAGTCCGCCATTAACTTGGGGCAAACCCATGGCTTTAATTTCATTAATTTTAGCCCCTGCATTTTGCAAATCAATTTGGCTATTCTTCACCTGCACATGGTGAGTGATGGCATAATCTATCGCTTCTTTTAGGCTAAAGGACTGCGCCATGCTTCCAAAAGAAATTAAAAAAGAAAAGCCGACAAAAATATTTCTTAGGCGGATCATAAGGGTAAATTGTTTTGGTAAGATGTATATAGTGTTAAACCTTTTTCGGTCAAAATCCCACGCATGAAAATGTCCAACAACACGAGTTGGGTTTCAAACAAGGGTAATTTGTTGTTTGGATAAAAATCTGGATTAAAAGCCAAATTAACTTCGGCCATCCGCAAGCGCGCTAATAATTCGAAATCAATATCATTTCTGAAATACCCAAATTGTGCGCCTTTTTTAAAGTCAGCAATCAGATTTTCGTTAATACATTTTTCTCCGTGTTCTGCAAAAAGCTGATACGCCTTCGGGAAGTACTTTTGAATCTCGTATAAAAGCCTAGGATTCATTTGAGTAAACAAATCCTTGGTCATTTCGAAGGACTTGAATATCTTTTCGATCACGTTCGGATATAGTCTATCTAGCTCGTCCCATTTCGCATTATCCTGTTCAATGAAGGTATTAACGACATCAAACACCATGGTGTCTTTGTCCGGAAAATGTTGATATATCGTTTTTTTAGAAATCCCTAAATCCGTTGCAATGTCATCCATCGTGACGGTCTTTACTCCGTAACGAAAGAATAATTGAGCTCCTTTATGTAGAATACGCGATTTCATTTGCTAAACTCGATGGGTAATTGAGCTGCAAAACTATGGAAACTTTTGTATACTACAAAGTTTTCTTGTATTATATTTAGATTAACAAAAGGTTAATTTTGACTAGCGGCCAAAATCATCTTGCAAACGGACGATATCTGATTCGTCGGAGGGTTGGCTTGCATCCGTATGTTGCCATATTTCTGCAACGACACCCCAATCATTCAAACCGATTAATCGATGCCTTTCGCCTTGTTGGAGTTTAATAAAATCCCCAGAAACATAGGATCCCACGGGGCCTTGTTCGTCTGTATCTGAGATGGCGATGCCCACGGGCCCAGAAATGACCGTCCAGATTTCCGCTCTCCTAACATGGTATTGCCATGAAAGGCGTTTTGCAGGAGCGACAATTAGAAATTTGGGACTTAGTTTGTTGGTAATTTGGATATCATCTAGGCTCAGATTAGGGAAAAATTGGGCTGCAAACTTGGCTGCCTGCGATTCGTCTAACACAAAAAAACCTCCCCATGGCCTAGAAAAATCTTCAGAAATCACTTGATATCCTAATTCAGCAATATAGGTTTCTACGTTCGCAAAAACTTCTTGTGCAGATAAATTACTTTCAAATGTTGGCAGCATGTCCTATTAATTTTTACAAAAATAAAAAGACGGGAAAAGATTCCCGCCTTTTAAATAAAATAAAATGTTATAATGTATTATTTCTTCTCGTCAAGCTTCCAACCTGCACGATATTCGCGCTTCACAAATTGGTTTGCTGCTTCGAAATTGGTAATCCTCATATTCGCAGCATCCCAGTTGAGCTGCTGACGACCTATATAATTGGCCGTTCTGCCATCTCCTTCACGAAGCATGTAAGTACGAATAGCTATATTTCCCATCAAAACGGATTCTGTAAAAGGTCCTGAATAATCAAAACCAGAACTAACTTCCATTTTACCAAACCCTGCTTTACAAGCTTCCACCCATTGAGTCTGGTGACCTGCAGGTCCATTAGTCACGCGCGCGTAGGTAATTTTACTTGGCAATTCCGCTTCTGGAACTTGCTTTCCATTTTTGAAAACCTTGGGATACATTCCATAAGTACCGCAAGTCATGATGCCTTTGGTACCGATTAAAATTACGCCATTCGTTCCATCTGGATCGCCAATCACCTCACTCGCTGGAATTCCTTCTGGATGTGGGGCACGAAGACCTCCGTCAAACCAAGTCAACGTAACCGCCGATTTATTTCTAGCTGAAGCTGCATAGCGTAAAGTGGTTATCGATGATGGTGGACATCCTTCTGGAATCCACTCAGGCACCCAATCTTGCAAGAAAACTGATCCTACTGAACACTCAACCGTTAAGGCATCGCGAATTCCCAACACTTTAAATGGAGGATCTAATAAGTGACAACCCATATCTCCTAACGCACCGGTGCCATAATCCCACCAACCTCTCCACTTAAATGGCAATAGGGCTGGATTGTATTCTCTATATTTAGCAGGTCCTAACCAAAGGTCCCAATCTAACTCTTGGGGTGCTGGTGATCCCGCCGCTGGATAGGTGATTCCTTGAGGCCAAACGGGTCTGTTGGTCCAAACTTGTACCGAATGAACTTTGCCAATTACCCCTGCGTCAAACCACTCCATCATTTGGCGAACTCCGTCTCCTGAAGAACCTTGATTTCCCATTTGGGTTACGAGCTTCATCTCACGCGCTTTTTCAGTCATCATTCTGGCCTCAAAAATATCGTGCGTCAAAGGCTTTTGAACGTATACGTGTTTCCCACGATTCATCGCAGCCATAGCTATAGTCGTATGGGTATGGTCAGGAGTAGATACAATAACGGCATCTACATTATTTCCCTCGGCCTCTAAAGCTTTGCGGAAATCTTTGTAATATTTAGCGTTTGGAAGCTCCTTGCGGGCTTTTGCTGATTGGCGATCATCGACATCCACTAAGGCTACGATATTTTCTGCTCCTTTATTGAAAGAGCTCATGATGTCGCTATACCCTTTACCGCCGGCACCAATTCCCATGATGTTTAATTTATCGGAAGGAGCTGTAAAACCTTTGCCCAACACGTGACGAGGGACAATGTAAAAACTTGCGGCGGCTACTGAAGCATTTTTGATGAAGTTTCGCCTTGAATCATTACTCATAATAATCGTTATTTAGGTTAGTTAAATCAGATAAGATGATTTTATTGATCCAAATATAGCAGATAAACAAAAACACATGATTTAGTAAAATTGAAAAAAAATTGGCAAAAAGCAAACCGAATTAGATTTAATTTATTTTGGTCTGCCGCATACGAACATAAAAAAAGGGGACGCTTTCGCATCCCCTTTCCCTAAAATATGATTGAAAATTACTCAGCTTTCTTAGATTTTTTCTCTAATTTTTTAATCGCTTGAGCTCTTTCAGCGCCTTCCATTTGCTCTTTTAAAGCAGATAAAGCACCGATATCCCCCATAGTCGATTTCTCAGCTGTAGACGCAGCTGGTTTATCAGCTGCCGCTTTAGTCGTTTTCTTTTTCTCTGCTGGCTTGGCCGTAGCTGCTGCTACTTCTTCAGCGGTAGCTTCGGTAAACGTTCTAGTGTGAGAAAGAATAATCTTACGATCTTCTTTTTGGAATTCAATCACGACGAAATCCAAAGCCTCTCCTACTTCAGCCACAGATTCATCAGCCTTAACTAATTGCTTCAATGGAGCTAAACCTTCAATACCGTAGGGCAATTCTAATACAGCCATTTTATCTGTCTTAGAGATAATGGTGGCTTTTTGAATTGATCCTAAATTAAATACGCTTTCAAAAGTATCCCAAGGATTTTCTTCTAATTGCTTATGCCCTAAAGCTAGGCGACGATTTTCAGCATCTAACTCAATCACGACTACACCCAAAGAATCTCCTACTTTGACAAACTCCGATGGATGCTTGATTTTCTTGGTCCAAGATAAATCAGACACGTGAACTAATCCGTCAATACCTTCTTCTAATTCAAGGAATAGACCAAAGTTGGTTAGATTACGAACTGTTCCCTTATGCTTAGTACCAATCGCATATTTAGCTAATAAATCGGTCTTGTTCCAAGGATCTTCTGTTAATTGCTTAACGCCTAATGACATTTTGCGCTCAGTACGATCTAAAGTCAACACAACAGCTTCCATTTCATCGCCTACTTTCAAGAAATCCTGTGGATTACGTAAATGTTGAGACCATGACATTTCAGACACGTGAATTAAACCTTCCACGCCAGGAAGAACTTCTAAGAATGCACCGTAATCGGCCACATTAACAATCTTACCTTTTACTTTCGAACCTACTTCAGTTTCCGCAACTAAAGCCTCCCAAGGGTGCGCTTGTAATTGCTTCATACCTAAAGAGATACGTTTTTTGTTTTCATCGAAATCCAACACAACCACTTGGATTTTTTGATCCAATTTCAACACTTCTTGTGGATGGTTTATGCGGCCCCATGAAATATCAGTAATATGAAGTAAACCATCAACACCCCCTAAATCGATGAACACACCGAAATTAGTCATGTTTTTAATCACTCCTTCTAATACTTGACCCTTATCTAAATTCGTCAAAATAGTCTGACGTTGGGCTTCAAGATCTTTTTCAATTAATACTTTATGAGAAACAACTACGTTGTCATTCGTATGATTAATCTTAACGACCTTAACCTCCATATTTTTACCTACAAAAATATCAAAGTCACGGATAGGCTTAACGTCAATTTGAGAACCTGGCAAGAACGCCTCAATTCCAAAAATGTCAACAATTAAACCTCCTTTAGTACGGCGTTTAACAAAACCATTGATGATAATATCTTCTTCCAAAGCTTTCTCAATGTTCGTCCAAGCACTCATCACCTTAGCCAATTTGCGAGACAATGTTAATTGGCCATTCGCATCTTCTTGGTTTTCAATGTATACTTCCACTTCATCACCAGGCTTTAAATCTGGCATATCACGGAATTCAGAAGCAGATACTAATCCATCTGATTTAAATCCAATGTTGATGATTACTTCACGGTCTGTTTTACTTACCACGATCCCTTTCACCACCTCTTTTTCAGTCACCGAATTTAAGGTTGCCTCAATAGCAGCCTCCATTTTTTCTTTAACATCAGCTGCATAACTGCCACCGAATCCTTTACCTTCAACTAAATCCCAGTCGAAATCTTTTGGTTGTTTTGACATAAATTTTTTGCCCTGGATACATCAACACGTCGGGCTAACATGCTGAACTTAAGTGTATAATTAAATTTTAAATCGGGGTGCAAAGATAAATAAAAATATTTCATATTCAATGAATTTCTTTAAATTCGAATTCTCAAGACCTATCAAACATGAAAAAAATTAATCTTTTGGGCTTACTAATGGCCTTCATTCATTTTTCTTTCCTTAGTTTTTCACAAAATCCAAACAAACCTATGGCTTTGCTTTCTTCCAAACCTTTTGGACAAACCCCTTCAGGGGAATCTGTAACTCTATTTACCTTAAGAAATACTTCTGGAATGGAAGTTCAAATCATGAATTATGGAGGTATCATCACCAAAATTTTAACTCCTGATAAAAATGGTACAGTCGAAGATGTGGTATTAGGTTTTGAAACGTTAGATGAATACATCAAAGACAACCCGTTTTTTGGCGCCTCTGTGGGCCGTTATGGAAATAGAATTGCCAAGGGGAAATTTACGCTCGATGGTGTTGGATACCAAATGGCCCTAAACAATAATGGAAATGCACTACACGGAGGCCTAAAAGGTTTTGACAAAAAAGTTTGGCAAGTGATATCCGCGAGCGAAACAGCTGAAGGCCCAAAAATTGTTTTGAAATACATTTCTAAAGATATGGAAGAGGGTTTTCCAGGAAATCTGACTGTTCATTTATCCTATATATTAACGGCTAAAAATGAATTGTCGATTGAATTTTCTGCAACGACAGACAAAGCAACGGTGATCAACCTGTGCAATCACAGCTATTTTAATTTAAGTGGGAATGGTAAGCAGAATGTGTTGGCTCACACCTTGCAATTAAATGCCCCTAAACTCGTAGCTGTGGATAATAAATTAATCCCAACAGGTGATTTAATCCCAGTAGCAGGAACGCCCTTCGACTTTTTAAGTCCCCAGGTGATTGGCAGCAGAATTGATCAAACAGAAAATGAGCAAATAAAACGTGGGGGTGGATATGACCATTGTTTTGCATTTGACAAGCCATTGGGCCAATTTGCCGTGGTAGCCATCGCACATGATCCAATTTCTGGGCGTACACTAGAGGCGTCTACCACCGAACCTGGAGTTCAGTTTTATACGGGTAATTTTCTTGACGGACACCTTAAAGGAAAAAATGGAGCTATATATGGCAAAAGGTCAGGTTTTTGTCTTGAGACCCAGCACTATCCAGATTCTCCTAACCGACCCGATTTCCCAAGTACCGTTTTGAGGCCAGGAAATCATTATACGACTAAAACCAATTACAAGTTTTTCGTTCAGTAAAAATCAAAGAGGTTTGCTCGTCTTCATGATTCGATTGCGAGCGATTCTAAATTGGATCAATTTTACGATTAGAAGTTTCTGAATGGAATTTTGTTCGATGAAAGCACGCCCTTGTGCTGGACTATTTGCTGCTCGTTTTATAGAATTCGTTTTAAATGTTACCATGTCTGGCCAATCAAAACTCTGATTAAGGAAAAGTTTTATAGATATCCTTGCGGCGTTCGAAGACGACAAAGTTGACAATATCATTTTCTAATTTAAGCCCGATTCTATAATCACCGACTCTTATTCGATAATACACTTCGAAACCTGCTAACTTTTTAATGTTTTTTATATCTGAAATAGATTCAGCTAACTCTACTTGAATAATGCAATTGTAAATTGAATTTTTGAGAGACTTATTTTTGAGTTTTTCAAGCTCTTTCAAAAAAGTCTTTTTAAAATCAACCTTCATTTACCTAAAGCTTTCATGACTTCACTGCGACTGACATTCGGGGTTTTCATACCTACTTCGATTTTTTGAGCAAATCGCCAATCTTCTATTTCAGCGCTTGTTAAAGCTTTGGCTGACATTCCTAGTTTCTTTGCTAGACCAATTAGAAAAGCAATGTCGGACTTCTTTTCCACGTTAATAAGTACGGCTTCCATGACACATTTATTTGAACTTCAAACTTACAAATTATTTCTGAAGAAGTCAAAGCAATGTTGGATTTGAAACAGGGCAAACCGGGATGTCGGCGACCAGCTAGCTAACCAAAAAGGGTGATACTTTTCTGCATTTGACGTGTCTTAAAATTCGGTCCCTTATTCCTATTCTAGCCCTAAAACAAAAAACTTCTCACACAAGGTGGTTTCTGTGGGCCCACTAGAAAATTTTAAAATCTCTTATAATTTTTTTGCTTCCTCCCAATACACATCCATTTCAGCTAAGGTCATTTCCGACAAAGCTTTTCCCATTTCGGCCGCCCTATTCTCCAGGTGCTGAAATCGTTTAATAAATTTTCGATTGGTTCGCTCAACCGCTGTTTCGGGATTTAAGTCAATAAACCGGGCAAAATTGACCAGGCTAAAAATAAGATCGCCCAGTTCCCCTTCCGCTTCGTTTCGATCAGCTTCGGTTAAATCTTTGCCCACAAACGTTTCCTTGAATTCACCTAATTCCTCCTCCACTTTTTCCCAGACCTGCTCCTTTACCTCCCAATCAAAACCTGCACCCCGAGCTTTTTCCTGAATGCGCATGGCCTTAACTAAGGCCGGCAGGGAATTTGGCACACCGCCTAAAACTGACTTATTCCCCTCCTTTAATTTTAACGTTTCCCAATTGGCCTTCACTTCTTCCTCCGTCTCAGCCACCACATCTCCATAAATATGAGGATGACGGGAAATTAACTTTTCACACAAGCCATTCAACGAATCTGTCACGTCAAAAGCACCCGTCTCCGAGCCGATTTTTGCATAAAAAACCAAATGTAAAAATAAGTCACCCACCTCTTTCTTGACTTCATTTAGGTCCCCTTGAAGTACCGCTTCGGATAATTCATAGGTTTCCTCGATCGTCAAATGACGCAGAGAATCCATCGTTTGTTTTCGATCCCAAGGACATTTTTCCCTCAAATCATCCATCATACAAAGTAATCGATCAAAGGCTTCAGCTGCCTGCGGATATCGCATCATTTATGGATTTAAGCCGTAAACACGTACATAATCAATGGTAAATTTATTGGGAAATATCGAATCATCAACCCCCTTTTGGCCCCCCCAATTTCCTCCAACAGCTAAGTTTATCAAAAGGTGTTGCTTTTTGTCAAACGGCCATTCTTCCCAACCTTTCCCCGAATTTTCAAAATAAAAGTATTGTTTCCCATCGATATATGCCTGTATCGTTTTGGGAGTCCACTCGATGGAATAAATATGGAATGCCGTGTCAAAATCATCTACCTTGGTCGTTGACGTTTTCTGCGTTCCAATCACATGATTAAACGCTTTGGTATGCACTGAAAAATGCATGACGGTTGGGTCAAAACCCACATGTTCTAAAATATCTATTTCCCCATTATCGGGCCAATATTGTGTGCCATAATCCGACTGGCTTGCTAAGGTCCAAATAGCAGGCCAATTTCCTCGACCTACCGGAACTTTCGCCCGCACTTCCACTTTGCCATATAAAAAATCTTTCTTGCCTTTGGAAACGATACGTGCAGAGGTATAATTTTTACCGCCAAAATTTTCTTTTTTGGCTTCAATCGTTAACAAGCCATTTTCGATATGCACATTGTTTAAATTAGCCTCCGTATAATATTGCAATTCATTATTACCCCAACCAGAACCCCCCACATCATAAGACCAAATTTTGGCATCTGGCAATCCCGGTGTGTCAAATTCATCAGCCCAAATAGGCGTTGCCGTAAAAGTATACACCTTAGGCACCGAAACTACGGGAGTCTGTATGGCTTGTTGGGCTAGCGGAAGCTTCTCTTCAGCAGAGCTGCAAGCCAAAGAAATGGAAATTAAAATCCCGGCCGTCAGTAAAAATCGTTTTTGCATCTTGATTTATTTTGCATCAAAAATAGATAGAATCAAAGTTATTCCCTATCCCAACAAATTTTAATTCCGTAATTTAACGTCAAATATTTTTCTATGGATTTCAAACTCACCTCCGCGTATAGTCCTACGGGCGATCAACCCACCGCCATACGCCAATTAGTAGAAGGGATTGCCAAAGAAGAACAGGCGCAAACATTGTTAGGCGTCACGGGTTCAGGGAAAACATTTACGATTGCCAATGTGATTCAGCAAATCAACAGGCCTACATTAATTTTAAGCCATAATAAAACCTTGGCGGCCCAATTATATGGAGAATTCAAGTCCTTTTTTCCTGAAAATGCGGTGGAATATTTTATCTCTTATTACGACTATTACCAACCCGAAGCATTTATTGCCTCGACAGGGACATACATTGAAAAAGACTTATCGATCAATCAAGAAATAGAGAAATTAAGGCTCGCCACCACTTCCTCGTTGATGTCTGGCCGAAGAGACATTATCGTAGTCGCCTCTGTCTCTTGTATTTATGGGATGGGAAATCCCGATGAATACCGAAATTCCATTTTACGCATAGGCGTGGGGGAAGTGATTTCCAGAAATCAGTTTTTGTTTCGCTTAGTGGAGATTTTGTATGCACGCACAGAAGGGGAGTTTTTAAGAGGAACTTTTAGGGTCAAAGGTGACACCGTAGATATATTTTTAGCGTATGCAGATTTTGGATATCGGATCATATTTTTTGGCGATGAGATTGAGCAAATCCATCGGATAGATCCTTGGACGGGAAAGAAAATTTCCACCGAAACCTTAATTGCTATTTTCCCGGCTAATTTATTTGTGACCGGTCGGGAGACCTTGAATCAAGCCATTTCATTTATCCAAGAAGATTTGGTCAAACAGATTTCCTATTTTGGAAAAGAGGGCCGATTAACCGAAGCGGAACGGATTAAACAGCGGACGGAGTTTGATTTAGAGATGATGCGAGAACTAGGTTATTGCTCAGGCATTGAAAATTATTCCCGTTATTTTGATCAAAGAAAACCGGGCCAAAGACCCTTTTGTTTATTGGACTTTTTCCCCGATGATTTCCTGATGGTCGTGGACGAAAGCCATGCCACAATGCCGCAAATCAGAGCTATGTGGGGTGGAGACCGGTCGAGGAAAGAATCCTTGGTCGAATATGGATTTAGGTTGCCGTCCGCGATGGACAATCGGCCCTTAACTTTTCAGGAATTTGAAGATGTCATTGGCCAAACTATTTTTGTCTCTGCGACGCCCTCTGATTATGAATTAAGGCGTTCGGAAGGGGTGGTGGTGGAGCAAGTGATTAGGCCAACAGGCCTTTTGGATCCTTTGATCGAGGTAAGGCCAACGAAAAATCAAATCGACGATTTATTAGATGAAATTCATGGTCGGATAAAAAGTGAGGAGCGGGTGTTGATTACCACCTTAACCAAACGAATGGCGGAGGAATTGTCCAAATATTTAGATCGCGTCGGCATCAAATGCCGCTATATACATTCAGAAATCAAATCGCTTGAGCGCGTGGAGATTTTACGTGAACTGAGATTGGGTGTATTTGACGTATTAGTGGGAGTCAATTTACTTCGCGAGGGCCTAGATTTACCGGAAGTTTCGTTGGTCGCCATCATGGATGCCGACAAAGAAGGATTCTTACGTGACATAAGATCTTTGATTCAGACCATCGGTCGGGCCGCTAGAAATGAAAACGGAAAAGTCCTCATGTACGCCGACCGGATGACCGGCTCGATGACCAATGCCATTTCGGAAACCAATCGGAGAAGAGCCATTCAAATGGCCTATAATGAAGAACATGGAATTACTCCAAAAACCATTTGGCGCAGTCATGAGGAAATTATGGAGCAAACTTCCATAGCCGATCGGCTGACCAGGCCTACAAAAACGTATCAGATCCCTGGGGAAGATCGCTTGCAAGTGGCGGATCCACTACTTCAATACATGTCGAAAAAAGAATTAGGAAAGCAATTGGAAACGGTCCGTAAGGAAATGGAAAAAGCCGCTAGAGAGTTAGATTTCCCGTTGGCCGCTAAATTAAGAGACGAAATGAAGGCCATCGAAAAAATGGCTTTAAAATAAAATGGGTTAAGATTTTAGCCTTAACCCACGTATACTTTCTACTCCTCAATAAAAGGATAATTCTCTTCTACGTAAACGTCCTTATAAGCCTCTGATTTATCAGGGAAAGGAGACGCTTCTGCAAAGTCCACAGACTCTTGGACGCGTACCTTAATTTTTTCGTCAATTTTATCTAAATCCGCTTGGGATAAAATATTGTTTGTCAAGATCGTATGCTTCACTTGCTCGATGGGATCGCGATCTTTATAGGCTTCCACCTCGTCTTTAGAACGGTATTTTTGAGGATCCGACATCGAATGTCCACGGTAACGGTAGGTTCTAAACTCTAAAAAAGTGGGCCCTTCACCGGCACGTGCGCGGGCAGCTGCTCTTGACACCGCTTCATGAACTAATTCCACATTCATGGCATCCACAGGTTCAGATGGCATGTCGTATGCTTCTCCAATGGTATACAAATCGGTTACATTTGAAGTTCTGGAAACGGAAGTTCCCATCGCATATCCGTTATTTTCAACCACAAATATCACAGGCAATTTCCATAGCATGGCCATGTTGAACGTCTCATGCAAAGCACCTTGACGTACCGCACCGTCCCCAAAATAACAAACCGAAAGGTTACCTGTTTTTTTATATTTTTCCGCAAAGGCTAATCCGGCTCCTAAGGGTATTTGGGCCCCTACAATTCCATGACCTCCAACAAACCCAACACTTTTATCAAAAATATGCATCGAGCCTCCTTTGCCTTTTGAGGCTCCGGTGATTTTACCATAAAGTTCAGCCATAATGACGTTAGGAGAAGTGCCTAAAGCCAATGGAATACCGTGATCACGGTAAGCTGTAATGTACTTGTCGCCTTCTTTTAAAGCTGATTTCGCCCCTGAAGAACAAGCTTCTTGGCCTATATATAAGTGACAAAAACCTTTAATTTTTTGCATTCCATACAATTGGCCGCATTTTTCTTCAAACTTGCGTTGTAACTGCATTGACTCGTACCAATAGGTATAGGTCTCTTTGGAGTACTTAGGTGCTTGTGTATCTTTCTTTGCCATCGAATGTTTATTCATTTAAGATAGGGCCGTGGGAAAATACCTAGACCTATTCATCATGCGAAATTAAAACAAAACAACGTAGCTGCCAAAAATTGCTTCAAATTCCCTTGATTCCTTCAAAAAAATCACATTAAATTCTTTATTTTTACATGATTAAGCCATTTTATCCTCATTCATGTACCTAAAATCTTTGCAGGTCAAACAATTTAAATCGTTTGGGGAGGCTCAATTTGACTTCATTCCTGAAATAAACTGCATTGTGGGCGAAAATGGAATTGGGAAAACCAATCTAATGGACGCCATCCATTTTTTGTCGATGACCAAGAGTGCCCGTGGAATCGCGGATCCACTTTGCATTCAACATGAACAAGACTTTTTTATGGTTCAGGGTAGCTTTGTCTACCAAAAACATATTGAATCTGGAATTCCTGAGAGTGAAACGCAAATCACTTGTGCCGTACAACGGGGACATAAAAAATCAATGCTGCGGGACCAAAAACCTTATCCAAGATTAGCGGATCATATTGGCAATTTTCCTATCGTATTAATGGATCCGCACGATACCGATTTAGTTCGGGAAGGGAGTGAGGAGAGGCGAAGGTTTTTTGACGGCATGATGTCTCAATTAGATCGAGGATTTTTAGAAAATTTATTGAAGTATAATCGGGTGGTGCAGCAGCGGAATATTTTATTAAAACAATTTGCCGAGAGAGGCCAAGTGGACCATTTGCAATTAGCCATTTACCATGAGCCCATGGTTTTATTGGGTGAGCAAATTCATCAAGCGCGAATTGAATTTTTGGCTATATTTTTGCCTCAATTCCAAATGCATTATTCAGCTTTATCCGATGATCGGGAACAAGTTAATATCACGTTGGAATCAACTTTTATTTCTGGCGAATTTGATGCCACAATGAAAGCTGCAGAGCAACAAGATTTAGCTGCGCAGCGAAGTACCATCGGAATTCATCGGGATGATTTTGCGTTTGAAATTAATGGATTTCCTGTTAAAAAATTTGGTTCGCAGGGCCAACAAAAAAGCTTTGTGGTGGCGATGAAATTAGCTCAATTTGATTCTCTGGTCGCTGCAAAACCAAGAAAACCTTTGTTATTATTAGATGATATTTTTGACAAATTGGATGACCGAAGGATTCAGAGGTTGATTGAGATGATGGCACAGGATCATTTTGGCCAAGTATTTATCACAGATGCGCGGCCAGAGCGCACTAAAAATCTTTTAAAAAGCTTGCAAAATCATATCCAATACATTCCCCTCTAGCGAATGGCGTGGTCGATGGTCGACAAAAAAGAAGTTAATGAATTTTCTTCCCCGACCTGTTTTAAATGATCATCAGAATAAGAAATTCCGTTTTCAATCACCTGAGTTAATTCGCCAGCTACTTCGCTGATGGATGTGGCATCTACAGTAATTCCCAAATTATTTCTAGAAACTAGTTCCCCAATCATCCCGGTATGGGTCGCAAAAGAAGGCTTATTTGACATTGCGGCTCGAATTAGTACCGAGCTCATATTAAGAAAATCCTGATATAAAATAAGTACCACGTCACTTAATTCAAAACAAATTTGGACTTCACGCGCAGGCAAATATGCATAGCAACGAATGACTTCAAGCTCAGGGACCTGGGCTAGTTTGGCCTCTATTATTTTCTCGTAATATTCAGGCACGGGGCCGGCGAGCAACAAACAAATTTTAGCAAGCTTCTTTTTGGGTAGGGTCGCACATGCGCCGATAAAAACCTCCATTCCTTTCCGGTCATCCAAGTATCCAAAGTTTAAAAATATCTTTTTATCTGTCGGGATTTTGAATTTATTTTTAAACTCGGTAATCTCAGGGGTTGAGACTTGAAACTGTTTTACTGGGTCGCAAATGGGAATAATATTTGTCTGAGTTTTTAGCTCATTCAAATAGGGAATTAGTGAATGAACTAAACAGAATAAGTTTTGAATTTGGCCACTTTTTAATAATTGGGCGATCATCCATTTCTTTATTTGAGGATAAATTCCTCGATCATTTTCAGTAAAGTTGGGCCGAAAATAAATGGCTGAAACGGGACATGGTGCTTTTTTGCCCATTAAAATACCGAGCTGATAATAATCGAAATACATCAACAAAGCATGGCTTGCATTGATTTTCTTAGCCATGTCAACCAGCATATTCCATTCAATGAATGAACGCAAATAAATGGGTTTTGAATGGATGGCGTTTATTTTATCGGTTGGGATGCCGAGAAATATTACATTTTCTCCCCATTGATTATCCTCCGCCTTTTGCCTTGCGTCAAATTGCGATTTGAAACTTTCGCCCGTTGCCACATATACTTCAACATCCTTATTCCCGCTATAAAATCCAATTAAATGAATTAAATAATCAGGGTGATGCCCGTCCGTAATCGTATCAAAAAGAAGGATGCGGTTTAGGGACATGTTAAACAATTTGATCTTTCATTTTCCAAAAACTATAAAAATTCTATTTAGTCTGAAATAAAACATTTAATATTTAACCTCAAATTCGTTTTTATTTTCAATAATAATTATGTCTTTGGGACTTGGAGGGAATTGATTTCTAGAATGAAATTTAAAATTAAATTTAGCGTGTCCAATTTTAAAATTACTTCCAAATTTTTTTCTTGCGATTACCCAAATTGGGTATTCATAAGAGTCTCCCCTAATTTCTAAAGATATTCTATTTCTATTTCTTGGAATAGAATCAAATAATTCGCTATATGTATGAAATAAGTAAGGCTGATTTATAAAATAATTTTCATTTCTGGACTTCATGAAAATAGAAATTTTTTGCTCTTTAAAAAAGTTTAATGAATCTTGAATAGCAAATAATTTTAAATTATTTTCGTTCGAAAGGATTTTAATTAGATACACATTGTCTTTAAACGAATAATATTTTAAAAATTCATTTTGAATAGCCGTTGTTTGATGATCAAATTGAGTTTTTGGCAGCATCCCTAGTGGCTTTTTCAAAATATCCCTTAAAAAATATAAATTAACTATTGGTTTATTCTTATTTAAATAGACCGTCGGCAAACAATATAATATCAATAAAATAAAGACAAGATGTGAAAAAAATGGAGATTTAACCATGTATTTATATCCACTGATAGAAATTCCTAAAATCGCTAAAATAAATAATGGTAACAATAGCCTATTCCCCCATCCCCAGGGCTGCCATTTAAACACAAAAGAATACGTCAAAAAACTAATAATCAAACAGCTAAAATAAATTACAATAAGGTATTTATGAATACCCCTACCTTTTATTAAAAATAAGAGGAAGGTTAAAGTAACCATTACTAGGTGAATTGCACTACCTGCACTATCTTCAGCAAAGACAAATTTTACACCATAAGGACTTGAAAGATAATTAGTTTCAGGAGAATTAATTTGAGTTCCTAATAAATCATGTAATCGGCAATTCATTTGAAATAAAAAGACATTAAAATAATCCCATGGGATTGCCATACAATCAGCAACATTTTTAGCTGCATTCCCGAACATTTTAAATAGATTAGGGTCCTTAACACCCATAGAATTTAATATTTCGGGCTCACCTGTTATGTTTCCGTAATAAATAAAATTTCTGAATAAAAAAGGTACAAATACAATAGCTGAAATAAGAATTCCTATTAAAATATACTGAATAACAGATTTCAAGCTTGATTTTTTTAAAATAAAAAAAAAGAGTATAATCAAGAAAGGAGCCGAAAACACTAAAACGGTATATTTAACCAATCCACCAAGAAATAGGCTAGCGGAAAGTAAAATTATATCATTAAATGAAATGACAGCAGACTTCAAAATTTTAAAAATGAAATAAACCACTCCAATGAAAAAAAATGATGCTGTTAAATCTGTTTGTGTTGAAGTTGATTGGAATATCACCATTGGGATAGCCAGTATTAACAAAATAGTTAAAAACTGAGCTTTAAAATTTAAATCAAACAGTTTAACAAATAATGACCCCAACGATAATGTTCCAATCAAAGAAACAAATTGTATCAGATTTGCAAAATAGTCTGACTGACTTAATATTTGGAAGTTTAATATAATATATTCCGCAAGTGGTGGAACATTAACTTGTCTTAAATTACTAGTGGGAAATGGATAAACATTTAGATTCTGCCTCCATTCTTCGACTCTTGTCATGTGATAAGTCATAGAATCCCAGTTATTGGGAGGGATTACCACGCATAAAATAAACAGAGGAATTAAAATTAAAACAAAAGTAAAGCCTATGTATATGACATATATTTGTGGTATAAAAATACCTAATCCTCCCCATGTGCATTTTATTTTATACCCCATTCTAGCAAATACAAAAAAAACGATTGCCCAGGCAATTGACAGATTAGTCTTATTTAAAGAATTATTTATAGATAATATCTCACAAAAAAAATATGCTAAAAATGCACAAATAATAAGTGAATATATGAGCCCAATCCTTATTGACGTAAATATTCCCACTTGATTTTTATACTCATTTAAAAAAAAGTAAAGAAATACGCTAGCAATTGCACTAAATAAGATAATTACAGACATAAAATATTAAATCTATGGTTTCAAGTCTTTAAAATGTTTAAAAGAAAGGTAACTTATCCCCTAAGAAAAAAAGATTGGAATTAAATACCTTATTCATACAAAGAGTCTAGGCCAAATGGCGCATAATAAACAACAAAATAGGAAATTGAAGACCAGTAAAGCAAATAAGTGCGAGATAATTTATATTGTTTTAATATATTTATGTTAAGGTTGGAATATCTAGAACCTAGATTGAAACTTTGCTATACTTAAACTTATTATTACTTTATGAAAAAAAATTACCTATTACTCATTCTTATTTTTATCTCCTTTTCTAGCTTTAGCCAAGGCCAAAAACGTTATAAAAATATAGTGTTTGAATCCATCGACACTCTGATGAACATTCCATATGGTCAATCGACCAACATAAAAAATGAAATTGAGAAGCACTCCCTGGATGTCTACTCTCCTAAAAATGATACACTGAAAAAACGTCCATTAGTCGTTTTTGTCCATGGGGGCGGTTTTGTGAATGGCGATAAACGAACTGGCTATTCTAGAGTCGTTTCGGAAAACTTAAGTCAAAGAGGTTTTGTGGTGGGGTCTATTAATTACCGATTGGGAATTGCAGAGCCTAAATCAGATGTGTCCTATTTTGAGGCCATGATTCGCGCGGTTCAAGATGCAAAAGCAGCGATTCGTTTTTTTAGAAAAAATGCGGAAAACTATGGCATCGATACAAGTAAAATTTACATTGCGGGAGGATCTGCCGGTGCGATGACCGCATTGCATTTGGCCTATTTGGACCAAAAAGAGGTTCCCGCTTACATCGATTTGGCAAAAAATGGCAGCATGGAAGGGACTTCGGGCAACGAAGGGTTTTCGTCTAAAATACATGGAGTGGTCAATTTCTGGGGGGCAATGGTCAATATTAATTGGCTTAATAGTGGAGATCTTCCCGTATTTAATGTGCATGGCACGGCCGATAAAACAGTTCCTTTTGATTCCTCTTTTGCCTACCATAATTTTAAATATGGGAGCCAAATTATTTTTGAAAGAGCCTTAAACCAGGGGGTACCTACGGGCGTCAAGTTATCTGAAAATTTAGGTCACACCTTAGATAACAATAAGCCCGCCATAATTGCCTCGCTACAGGAAGTTGGCGAATGGCTATATGCCCTCATCAATCGAACTAAAACAACGCCAAATATCACTCGATTTGAAAAAGAGATAAAAGCACATGAATTGGAAGATTCAAAAACGAATTACTCATCCAATGCGATATTATTTACGGGCAGCTCTTTCATCCGATTATGGAAAACCATTAAAAAAGACTTGGCCCCAGCTGAAATTATTCACCATGGATTTGGGGGATCAAACATCAGCGAAATGGCTTATTACATTCCTAGGATCGCTTTTAATCATTCCTTAAAGGCGATTTATATGTACTCAGGATCTAATGATTTATCTGTCAGTAGCCAAGATAAAAGCCCACTCCAAATTCTTGAAACCTATAAATATGTCGTAAAATTACTTCGTTCAAAATTTCCAAATTCGCCTATTTATTACATTGCTATTTCCCCCAATGAACGCCGTTGGGCTGTTTGGGATAAAATTCAGGAGACCAATGAGCTGATCAAAAATTATAGCTCCACCAAAACGAACATGTATTTTGTGGAAACGGCGAGTGCTCTTTTAGGTGCTGATGGAAAGTACCAGCCCCAATTACACATCGAGGATAAACTTCATTTTAATGAAAAAGGGTATGAGATTTGGACTCGAATAATGCGCAAATCCATCGCTGAAATAAAGTGATCAGCGTAGAATTTTAACGAATCTTTTCAATAAAATTTGAACTGAAAAAAAGGCCGAAGAAAAATTTCTTCGGCCTTTTGTATTGATAAATGACTTAATTGTAGACTAAAAATTAGCCGTTTGAAACCTATAGATTTTTCTTCTTTAATTCGCTTACCGCAAAATCAGCCGCACGTGCGGTCATAGCCATATAGGTCAAGGACGGATTTACACAAGAAGCCGAAGCCATCGCAGCTCCATCTGTCATAAACACGTTTTTAACCTCATGCACTTGATTGTGTTTGTTCACAATGGAGTTTTTAACGGAGGTACCCATACGTGCCGTACCCATTTCATGAATACCTAAACCAATATGTGTATCCGATTTATTGTAGGCATTGATATTTTTAAATCCTGCCGCCTCTAACATTTCAGCTGCATCATGCATCATATCTTCCCTCATTTTTAGTTCGTTGGATCCAAAAGAAGTTTCAAATTCCAATACAGGAAGACCCCATTTATCTTTCACGGTTTTACTCAGTTGAAAACGATTATTTGGATCAGGTAAAATTTCACCAAATCCTCCAAAACCTACATTCCATTGGCCCGGTTGTGTTAAACTTTCTTTGAAAGTTGCCCCAAATCCGTCCATGCCCGTTCCACGTCCCCAACCATCACGGCTTGCGCCACCTTGATAACCAAAACCACGAATATAATCCCGCTTGTCATTTCCCCAATTCCGGAAACGTGGAATGTAAAGGCTATTCGGTCTGTTACCAAACATATAATCATCCATAAATCCTTCCACGGTCGCTGAAGCGCCCACACCTAAATGATGGTCCATGATGTTTCGGCCCAATTGATCACTATCATTTCCTAAGCCATTTTGATAACGGCTTGATTTTGAATTCATTAAAATAGAGGTAGAGCCGATAGCGCCTGCATTAACAAAAATAATTTTTGCGAAATACTCCCTTACCTCCATGGTATTTTGATCAATCACACGTACCCCTTTGGCTTTTTGGCTTGCCTCATCATAGATAATTTCAGAGACAATCGAATTGTGGACCATCGTCAAACGTTTGGTGCGCATCGCTGCTGGTAAGGTCGCCGACAAGGAACTGAAATATGCCCCATAAGGACAGCCACGCATACATTTATTTCTGTAATTACATGAACTACGTCCTAAATCCGTGTGCACTTTTTCAGGATTTGTTAAATGCGCGACACGACCCAACGTAACCGGTCGGCCTAATTTTTTACTTACTTCATTTTTAAAATGCATCTCAGGCGCAGTAATAGCCATCGCTGGTTGGAATTCCCCATCGGGTAATACATCCAAACCTTCCGCTTGTCCTGAAATTCCAGCAAATTTCTCTACATAAGAATACCAAGGAGCCATATCCTCATATCGAATAGGCCAGTCAGTACCTATGCCATCTTTTGCATTGGCTTCAAAATCTTGTTTATTCCAACGATAGGAATGACGGCCCCATAAAAGTGATTTCCCTCCCGTATGATAAGCTCTTGTCCAATCAAATCCACCTTTTTTCTCGATGTAAGGGTTTTGTTTATCATTCTCAAACAAATAACGATGCTCTTCATTAGGCGTATATCCCGTTCGCATTCCGGCCCAATATTCTTCCGCAGCCATGTTAGTTGGCCTGCCCCGATGTTCAAATTCCCAAGGATGTTTCATCGCCGTCTCATATCCTTCAATGTGCTTAATCTCACGACCACGCTCAATAACGGCTACCTTCAATCCCTTTTCTGTTAATTCTTTGGCGGCCCAACCGCCTGAAATTCCTGAGCCAACGACAATTGCATCGAAAGTTTGACCCTTTATGGCATCTATATTTATATTCATCTTATGCTAAAAATTAATATTGAAATGATTTTTGACCAGGCAATAATTTGGTTGCCTCAAATTTCCCGGGTATCGGTTGATATACAAACGAAGCCTCTATCCCTTTTTCTGAAGTATAATACCCTAATAGAGTCAATTCCTTGATCAAGCGCCAAAATGGAACGCCATTCGCACCTTCCAACGTTTCCTTGTCTACATTGTCGCCCACCTTCATTCTACGTTGTTGGTAATTGCGCATTAAATCTTTTGTATTAGATTCCAAAAGCGTCAAAACAGCCACTTGGCCATCCTGATTTTGAGACAAAAATTTAGCCTTAATTAAATCGTTCACGCCCTTAAGGAAACTGGCATGTTCGGGAACTTTGTAACAGTCCTTCAACATCAATTCAATAAATGCCGGAACGCCCGCGTCGATTGCACCAGCTGTATTTGTTTTCGGGATAATGTGTTCTGCCACGGCAGCAACTACTTGTCTTTGAGCATCTGTTAATGAGAACAAATCTACATTCAAAAATTTCCCACTTTCCTTCACATCCATCGCAAATAAAGTAGGTGCGGTAAATGCGCCACCGACCATCATGGCTATTCGGGAAACTGCTTCTCTTCGATTAAACATAAAATTTTATTTAGATAAAAAACAAATTTAATCAGATTCTTGATTTTTACAGACTATTTATAAAAAAAAGCCCGCCTGCTAAAATGAAATGTCAATTGGCTATAAAAAAGAAAAGCTGGCAAAGAAATCCTTGCCAGCTTTTTTATTATTAAACCCTTAATTAATACCCAGGATTTTGCTTTAAATATCCAGGTAAATTTGACGCTCCGTCAATCGCCGTTTGTGGGATTGGGAAGATTCGCTTGTTTTTATTTGTGCTTGACATTTCAGTCCAACCGCTTTCATATTTATTAAAACGAATTAAATCCGTTCTGCGGTGCATTTCCCAATACAACTCAAACCCACGCTCGCGCAATAACAAGTCTAAATTGATGGTTGACAAAGCAGATCCAGCCGGCATGTTAGCCGTTCTAGACGTTCTAACTTTGTTGACATCCGCTAGAGCTCCAGCCACATCATTTGACTTACGTAATTTTGCCTCTGCACGCATTAAATAAACATCTGCTAAACGAACAATCGAAATATCCGCTTCGCCAAAATTACGACCTGATTGTGATTTTTTACTGAACTCATATTTCTCTACGCGAAACCCGGTACTGTAATCGCTTCCACTAGGCGTAAAATCAATTTTTTCAGTATGTATAACCGGTGGATAAGGTGCAGCCTTTCTCGTATTGTAAATCTTGCCTACCTTATATTTTCCATCGGGGCATTTTAAAAATGCACCCCCTGCAAATTGCAATCCATATTGTTGGCCTCTTAAAATTCCACGATCTATATTATATTGAGCCTCCGCGACACACTCGTCAGTAGGTTTGATGTTCTGCTTATAGAAACGAGGGTCGCCAGCCGCAGGGTCAACAGAACCGTACGTGGATACCCATGATTGATAAAAATCAGAAGTAATCCCTGGACCATCTGTTCCATTAGCTCCTGGATATGCAGGCAAAGGACGCTGGTCATTCGCTAAAGAGAAATAAGACATACGATTATGGCCATTCAATTCAGCACGCTGATCGATCGCAAAAATCAACTCCTTATTATCATGATTCGCATTACCAAAAATAGCCCAATAATCAGGAGACAAACTGTATTGGCCCGAGTTAATGATCTTATCTGAATACTCAATTACCTTGTCCATATCTTCTGGCTTAAAGGTATATTGAGCGGCGTAAATATCTCGATATGCTGCTGCATTTAGATATAAACGAGCTAAAATGCCCCAAGCACCTGCCTTGGTCAATCGACCTGGACCTACGCCTGTTTCTAATACTGGTTCTACGGCCAATAATTCTGATTTGATGTATTCCACTGCTTTATCTCCACGTAAAATGGTAGAAACATCTCCCAAATCTTCCTTAGAAAAGGCCACTCCAAAGGCATCCAGCATCAGCATGTTATAAAATGCGCGCATACCTCTTGCCTCCGCTAAATATAATTTAGCTGCAGGATCTTTTGAAATTTGCAAAGCATTAATCGCTGTTACCGATCTTGATATACCCGTTAAAATATGAACCCACTCATCACGAACGTTGGGATCCGTACTCATTGTTTCATGCCTATGCAGGGATAAATAAATTCCATTATCACCCCAATCCGTACCACCACGATAAGGTAAAATAGCCTCATCCGTCGATATTTCGTTCAATGCAAAATGTATCGTATGGCGATACAAGTTTGGCAAAAATGCATACACAGGAACTATAGCTCCCTCAGCGGCTTGCTTATCTGTCAAGCCTGCTGCATTATATTCGTCTAAAACAATCTCGTTCAAATTGGTACAGCTGTAAAGCGCCAACATTCCAAAAACGAGTAGAGAAACTTTTTTTATCTTTTTCATTATTTTTCTATCTACTAATTAAAATGTAAGATTTAAACCAAAAATAATTGTTTTGGCTTTTGGATAACTTAAATAGTCAATGCCATAAGAGGAAATTCCCGCATCAGAAGCATTTTTATTTACCTCAGGATCATAGCCATCATAAGCTGTTGCGATCCATAAATTTTGTCCAGTCACTGATAAACGCGCAGTAGAGATCCATTTATTGATCCCCATTTTTTGAGTGTCAAAACTGTAGCCTAAGGTGGTATTATTCAGACGAACAAAAGCACCATCTTTCAAATAACGCGTAGATACTGGCGCGGCGTTACTCGTTGACTCGTTGGCCAACGCATAAGCTGCGGGTATTACGTTATTATTTTTTGAAATTTTCAACTTATAAAATGCGTTGTTTGCCGTATTGTCATAAATCATATTTCCTGACACTCCATTAAACTGCAATGACAAATCAAAACCTTTATAGGATACGTTTCCAAAGAAGTTATACTGTGTGCTTGGCAATGCTGAACCTGCTGAAATACGGTCCTTATCAGATACGATTCCGTCCCCGTCGGTATCCCGATAAGTACTAACCCCTTTTGCATCTACCCCTGTAAAATCTTTCAAGAAAAAGGTTCCAATCGGTTGACCATTCACATAGCCATTAATCGTCGCAGAAGTCAAACCTGAACCTGAAGCTCCTCCTGATTGAATCACTGTGTAAGGAGAGTTAACGACTTCATTTTTGATTAAGGTTAAGTTTCCGCCCACATTGTATTTCCAACCTCCAGCAGTGGTTAATTTATAATCTAAATCTAATTCCACCCCGCTGTTATTGATTTGCATGTTGGCCACATTAGCCCAAACTGAACTAGCTGGTTGAACAGGATCCGAAGGAATAATTTC
>CAMDRO010000009.1 GCA_945906795.1 Spirosoma fluviale
TCCGTTTCGCGCGAAAAATCACCATATTGACTCGTGTTTTTCATCCCATATTTTTCACGGGCGATGGAAATTAATTGGTCTAAATTTGCCTTCGTAATTCCAAATCTTGCTTCTTGCGTTGGGTCAAATACAGGTGCAATTTGAAGTGGAATGGTTTCGGTCTGGCGATCATAGGCAATAAAATAATGAAGCTTATCTTTAATTATTGCTCCTCCTAGTGAAAATCCTAATTGTTTTTGATCAATATTGGTTGTTCTTGGAGTTCCATTAGCATTGTACTCACTATTCATTGGAAAAAGTTTATTGCCAAAGACAAAAGCACTACTTGCGCGTTGGAAAAAGAATGCACTTCCTTCCATAGTATTGGTACCATTTTTTGTCACAGCGTTTAGGGACCCTCCTCCCATTCTACCTTGAGTGACGTCATAGTTATTGGTCGACACTTGATACTCTCGAATAGCCTCTTGTGAGATGGTATATGGGCCATTTCCTACAGCTCCATTCGTGTACATGTTCCTTGCATTTACTCCATCCATGGTCACGTTGGTCGAAGATATACGCTGTCCTCCAAAACTTCCGTTCTTACCTTGAAGTGGGGAAAGCGCGGTAAGTGCTGTAAAGTTTCTTCCTTCCATGGGCAATTGCTTCATCTGTAAGGATGTTACGGCAATCGCCGCACCGGCACGCGCTGTTTCTTTGTTGACAAATGAATTTGCACTCACTACCACCTCGGATAATTGAGTGTTGCTAGGAACCAACTTTCCGTCAATTCGTACCTTGTCTCCTTGATTTACAACATAATCTGAAAATTTCAAGGTCTGATAACCAACAAAAGAAAAGCTTACCGAATAGGGTTTACCTAAGGGTAATTGTTGCAATTGATATTCTCCGTTCACATTAGAAATGGTCCCCGACTGAAATCCAGTAGACTCATTTTTAATTCTTACTGTGACTCCGGGAATAGCTTCCCCTTTTTCGTCACTAATTTTACCATAAATGGTCGCGTCTGTACCTTGGCCAAATGATTGATTTGATACCATCATGAAAAGCCCAAAAAACATGGTTAGGCTTAAAAAGTTCAGGATTTTACTACGTAGGTTTTTTGTCATTGTCATTGATTATTATGTTAAAATTTTCACAAAATTATTTTAATTAGATCTTCAACATGTTGTGTAATTATTAATTAATAGGTGCTTGTTTGTGAAAAAAAGAGAGTATTTTGGGTTCATTATTGGCTAAATCTTAATTTAGTTTTAACATTAAATTAATTTCGGAGGTTAACTCATTGAAATAAAACAATCTATATTTTCAATCGTTTTTCAATCATGCGTAGATTTGCGGTTCTGTTTATTTGTCTTACTTTACTTTCGTGTCAGAAACCCGCTGGGAATGAAATGATTTCTAAGGACGATTCCACCTCTATTTCATGGTTGGCCTTAGGAGATTCTTATACGATAGGTCAGGGCGTAAATTCATCAGAACGTTTTCCGGCGCAGACGCTAGAACTTTTGAAATTGAGAAAGATTAAAACGGCCCAACTAACTTACATAGCAACGACGGGTTGGACTTCAGCTGAGCTTGATAAATCGATCAGTCAGCAAAATCTGGCCAATTATGATTTTGTGACGGTGTTGATCGGTGTCAATGATCAGTTTCAAGGAATTGACACGAGTGTATATAGTAAGAATTTTAAATCGATTTTGAACAAGGCCATTCAGTTGACTCGGGGGGAAAGCCAACATGTGTTAGTCCTGTCTATTCCAGATTATAGCTTAAGCCCAGAAGGCAAAAAACTCGACACAACTAAAATTAAAAAAGAAATAGATCTCTTCAATGTGTTAAATAAAAAGCTGGCTAATAACTTCAAATGTCAGTACTTGGACATCACTGTTTTAGGTAGAGAGGCTAAAGCAAATCCCGCTTGGGTTGCTAAGGATGGTTTACATCCCTCGGCCATCGCTTATAATAATTGGGCCGAACAAATTCGTCTATTTATTGTCAGGTAACTGGTGTAATTTTTTTTGAACTAAATTCTGAATTTAAGTCAAACTAAATCTGGGAATCTGTTTGTTTCATCTCTAAGATTCTACATTTGAAAGAATTTATAGGCAAGATTTCTCAGGACAAAATCTTGGAATTCCGTGTATGTAAAAATCAATATATTTTTCTTCAAAATTAATGTAAGACCATTTATGAAAAACGCATTATTGAAAACAATTTTGTTTATATATCATTAATATAAAGTTTTGACAAATTAAACCTAAGAATTAACTCATAATTTGGCGCTTAGGTTTTTCATCAGTTTATTGATCTTGATTATCAGTTTTTATGATGCTTAAATGGTCAAAAAAGCATAGCTTTACTAACTTTTTAAAAGTTAGTAAAGCTTGAAATGGGGGTCTTAGATCCATATTTTTTTGAGCTTTTCAGATCGAATAATTTACAATTCTTTCTAAATTTTTTACGTTTTTTAGACAAGTATTCTACTTTAAAACCCTTAATCCATCTTGGATAAAAGCTCTCAAATAGAGCTCAGGATTTCGGAAAAAATAGTTGGCTTTCGAGGGAAATTAAATCTATATCAGTTTTTCATCATCAAATTCTTGCCAGACGCATTTTTACAATTGACAAGGGTAATATTTTTCGACATCCCATCTGATTGTATTTCTGGCTCCGCGGTTTCAACGAATATATTTTCCATGTTAAGCCCAACAATTTGGGCGAAAATGAATCCTTTAGCTTCTTTTACAGCAGGCTTTCTAATGCTAAGGCCTTTGATGCTGACTTGCTTGCATGCGGAAAATGAAATAAAATTTCCACAAGCATTTTGCAAATTAAAGCCTTCCATGTTGATGCCAGTGCAATTATTCATAGCAATCAAAGCAGGACTTGCTTGTAAAATCGTTTCTTTCAAATATCCCTTTTGAATTTGCTTTTCGATTTGCTCTAGCACGGCCGGCCCCTGTCCTTCGATTACACCCTTTCCCAAAACTCCGATGTTTTTTTGGCCTTCGGCGATAAGTAAGGCTTTCGTTCCATTTACGCCACTGTAATCATAAATTGACGTGGTGCCAACCAACACGGCTCCCTCGTTTAGTTCAATGATTACATTTGATTTCAATTGGACCGTACCCGTTAAATATCGGCCTACATAAAATTTAAGTTTACCACCGCCTTTTTCACTGATGAAGTCAATGGCTTTTTGAATGGATGGTGTATTTAAAGTTACCCCATCTGATTTTATGCCAAACAACGATGCATTGTAGTCTTTTGCCAGCAAATGGATTTGACTAAGTAGCAGCAATAAAAATGTTTTTAAGAGCAATTTCTTCATCTTGTTTTGATTTAATGTGCTCTTTTATGATAAAAATAGTCATAAATGAAGCCTTTGAATTTGTATTTTATCTATTACAATTTGACAACCAACAGGAATAATACTGCTGAAAACCATCCTTTTATTTAATGATCAAATTACTGGACTTATAGGGAAAAACCTGTTGCTTCCCTTTGCTTTCAGGTTCATTCACCTGCAAGCCTGAGAAAGTAGCATTCTTGACATCGTCTAGAACCACACTAGGCCTATAATCTTTTTTAAGGGCCGTAAACGTGACATTTTCAAAGGTAATTCCTTCTGCATGCCGGACATAAAAACCCCAAGCGGGAAGTTCCTTGAATTGGGAGAACTCGGGATAGGCATCCCGCATTTCAGGAATTCCGTCAAGTTCCTCTGGAGTCAAGCCCCTTTTGGCATACATCGGATTTCCATTTCCAGGATATACAATTTGAATATTTTTAAGCGTTACGTTTTGGATTTTATTTTCAAGCAAACCTACAATACTGGCTGGGGAGATGTTGCGCGGCAAGTCTTCAATAGGTCCTTCAAAATTATAACCGACATCCGGTTTGCCCAAAGGTACTTCTGCGTAAACATTTGAGATGCTGATATTTTTCATGTAGGGTTTCTTGCCATTGCTCCAGCGATCACCAATCCTCAAGTAAATCACATTTCCAGTATTAATGGAACGCACACCGTCAATCACAATATTTTCAATTTCACCCCCATCGACCGCAGCGAAAGTAATGGCTGAACGAAAAGTATCAAAAATGGTCAAGTTGGTGACTTTAAAATTTTTAAATCCTCCCCTCGATACGGTACCAAATTTCAGCCCGTTGGCACTCGACCGACCGACACAATTATCCACCACCACGTTTTGGCATATATGTTGGGCCGAATGAGATTTGAAACAAAGCACATCATCCGCTGCGTCAAAATAGGAATTTTTGATTACCACCCCATCGCAGTCCACCACATCGATTCCGTCATTATTCCAATACGATTTGCTATCTACGGTAATATGGTCCACATACAGGTTTTTGCATTGGTCATAAGTTTGGTTCCAACTGGCGGGATCTTTCAACGTGATATCCGTGATTTTGATGTTGGTGCATTCGCGGAAATAAATATTCTGTGGACGATTGGTTTCATTAGGCCGGTCGTATTTCAACGGATCTGCGTAAACGCCCCGATGAATATAATTGACCATGTTGTTTGCCGTGATAAATCCACGGCCGTTGATTATTCCTTTCCCTGTAATCCCAATATTTTCTTGGTTTACAGCAAAAATCATAGACATCCAACCGATTTTTTTATCCTTCACGTAATCAAATGGATTGGTCGATCCCAAAATTGTTGCCCCGTAATCTAGTTGGAGCGTCACATTCGACTTCAAATATATACTACCTGTAACATAATTTCCTGATTCAAATACGAGTCGGCCACCCCCATGTTCATGGATGAAATCGATGGCTTTTTGGATGGAACAAGAATTGAGGGTGATGCCGTCATTTTTGACACCAAACTCCGTGGCTATGTAATCTTTGGCCGAAAGCTGAAAGCCCAACAGCAAGAAAAAGAATAGCGTAATTTTATTGATATAGGTCATGTGATGTTTCGGTTATTTTTTGAGCAATACTTCGGAAGACTTGTAGACATGTACTTGTTTTTTCTTAGTGCTTTCTGGTTCGATGTACTTCATTCCGGAAAATTGCGCTCCTTGCACGTCGTCTAGGACAATAGCAGGTCGGTATTCTTTTCCTTGAGCGGTTAGGGTCACATTTTCAATGTTCAAGTTTTTAACATGCCGGACATAAAATCCCCAAGCAGGAAGTTCTTTGAATTGTGAATATTCAGGATAGGCAGCCGGCATTTCCGGAATACTATCTAAGTCAGCGGGCTTGATTCCTCTGTATGCATAAGTGGGGTTGCTATTTCCAGGAACAACAATTTGAATGTTGCGAAGGGTTACGTTTGAAATATATTGTCCAGGCAAACCTACGATGCTGGCAGGTGAAATATTGCGTGGAAGATCTTCGATGGGTCCCTCGTATTCCCGACCGGCATCTGGCTTGGAGTTCGGGATTTCGCAATACATGTTTTGAATGGTGATGTTGTTCATGGAACCTGTTCGGCCTTTGTTCCAACGAGCACCTATTCTCAAGTAAATAGAGTTTCCTGTGTTATAAGCATATAAACTATCGACAAAAATGTTGTCAATCACCCCTCCATCGGGCGTGGCGATGGTAATCGCGGACCGAAAAGTATCATATATTTTATTGTTGACAATCTTAAAATTCTTATAGCCCCCAGAGGTCACTGTTCCAAATTTTATCCCATTGGCACTCGACCTAGCGATATTATTTCGCACCACTACATTTTCACAAAGTTTGGTAGGGTCATGCGACTTAAAACAAATGGCGTCATCGCTGGCGTCAATAAACGAATTGCTAATAACGACATCCTTACAATCTACGATGTCGATTCCATCATTATTCCAAAAAGCCTTGCTGTCGACCGTGATTTTGTCAATTTTCAAGTTTTGACATTGGTCGCAAACCACCACCCATTCCGCCGCATTTTTAACCATAATCCCTGAAATTTCCACGTTTTTACATTCGCGGAAATAAATGCCTTTAGGCCGACGAAGAGCGGGACGGTCATTGGCCAGTTCATCTTTTAGCACTCCTTTTTGGACTTGATCTAAGAGTGCATAGGCTAAATCTCGGCCTTGGCCATCGATCACCCCTTTGCCAGTTAATCCAATATTATCCGCTTGGTAGGCTGTAATTAAGGACGAAAAACGGGGACCTTCTATGTTATAATCATAAATATTAGTGGACCCGAGCAAGGTGGCTCCTTCCTCTAAGTGAATGGTGACATTGGATTTGAGTTGGATCGTTCCGGTCAAATACCTGCCGACATAAAACACCAGTCGTCCACCCCCTTTTTCATGGATGAAATCGATGGCTTTTTGAATGGAATTAGTGTTTAAGGTTGTGCCATTGGATTTTATGCCAAACATGGAAGCTTTATAATCTTCTGCATGTGCTTGAAAGCTGAGTAATATCGTCAAAGGGATGACTAGGAATAGATTCTTTATCATAGAATGATAGGTTTAGCGCAAAGTCCAAAAATCTCAAAACTTTTTTTATTTCAATTTGTTCAAATATAAATATTCTTTTATTTCTCTGCAATGAATTAAGTTTTTAATGATTATGAAACATTTACTTCATATGAAATGTTCATGGATTTGTTGGCGTCGATCGAGTTTTTAAATTTAACTTTTTAACCCCTAATCAAGTGCTAAAACAAAAAATTGCATGTATTACTTGAACGTGCAAAATAATAAATGGACAATTTTATACATGGTATGTTGAATTCGTTTAAATATTGGACTCTTAAATTTTATTATTATTTTTGGTTTTAACCTATTTTTAAAACAAACCCGTAGAATTTACAATATTCATTATCAAAAGCATTCATTAACACAATGAACGTCCTCTAAAAATGATTAATTGTACAAATTTTTAACTTAATCTCATGGAGAAATATGGTAAAATTTTATTGATCATTATACCGATTTTCTTGGTATTTATTGTCTTGGAAAAATTGTATGGTCGTTATTTTAAAGGTGAAAAAATGAATCTGCTTGATACAGCAAGTAGCCTAACTTCTTCTATTACCATGGTGACCAAAAATGTATTGGGTTTAAGTTTTACTATCCTAAGTTACCAGTGGATTGCAGACCGTGTGGCTTTGACACACATAGAGTCAACATGGCCCACGTATATTATCGCCTTTGTTGTTTTAGATTTTTCACATTATTGGATACATCGGATTGAACATGCGAATAATTTTTTCTGGAATAGCCATATTGTGCACCATAGTAGCGAGGAATTTGATTTAGCTTGTGCCGTGCGTCAGCCTATTTCTTCATTTGTCAAAGTCTTCTCACTGTTCATGTTGCCAGCAGCTCTTTTGGGGATCTCGCCTATGGTCATCGCGACGGTCACTCCAATTCAGTTTTTCGCCCAATTCTGGTATCATACTAGGTACATAAATCGCATGGGATTTCTGGAGCATTTGATTGTTACCCCTTCGCATCACCGTGTTCATCATGCCTTTAACCCTGAATATTTAGACAAAAATATGTCCCAAATATTCATCATTTGGGATAAGCTTTTTGGTACATTCCAAGAAGAAAGAGCCGATGTCATTCCTATTTATGGTATAACTAGGCCTATGCGAACGTGGAATCCTATTAAAATAAATTTTATTCACTTATGGCTCTTGATTCAAGATACTTGGCGCACTTCTAATTGGAAAAATAAAGTTTTTGTTTGGACTAAGCCAACCGGCTGGCGACCTGCTGATGTAGAAAAAATGCATCCCGTAACTAAAATTGACGATGTGTATAATTTTGAAAAATACCACATTAAAAGGTCATCTTCTTTCATTTATTGGGTCTGGGTTCAAATCGCGATTATTTTTTTAGTGACAGCTTATTTACTTAAAAACATTGCGGTGATTGGGACACCTGATTTATTTATTTATGGGGGTTTTATCTTAATTTACATATATGCCTTGACCGATTTTATGGATGGAAACCGGTCCTCTATTTTCTGGGAAATAGTAAAAGCTTGTTACGGAATATCAATCCTTTTATTTGTTGGTGATTGGTTTGGCTTGGACCATTTTTTTGCCCAATCTAGCAAAATAATTGTGGCTTATTTCGCCCTTTCCATTTTTGTCACAATGCATTTGGGAAAGGAAAATCAATTTGATACTTTGGCTCCCAATCAAAGCACTTCTTAAAATTGATGCATCCATCTTTTCCTTACTTCTTATAATATGGTGTCATTTGGAGCAAATTCATCTATTTTAAAATAGATAAACCAAATTGCTATTTTTCATAGGCTTCATTCTTTAGCTCTGATTTTATTTTCAGAAATTTTTTACTGTAAATAAAAAGATACATCATTTCTGATGTTGTTGCATAATTGAATAATTACATTACCTTTAGAAAAATCGGGTTAGATTATTTTCTAGCCGTTTTAAAACCATTTTGTTTTAAAATTTAATTTTTAAAATTGGATTTTTTAATAATCTGTTAACCACTAATACTATTAGATGAAAAATCACCTAAAAAAGCGAGCCTTTTTCCAAAGGCTATGCAGTACAATTCCCCCTAAATTTGTTTGTCAGTCTTTATTTTTACTCTTTTTATATAGCCCAACAGCCTTCTCTCAAGATGGTTGGAAATTAGGATTAGGCAATAGTGTGACTCGGTACAAGTTTTTTGATTCGAAGGGCGCGCCCATCACATTTCTAAAGCAAGGTTCAGGCAATTCCATTTTTATTTCAAAGGAAAGCGCGGTGATAGACACCTCCTCTTTTATTGGTCAAACGACGGAAAGGGCTGTTTACTTTCTAAATCACGAATTATTAACGAAGCTTTTGACTCATGTGACCTATGAATTAGGGCTCAATTTCAATCAGTATAATTCAGTGGGGGATATTCAAAAAATACCGGTCAACTACCAGACTAATTACCTAGGAATTCTTGCCGGCGCAGGCCCTTATTCTCATGTGCTGAATGGTTTTTATTTGTCCATCAAAGCGAACATTTCTCTTCAGAAAATTGTTCAGGGGACCCAACAGCTTAACAACCAATTTGTTGATTTAATGGATGAGCCCGAGTTTAATCGTGTAATGATTTTTCTAGGCTATTCAGCGACGTTGACTAAGAATTTGGCCAATGGACTTTCTCTTTTTGTACAAGCCCAACAATCTCAATCCTACCATAAATGGGTTGAAGGCCAGGAGAACCTAAATTTTTCTGCAGTAAATTTTTCTTTCGGATTGAAAATTGGAAAATAAATTTTACCTAACCTCATCATCATGAAACTAGCCTATTTACTTTTTGCCTGTTTTTTCTTCTTCTTGAGCATAAGCTTGTTGGCCCAAAACAAGGCAATCAATTATCAAGCTGTAATCTTGGATCCAAATCCCATTGAAGTTCCTGGGGCTAATATGGCTGGCCAACCATTAGCTAAAGCCAATATATGTCTAAAATTTTCCTTTGTTAATTCAAAGGGACTTGTGGAATATACGGAAAGCCAAAAAACAGTGACAGATGATTTCGGGTTAATTAATTTAATGATTGGGACAGGAAATAGTGGCTTGGTCTCTTCTAGTACGGGAATTTATCCAACTTTTGGTCAATTGAAATGGGATGAAAACCCAAAGAACTTAGTGGTTTACATCAGTTTCGATCAGTGCCTTACTTATACATTGGTCAATTCTCAGCCCTTGCTTTATACTCCCTATGCGCTTTATGCTGATGCGGTGGATTTTAAAAATGTGCGCGATTCTCCCACAAAAGTATCTTATTTTACAAATGATTTGGGGTATTTGATTCCCAAGGATTTGGAATTAATTAAGCAAAATGTAGCCCAAAACTCTATGTTGATTGATCAAAATCAGAAGGCGAATGTCGCCAATGATCAGGTGATTAATCAAACTTTGATAAATATTGGATCTATTCTAGATGATCATGCTGGCCAATTTGATGCGATGGGAACGCAGGTCGATGCTTGGGGTACAAAAATTTTGGATCATGATGGTCGATTAGACCAACAAAGTAATCGCATCAATACGAACCATTCAATTGTTTTAGGCCAAATAGGGGAAGTAAATACTAAAATTTCAAACATAAAATCATCGGTTGATTTAATAGATCAATCCACTGAGAAATTATCAAGTAAGTCGAATGCAATCGATTTGGGTGCCTCTAACCCCTCTAGCCAATTATACCCCACTCAAAGGGCGACCAAATCATACGTCGATAATTCCATTTTAGCGGCTGTAGGTAGCGGGGTACCTGACGCAACCACCTTGGCCACCGGCAAATTGCAGTTGGCCGGCGACCTATCCGGAACCGCTACCAACCCCACCGTTCCTGGCTTGCGCAACAAAGAAGATTTAGGCAATAAATCCATTAATATTCAATCGGATGCTGGTTCTTATGTTAAATATCCTTCCGTGAAAGCCGTCAAAGATTATATAGATAAAGCCACGTTGGGGATTGCTTTACAAGTGACTTTGGACGGGAAAGCGGATAAAAATTCGCCTACATTTACAGGAATACCCATTTTGCCTACAGGGACAATGGGAGTGACACAATCTGTCACGGATAATTCGACTAAATTAGCAACGACAGCCTTTGTCCAAAAGGCTACATCAGGCATTGCTTTACAAGCTACCGTGGACGGGAAAGCGGATAAAAATTCGCCTACATTTACAGGAATACCCGTTTTGCCTACAGGAACTGTTGGGGTGACGCAAATGCCAACAGATAGTTCCACGAAATTAGCTACAACCGCCTTTGTGTATCAGGCTACATCAGGAATAGTTTCTCAGGCAACGGTGGATACTAAGGCAGATAAAAATTCACCCACGTTTACCGGATTTCCAGTTTTGCCTACTGGAACTGTTGGGGTGACACAATCACTGGCTGATAGTTCAAGTAAATTGGCCACCACGGCCTTTGTGAAAAAAGCGACGGCTTGGATTGCATCCCAGGTCAATGTTGATGCTAAGGCCGATCGGATTTCTCCTGTTTTTACTGGGACACCTACATTGCCTAGTGGTACGATTGCGATTACGCAAGATCTTGGAAATAATTCAAATGCCATTGCCACGACGGCTTTTGTCTTGGCTAACTCCAACGCAAGTGGATATCAATCCATCACCACAGGAACTGAAATTTCAACCAGTTCCACCACGGATGTACCTGTCAATGGAATGACCATAACGGCTATTGCTGGAAAATATGTAGTCAGTTTTAATAGCCAATATACCTTAGAGGCTGCGAATATAACTGGACAGGCATCGGTTGATTTAACAAGGGCTTACATTTTTTTAATGACTAAACCATTAACAATTTCTGGGCATGGGGTTTTGTATGGGTCAGGTAGTAATGGTGGAGAGGTACTTGGACCCGGGGTTTATTCGAATGCGGCAGCTGTCACAACAGCCGGGATTTTAATCTTAGATGGAGGGGGAAATCCAAATGCAGAATTTGTTTTCAATTTTGGAGCAGCTTTTAGTACGGGCGCTAGTTTTGAACTTGTACTAAGAAATGGAGCATCTGCTTGCCATGTTTATTGGATAGTGGAGGGAGCCATCGCTTTGGGGGCTAATACCATTATGAAAGGATTTTTAATAAGCAATAATGGCGCAATTGCATTAGGTAGCAATTCGGCCGTTGACGGAAGTTTATTTAGTAAACTTGGGGCAATCGATATACTTAGTTCAACCGTTACCCGCTCGATTGGGTGTATTAATGATTTTGGAGCCTTAAATAATTTTGCTATTTATTCAAAAGTAGGTGCAATTTCAAACACAGGTAATTCCAAAATTACCGGAAACATAGGATATGATGGATTGAACGCTAGCCTAGTCACAGGATTTGATTCGGCTATTGTTTATGGGGAAATTTTCACCGCTGGAATCAGTAGTGCGATTGCAAATTTTAGCCTCTACCAAAATGGCACCATGATCCCCTTTTCAAGTCGAAAGAGGGTGAGCAAATACAATTTGGGCGAAATAAATCTAGAGGCCATTGCCACTGTAGGAGCGGGTGAAAATATTGATGTTCGTTGGAATGTAGACACAGGAACCATCAAACTTCAAAATAGGGTTTTGACTATTTTAAGTGTTAGGTGAATGGGTTTAATAAAAACTTTCCAATAATTCTAAGGCTTTTCGACTAGGTAATTCCTTGGTTTGAATGACTTTATCTAAGATTTGCACTTTTTGGTCTTTATTTGAAAAGCTAGGCCATGTAGGTAAACCTGAACCATTTGGATTCCCTGTTTTGGCAAAATTGACCCAATAGGAAGACATTTTCTCACTTAATACTTGGTCTGCATCCTCAAAAGGCCTATTTACTTGATTTAGATTTGCATAAGCGTAAGGAACTTCACCCGTATGAAAAGCTCCAAAACGTGTTGCCTCATCGTATCCAGGAATCGCTCTTGTAAATTGGTACATAAAAACGGGTGCCTTCCCCCGCATGTTTTGTGTTTTAGCCCATGTATGAACTTGGACTCCAAAGCTTTCATCTCGGCCTAAATTGAGGGATGAACTAGAAATTTCAGGGGGATATTGGCTTAATAATTCTGAGGAACGTGCACCAAAACGCTTTTCTATTGACGTTTTAAAAACAGTTGGTTCCGTAGCTTTAGAGGATAAACGATCTTCAGCATTCCAGCCAACGAGGATTGGGACATCATTTTGTAAGCCTTTTTGGTAAATCTCAGGCATAGAGAAAGGAAGTACGTAACCGTCTGAAAAAGGGGAGGCGGAGGCGCCAACTTTCTGGATCGCCTCAGCTGGCAATTCACGTAGTTCGGCAAGAGATTTTGCACCTAATTTTGCAGCCCATTCTACTCCATTGGCTTCTGCTTGAGCTTTAGTCAGCGAAGGTCTTAGTGGGCTTGGAAGCATACTGCCTCCACTTTCGGCGATGGCCCTTTGAAATAAACCTTTTGCAAGCGGTGAGGCGCATAAAAAATTTACGGCAAATGCACCAGCGGATTGGCCAGCGATAGTGACCCGATTGGGATCACCTCCAAAGGTCGATATATTGTCTTTTACCCATTTTAATCCTGCGATCAGATCTAATAAGGCATAATTACCCGATGACTGGTAGGTTGCTTCCTTGCTTAACTCAGGGTGGGCAAGGAATCCAAAAGTACCCACTCGGTAATTAACACTGACGAAAACAATGCCTTTTTTTGCCATATTTTCACCGTCATAAATGGGGCAGGCAGTTCCACCGCTTCGGAATCCTCCGCCATATATATAAACTAAAACAGCCTTTTTTTCTGCTTTAGTTGCAGGCGCCCAAACATTTAAATATAAACAATCCTCGCTAATAGGCGAGTCGGGAATGAGATATTCAGAGGACCAAAATGCAAATGGAGCTGGTTTTGCCTGCATAGGACTTGGCCCAAAAGTTTTTGCTTGTTTTATGCCAAGAAATTTCTGAATGGTATTCTGTGCAGTTAATAATCCCGCCAATTTTCCTTTAGTGGTTTGAATAGTCACTTCCTGCGCCAACATAGATGCAGAAATAAGTAGGTAAATTAGGGTAATTAATTTCTTCATTATTTATTTTTATGGGCCAATGAATATTTGGCGGTTTAATTGATTTGCAACGATCTCGCTAAATTTTCCTTTGCCATGTGCGCTATCATATAGAATTTTGGTTAGATACAAAAAGGCCTATATCGCCAAATCCCCCCATCCTTTCCGATAATTTCTTCTTATAAATTGATTTGCAGACTCAAAATTAGTCACCCGCATATTTATTCCATCCCAAGTTAAAGCTTTATATCGACCACTGTATTTATATCCCTCCATTGTTCCATAAACTGGATCGCTCCGTTTCACTTTTTCACGAAGGTTAAAACTTCTTAACAGTAAATTTCCCAATAAAACGGTTTCCGTCAAAGGACCTGCATATCCTTCAAATGGAGAACTTACTTCTTTATTTCCATAACCTGCAATACTTGCATCAATCCATTGCCACCAATGTCCATCCATATCGCCAGGAACTCGCGCATATTTTTCGGGAATATGATTTGCGTTTTCTTGTAAACTCTTTGGGAATAATCGAGGATGACTCCCGCCCCAGCCACAAGAGATGGTGCCTTTGGTCCCTATAAATAGAGTCGCACCCTCAAAATCATGTTCACCAGGCCAATCGCCCAAGGCCTCATTCATATTCAAATCTGGATCTAATTCGTTCAAGCGTTCGGGAGTGATACCACCATCCATCCAAGACAGGTCTAAATTCTTCCCATTCTTTAATGTAAACTTGTACTTCAATGAACTTGCCACAGGGCCACTTTCTGGATAGGCTGATTCTTTAAAGACTCCTTGATAAGTGGTGGAAGCACTTCCAGAAACCTCATGGGGATAATTTAATTGCAATAATTTAAACGGGGGCCCCATAATATGGCAGCCCATATCTCCTAAAGCACCCGTTCCAAAATCCCACCATCCTCTCCAATTAAATGGCACTAGATTTTCAATGTAATTTGTTTTTTGAGCCGTACCTAACCATAAATCCCAATTTAATTCTTTCGGAATTCGGCTAGGTGTTTTGGGCCAAGCTATTCCTTGTGGCCAAACTGGCCTATCGGTCCAGCAATAAACTTTATTTACTTCCCCTATTAAATCAGTCTCCATCCACTCACGCATCGTTTGCATACCCTCACAAGAAGCACCTTGATCTCCCATTTGAGTGACAACTTGGTATTTTTTGGCTGCCTGAGTGATGATTCTGGCTTCATAAATATCATGTGTTAACGGCTTTTGCAAATACAAATGCTTTTTCATTTGCATGGCACGTAAGCCAACGATTGCATGATTGTGGTCTGGAATGGCAACAGTAACTGCATCAAAATATGCATGCTCCTTATCAAACATTTCACGCCAATCCTGGTAAAATTTCGCTTTAGGAAATTGTTTACGTTTAGAAGCCGCTTGCCTATCGTCAACATCACATAAAAAGGCTATTTCTGAATTTTTATTTGGCGTATTGGCCAAATGTTTGATATCATTATCTCCTTCCCCTCCACAGCCAATCGCAGCAATGGCCAACTTATCACTTGGTGCGACAAAACCCTTGCCGCCCAATACTTGTCGAGGGAAAATAAAAAAACTAGCAGATGCAAGCACGCTTTTTTTTATAAAATCGGTGCGATTTATCGAATTCTTTTTCATTTTGCAATGGCTAAAATTTATTTTTTCAATGACCTGATCGAGACTTCCTTAAAATACACAACATCTTTATCCCCATGGTTTTGCAGTCCGATGTACCCTACATTTGGCCTTATCCCCGGATAGGGCTCAAAATCAAATTTGCGCACTGGAGTAGGTTCCCTTTCTCGATAATCCGTCACTAATTGATCATTTAAATGAACCAAGGTCCGAGGGCCATCCAACGTAATGATCATCGTATTCCATTCAGGCCCAGGTTTTCCTGGTTTATGCAAAGGTTTAGTCATGGCGTATAAGGTGCCGCTAATGTGGTATTCATCCTCATTTGAAGTCTCGGGATGATTGTCTATTTGGACTTCATATCCGTAAAATACAGGCATCCACGCTTCTTTTGGCTCGATCGGAATTCGAATAAACACCCCAGCATTGCTATTGAATTTTTGCATTTTATATACCACTTTGATTTGGCAATTTCCAAGCATTCCACCTGTCCAATACAATAATCCCATTCCTCCTTTACTCGCTAATAAACCTTTTTCAACAAAACGACTCCCTCCGCCTACATGTTTCCAACCCCTAAGGTCTTTTCCATTGAATAATGGTTTCCATGCCTGGCCATAACAAGCTTTTGAGAAAATGAAGTAAAAAAAAAATATTCCCAATAGGGGGTAGGTTATTTTAGTCAATTGTTTCACTTTTTTGAATTACATTATTTAATCAAATTAAAGGAATAATTAATGAAAAAAAAATAGATAAAATATTTTGTAGTAAAAATCAGTGAAAATTAAATAGTCCACATAGGATAGATCTTAGGGCATATTTGGCAGGCATGTTTCTGGCCAATGGTAAAAACAAAATGGACACAAAAGCTAAGCAATCAACGGCTTATGCTCATTTAAATAGGTTGATTAATGGCAAAAAGCCAAATAGCAGAATAATCATAATATATATAAATAGTATAAATTATTTTTCACCAGAGAACAGATTTTTTTATCACGAACTGTACGTCGTCAAACTAAACTGGACTCGTCAATTGTCTGTAAAGGCCAAATGTTAATTTATAAAGTGGCTGGGAACAAAATCCATGTAAACTATTTGATTATTTTGAGCTTAATTTTATCTTTATCATTATCAACAAACAATTTCAATCCATGAGAAAATTTTTACTCTTCTTTTTATTGGCATCTTTTACTTTGCATGCCCAGGTTCCAAGTCCTAAATCACATTTCGGTTTTAATATAGGTGATTCCTACCATTTAGCTAATTTCACCCAGACTGAGATGTACCTAAAAAAGATGGCAGCAAAATCAAATCGGATGAAATTGCAATCCATCGGTTTGACTGAGGAGGGTAGAAATCAATACATGGTTATTGTGTCGGACCCTTCGAATATCCAACAATTAGCTAAGTATAAAAATATTTCTCAGCGACTTGCTCGGGCAGAGAATTTGACTGAATCGGAGGCGGCTCAATTAGCGAAAGAGGGAAAGGCAGTCGTGTGGATTGATGGAGGTTTGCATGCTACGGAAACTGTGGGTATTCATCAGTGGATTGAATCGATCTATCAATTTGCCACTCGCAATGATGAAGAGACCAAGAGGATCTTACAAAACACCATTATTCTGTTTGTACATGCGAATCCCGACGGGCAGGAATTGGTGTCAAACTGGTACATGCGTAATTCAGATACTTTAAAAAGGTCTAAGGCAAATTTGCCTCGTTTGTATCAAAAATACATTGGGCATGATAATAACCGTGATTTTTATATGATGAATATGAGTGAGTCTGTGAACATGTCTCGCCAACAGTACATCGAATGGATGCCTCAAATTTTGTATAATCACCATCAAGCAGGTCCTGAGGGAACCGTTGTTGCTGGGCCGCCCTATCGAGACCCTTTTAATTATGTATATGACCCATTATTGGTTACTGGGATCGATGCTTTGGGGGCTGCGATGAGTTCTCGCTTGAATGCGGAGGGGAAACCCGGCTATACTATGAAATCGGGTTCCGCGTATTCCACTTGGTGGAATGGAGGTTTACGAACGACAGCATACTATCATAATATTATAGGCTTATTGACTGAAATTATTGGAGATCCTAGCCCCTCAAGCATTCCTTTGGTACCGAATCGTTTAATTCCCAATGCTTCGACGCCATTTCCCATCATGCCACAAAAATGGTTTTTTAAGAATTCGATTGACTATTCTCTTTCACTAAACTATGCGGTTTTAAATTATGCCGCTCGCTATAGAGAAGAGCTTTTGATGAATATTTATCGGATGGGAAAAAAATCGATTGACTTAGGGTCTAAAGATTATTGGACGCTTTCTCCCAATAAGGTTGAAAAGTTGATGGAAATCTCGGGCGGCCAATATAAAAACAAGAGCGATAGCTTATTCCGGGTAGTATACAAAAATCCAAAGACCCGAGATGCCCGTGCTTATATTGTTAGCGCAAATCAGTCCACCTCTGCGGTATCTTTCATCAATATTTTGATCAAAAGTGGTATACGCGTTGAGAAAGCCAGTAAGGATTTTGAAGTTGGCGATAAAATATATCCCAAAGGCTCATTTATCGTGCAGGCCAACCAAGCATTTCGACCTCATGTCTTAGATATGTTTGAAGCTCAAGATCATCCAAATGATTTTCAATATCCGGGAGGACCTCCAGTAAGACCCTATGATTCAGCAGGTTGGACTCCTGCTTTCACGATGGGGGTTGAATTTGATCGTATTCTTGAAGAGTTGAAAGGGCCATTTGAATCCATTCCTTATGGCCAAATTCAAGTTTCGAAATCAAATTTTGACATGGGTGCTTTTTATGCTTTCCCAGCAACGGACAATGGTTCATTTACTTTGCTGAACGATTTGTTGAAAGCAGGCCTGCGAATTTTTAAAAATCAAAATGATTTTTATGTGGCTCACAGTTCTATTGGTGCTGATATTTTAGCTAAATCTTCGGTCAAAATTAGGGCATTAAGCGCATTGCCAAAAGATCTAAATCTAAAGATAGGAAAGAGGCGAATTGGTTTATGGGATACTTTTGGTGGATCTATGCCTTCTGGTTGGCTGCGCTGGATTTTAGAACAACATCATTTTGATTTTAAATTAGTGTTTGCCAAGGAGATTAATCGTGGGAATTTACGTTCAAATTACGATGTACTCATTTTTGTTCGAGGAGCCATTCCTGCATTGAAGCCTGAGTCAGGCGAATTTGAAGAAAAGGAAGCTCTTGAAGCCGATATCCCCAATGAATATCATGAAACAATGGGCAAAATAACCGTAGCTAAATCCATTCCATCTTTGCGTAGTTTTTTAGAGGCTGGAGGAGATATTGTTACGATTGGGTCGAGTGCCAATCTGGCCTATCATTTGAATTTGCCAGTTAAGAGCGCTTTGGTTGAGATGGTGGCGGGTAAAGAGCGAAATTTACCTGCTGAGAAATTTTATATTCCTGGAAGTGTTATGCAGGTGTCGATGGACCAACAATCCATTTCAAATTGGGGCATGGGTCCGAAAGCCGATGTTTATTTTGGGGCAAGTCCCGTATTTAAATTGTCACCGGAGTCTATTTCTCATGGTGATCTGACTCCCTTGGCTTGGTATTCTTCCGAAAAAACATTGAGAAGTGGTTGGGCTTTTGGTCAGGCCTATCTTCAAGATGGTGTGGCCGCCTTTAAAGCCAAATTGGGCCTTGGGACTTTGTATGTCTACGGTCCAGAAATCACCTTTAGAGGCCAGACACACAGTACCTTTAAATTAGTCTTCAACCAATTATTTGATTTGAAGGCGGATGAAAAAGGTCAATGATATTTTTGAAATTTAACCTACCCAGATATTTTTGATGATGGGGATAAAACATACCTTTTTTATCAAGGAAATAAAGATCAAGGAAATACTTGGTGGATCTCAAATGTCGAGGTAAAGTGGAATAAAAATGGACCATTTTTACCTAAAAATTAAAGATTATGTTATGAAAAAAAACACTAAAACAAGGTGGTTGCTACAGTCGGCAGGAGGTTTGATTTTAACCGGTGCTGGCTTATCTTTAGCCATAGATGCTGGAATTTCAAAAATGCAAGGTGGGGAATGGTTTTGGTATGGTACGGCGGCGCTCATCATTTTCCAAGCAGGCCTTTGTTGCGTAATCGACTCGGTTCGCTATAAAAATTTGAAATAGACAATTTACTTGTCAAATTGTTTTAATTTGGGTCAGAGATCGATGTAGCAATCAGTTCAAATTTAATGGCATGTATGAAAAAAATTGGAAAGATTAGTCTGGCCATTGCCGGAGTTTTAGGGATTATTTTTATTCCTCTTGTTTTTTTAATTTCTTGTCGGGTTGACCATACTCCTTATTTCAAATCTAGTTACTATCAAAAGACTGAAACCAGGTTGGACAGCCTAACGAAAAAACGCATAATAAGTAACGATTTCGTCGAAGCGGGATTTTCTAAAGTCAGTATTACGCCTAGTGTAGGTAATGCGAAGGATAGTATGGAGTTGGGCCAATTTAAAGAGGCGCCCTTAGCAGGTTTTGGGGCTCGCAAAGGAAAAAGTGCTACGGGTACGCATGATAGTATTTTCGTGAAAGCGGCCGCGATCAAAGTGGGTAAACAGTTAGTCGTGATTGTGGGAGCTGACATTTTAATTATGCCTCCTAATATTATCGATGAAGTTACATTAGTGCTCGAAAAGAAAGGTATTCCCAGAAGCCAAGTATTTTATTCCGCATCGCATACCCATTCCAGTATTGGGGCATGGGGGCCAGGATTTATAGGGGAACAATTTGCGGGGAAAGCAAATCCACACGTCAATCAATGGCTTGTGCAGCAAATAGCTCAGGCCGTCACAATGGCAATCGCCGACCTTAAACCTGCTCGGTTGGGGAATGGATATTTTAATGCAGCTCCTTATACCCGCAATAGACTTGTAGGCGAGTCGGGAACCAAAAACAATGATTTCAATTTTATTTCCATTCAGCAAAAAGGAGGATTAAAGGCTGTTATTGGCTCTTTTGGAGCACATGCCACGACCATTGGCGCAGACAATATGCAATTTAGTGCCGATTATCCTGGCTATTGGCAACGCAAAATGGAGCAGGGCTCAGTTGACCTAGCGATATTTTGTGGAGGCTCTGTCGGCAGTCAAAGCCCTTCTGGTGAAGGAAAAGGATTTGAAAAACCTAAAAAAATTGGGGAATCATTGGCCGATAGTCTTAAAATTCACTTAGCGAAGGTGGAGCTGAAGGATAAAATTGACATGTCAGCCATGAGTTTAAAAATAGACTTGCCTGATTATAACATTCGCCTAACGACCAAGCTGCATTTCTCCACTTGGCTTAGTAAAAAATTAATGCCATTACCCGAAAATGTATATTTGCAAGTGATTAAAATAGGGAATCTTATTTGGTTGACCACACCATGCGATTTTAGTGGGGAGTTTGCGCGCCAACTCAAAGACGCGTTGGCCACCAAAGGATTTAATGCAAATGTCACTAGTTTTAATGGGAGCTATGTGGGCTATATTATCCCCGGGAAATACTTTTACTTGGATGCGTATGAACCTAAAACCATGGGTTGGTTTGGGCCTAACATGGGGGAATATACTTTTGAGTTACTCCGACATTTATCTGAAATAATCGCGCAGCCTGTAAAATAAATTGTTTATTACATCTGGTCATGGGTGCATAGGCAAATGGATTCCTTACTATAGCTTATAATCAAAAACGTTTAGGCAAATGGGGGTTTAAACTGTCCATCTACCTAAACGTTCTTCATGTTTTAATTACAATTTTGGCTCCCAGCCTTTTTCATAGTCACGTCCCCAAAGCTTCATTCCATCTTTATTTAAAATATGGCCATCAGCTGTATTTACCTCAAATGATTTCCCTATTCGATAAGATATATTGGCATAATGGCACATCATTTGGCTGATGGCACCTTCTTCGATCGGAGAGTTTAATTTGGTTTCTTTACCACGAATGACATTGAAAAAGTTGGCCACGTGGGTGTCCGTCATGTCGCCACCGCCCCCTAAAGTATTACCTGCCTCAGATCCTTTGGACTTACTATCCTTGATTTTCTTTCCTGCTCGGTCAAAAAGTGTGTAACCTTCTCGGTTCACAAATACACTGCCTTCGCTTCCATAAATGACCGTACCGCGATCACTTCCAAAGGTTTTGTATCCGGAGCGACTCTTGCCATCCCATTGAATGATCTTATTTTCAGGAAATCGGAAAGTGGCTTCCATGGTGTCGTACATAACCCAACCGTCATTTTTGAAATGTCTTTTGGCCGCTTCTACGTAGACATGTTCAGGATATTTAACTTGCAAAGCCCAGCGTGCAACGTCTAATTCATGCGTGGCATTGTTGCCTGTTTCGCCGGTTCCCCAGTGCCAACCGTACCAGTGCCAATTGTAATCCCAGGTGTCGGCGGTGTATTCTTGGTGTGGTGCAGGACCCTGCCATAAATTCCAATCTAATCCTTCAGGAATTGGAGCCTTTTTTTCGATCGGCACTTCCCCACGCTCGTTGGAATAAAAGGCTACTGCCTTATAAACATCGCCGATAACCCCCTTGTGAATTTCAGCAATGATATCTTGGGATTCCCTCGCGGAACGCTGTTGGTTTCCCATTTGGACCACTTTACCGTATTTTTTTTGGAAGGCAACTAATAATTCCCCTTCGCGTGGATTTTGACTACATGGTTTTTCTATGTACACATGTTTGCCTGCTTGCATCGCCATCCAAGTACCTGGCGCATGCCAATGGTCCGGAGTGGCATTAAAGATGGCATCTACGTTTTTGTCGTTCCAAACATCGTGAATGTCATTCACTAATTTGGCATTTCCTGTTACTTTTCCTTGTAAATCGCGGCCTACTTTTTCGCGTTGCTTTTTCATCACATCGCAGATATAGGCCACATCTACATTGTTGTTTTTGTTTTTTAGTGCAGCATAATATGCACTCACTCGACGGCCACAGCCCATGAGTGCGACATTTAATCGGTCGTTGGCGCCGATGATTCGAGTATAACTCTTTGCACTAAAAGCGGAATTAATATTTCCTAGGCTGATTCCTGCAGCCCCTAAGGCTACTTGTTGAATAAATTTTCTACGATTGTTACGCATAGCTTGAGTTTAAATAGATTTTTAAATTCAATCGATGAAAACTCTTGGTTTAGAGGTTATCGATTTTTTGAAAGGATAAAAATAAGAAAAAAACTGAAAAAAAAGGATTTTAAAATGTAGCTATCACAGAATAAATCTTTGAGAAGTAAAGCAACAGATTCTCCTCCCTCCATGTCGAATGAAATAGGGAAATAAGCTAGATTTTTTTTTGCTATAATGCTTGATTGCACAAAAAAAAGGAATGATCGATGACCATTCCTTTTTCAAAACTGAAATAAAACTTATACCGCTTCTGCTGCTGTAGCATTTTTTGCAATGGTATAAACAACAAGGCCAAAACCAATTTTGTTTATCGCATCTGCAATGTTATAAGCTAAGTCGATATTACCAGACATTCCTGATAATAAGTTACCTGGCAACATCATGTAGCCGATTGGATAGATTGCCCAACCTACTAATGTGAACCAACGCATTACGTTGTAACCAGACTTAACGGCCTCGTTAGTAGAAGCTGCTGCTAATTTAGAAGCCTCACCCATGTAGATTTCATAAATGATGATCGCCCATCCTAAGGTAGAGATGATACCCCACATCATGTTTTGTGCTGGAGCTACTGCCTCTCCAATGTATCCTGCAACTAACATAACCACAGAACCAAAGATTAAGCGAGATAACATACCTGGCTTAGCACCTGCAGGCTTCAAAATCAAATAATACTCAATACACATTAATGGAACGGTTAAGGTCCAGTCAATGTAACGAAATTGTGTTGGAGACTCATGTGTCTCTAACCAAACACCGCGCATGTAGAAATAATGCACTGCGGCAATAAAAGTGATTAAAGCGGAGATCAATAAAGATGTTTTCCACTTATCGTTCACGGTACCTCTTTCTACGATGAAGAAGATAGAAGCAGCAAGCATCGACATATACCCGGTAAAGAAGGTAAATCCAATGTAATCTCCGGCAGCTAATGTGCCGTCTAATAGAATGTTCAATGTTTCCATAATTGTTAATATGTTAAGATGTTTAATTGTAAACTGACGATGCCTACAAATGTTCCGTTAAATTATTGAAAAAAAATAGTATTTTATAATAATTATGCAAAAAAATATTTTTTAATGCTTAATTAATTGGTGCATTAATATAAAATGGGGGAGGGTCAACAAGGAAAGAAATATAAAGATGGGATATAATTGTAAGTCTTTAGAAATCAAGGTAATGTAAATTATTCCCAAAAACATGGCGCCTGCTGAGAATGGAAGCAGTTTTTTATATAATGTTGCGATCTTCATATCCAAGTGCTCTATCAGACCTGTTATACTGTAGATCGCGTGGCAACATGAAAAATAAAAAATAAAGGCGGGAATGAGGGGTAAAAAATATCCGGCAAGTAGAGTGAGTAAAGTATTGAAAAAATGATGGAAATTTTTCTTTTGAAACCCTAAAATTAAAAGACTCAGGGAGACATAAATGAATGAATTTGGAGTTTTTTGAGGGACGGAAACCTTCATTTGCTTGATAATTTCTACAACTTCACTCCAATGGCTAAAAAGAATAAAAGTCAAAATACCGGAACCTAAAAAGAGGGTTCGCACCATGCTTAGAAACTTACCCTTTGGTGGGATTTTCTCTAAATCTTCCATATCTCCAAAGTGAAAGACACTAATGCCGATAAAAATAACAAATGCAAGGGTAGGTAGCAAGTACCAAAAAAGTGCGTAGACGGCCATGATGCCGACGTAATAAGCAATAAATGGGGTTAAATGAAAGGATCGCTGATGCCTAGCAGCTATTTTTTTTGCAATTAAATGATCACCGGCTCCGTGCGGAATCCCAGTCAATACCAGTAATAGGCCAGCTACATATAGATCAATCGTTTTTTCCCAAGGACCGATGAGCCAATAGGCTATTAAATAAACGAAAGTCATCAAGGCACCGATGTAGTTTTTCATCTAAAAAGGTGTTTGAGAAAAAGTGGGATATCTAATTGAGCCAATAAACGGATCTCCTGCCCTAATGTTGTTTTATCGTCTAAGAATTGGAGTATCCTTTTTGTAGGTACTCTAGAAAATAGCCGATCCATTACTTCAGGGATTCGGTTCATTTCATTTTTCATGATTTTTAATAACATTTGATCATAAAAGCGAAAGCGTCGTGGAATATGAGTTGGCCTATTCTGAGCTCTATTGACTGCATCCTGATGCATTCTGGTAAAAGCATAGCCTGTAGAGGCCTTTATAAATCCTCCGGCAGCGCCTATTTTAAATACATTTTCGGTATTTGTATCTGCATGAAAACCCATAGGTATAGTTCCCTCCTCTGTGGAAATGACCTGGTAGGGTTGGGGATAATGTGTGTCCATGTAGGTATGCCAAATAGCTTCATATGCTTGCGCATCGTAGGGCAATTGGGTAAATACCGTCGTTTCTATGAGCGCTTTAGTTTGACTAAAAGGTAAAATATAATGAAAAATGGCCATTTCTTTTGTGGAAGCCGCTAAACTAAAGTCCATTAAAGTCAGGCAGGATTCGTCTAGGATAGGCTGCACAAAATCGATGAATTTGCCGCTAAAATGTTGGTATATGAGCTTAGAATCCAAAGATTTTTTAGGTCTAGAGTCGGCGATTTTTTTGGCATAAAAAGTATCGCCATCGTCACAATGGACCGTATTGAATGCGCTAGCTTCCGTTGTTGCTGTGACCCATTTTTTCAGGTGGGTAACTCTTTGATCATGTGGAATAAGCTCATTGAAAAAATAAGTAAAAAATCGATCAGAGGAAATATACTGATACTTTAAGGGGCTAATATCCGTTTGAATCGTTTTTCCTTTCGCTGAGACATAGGCCATTTTATCCCAGGACTTTTCCACTAAAAATGGGAAGCAAGCATGTTCATTATCTTCCCAAAAGCACCAACTTTTAGACGAGCGATCCCCTGAATCCAAGAGCAAAATTTTCATTTCCTTTTTGGAATCAGCCTGTAGGCTTTCATACAAAAGTTGTAAACCTGATGCCCCAGCACCTATAATGGCAATATCATATATAACTGAAGGCATCTATATCATTATGGAATTATAAAATTGTACAAAATAAACTATATTTATTTTAATATGTTTCAAATTTAGGATTTGTTCCTTTTGTAGGAAATGAGCCAAAAAACCTTCATTGATGAATAAAAAATTCAGTTATAATTTTTTTTAGGGATGATAAGTAGTGACGGAATGTTTTAATACATCGGATGGATAAAAATACACCTCTTTGAATTTTCCCTCGGAATACATTTGGCCTTGATCGAAAAAATGAGGGGATTTAGCATCCCCATTTTCTCCCCCCGCCAGTAAAGAATAGGCTTTTATTTTAGGGCCAAATTCCACCGCAGCAATAAAACTATTTCCATTTACCCCATACCATTTTTTCGACCCTTGAATCGAGCGACTTGTGTAAGAGGGAAGCTGGCCCCAGGCCGAAGAAGTAAATGGAACGGAGATACTCGGCTTTGAATCATCCATTGAAATGACATCCTGGTTGGCAATCCGTTGGAAACGATTCAATTCGCCCCAAGGCAATCGCCATGTCCCAAAATCTTTTTCTAAATCTTTAATTACTTCTCTGAGTGCTTGGATCATTTCTTGTTTTGAACCAGAACGAGCATAATTTTCGAAGTTTTGAACGACGTCCGTTTCCCCTCCCAATAGGATGGGCTTAGGAATTTTAGGCATAATTTTCAGGCCCCAACGAACGGCCAGAGTTTGCGCTATGGAGGACGTGGAGGCGTTGAAATCCCAATTTTTCAATTCGTTCAAGACTTCAGCCAAATCCGATTCTTGTGAGGCCGCTTGTAAAAGTAAAGGCAGTAAGACTTCGAAAGCCATGAGCCGACGATCATATCCTAGATTGATTAAGGAATTAATGTCTAATTTATTTGTTTGGGAAAACAAACGAACCGCATTGCGATCGCGAAAATTTTCCCCATCGGGTGCCATATAGACCGGATAATCGGCCCTTTTCGGGCTAGATGTACCTGATACAGTAAAAGGAGTGGAGTTACAGTTTTGAATCCACGCCGTAGTGGGATTATAGCTGTGAACGATTTCTTCCAAGGGGTGAAGTCCTTTCCAATCGTTTTTGGACGTGGATCCATCTTGGGGAACGCCCCAATCGAGCGTAGGATCTCTGCGGGGGACATAATTGCCATGCCAATAGGCTATATTTCCTTTATTATCTGCATAAATGGTGTTGTTGGAGGTGTTTGCACGCATATCCATGATGCGTTTAAAGTCGGAAAAGCCGGTTGATTTGGTTCTGAGCCAACTTTGAATCAAACTCTTTCTGGCCCGGTTATAGGAGCGAACGGAGATCCATTTTCCATTCCTAGCCGCTAAAATGGGGCCTCGGTGATTGAAATAGGTTTTTATTCGACGCGTGCCGAGTGAAATCCATTTTGTCTTCAATGGAATCCATTTCCCATCTAAGAGGTATTCCATGGTTCCTTGATTATTTCTTGTCGTTTCAACATATGCATCCGCCACATCTACCTGAGAAGAGGTATGCATCCACCCATTAAATTTATTAAATCCTTGATAGACAAAGAATTGCCCCCAAGTCACAGCTCCATACACGGACAAACCCTCTTCACTGTTGACATGCACCTCCGGCCTAAAATAAAAAGTTACATGAGGATTAATATACAAAAGTGGATTTCCAGATGCCGAAAGGGAAGGACCTATGGCAAAGCCATTGGAACCCGTCAATTTTTCATCTGGATTTTGGTATTTTACCTGGGTCAATTGCTTGGGTAAACCATAAAATAAGGCCGTTTCGTTTTCAGTTATGTCACCCGTGGATATGCCGCTAATGGAACCATCTGTCCACATTAATGGAAACCAAGGCTCAAAATGGGTGATTAATCGAGGTTTAATTTCAGGATGCTTCTTTAGAAAGTAATTGATTCCGTCTGCATGGGCATTCAATAGTTTTTTTAGCCAAAGCGGGCTTGTTTTGTATTCTTCTTTGGCCTCATTTGCGTCAATGAGTAATTTGATGTATAGGTCATAGGCCAGTTCCTTGTCTCCTTTGACCTCTGACATTCGGCCTAATTTTTCAATATAATTCATTTCTACCCGCGCAAAATCATCCTCACATTGGGCGTACATCAGGCCAAATACAGCATCGGCATCTGACTTTCCGTAGATATGTGGAATTCCCCATTGATCTCGGTGAATAGTGACTCTTTTCGCCTGAGCCTCGTAAGGACCTTCGGTTCTAGCCAGGCTCGTCAAAGAGAAAAATAGTAAAATGAGTGTCAAAAATGGATACATCGCTTGTTGATAATTTGATAAAAATAGCAATAAAATCCGAACAGGAGTAATCTAAAATTATCTAGGGGTTAATCGCAGTGATCAAAGGGACGACACTTCGATTGAATAATCTATTGTTCGTTGGCTTGGCCACAGGCGAAATGTGTGCCTTGAATTGATTTTACTGGTTGGCCAACTCGATATGAAGTACAACTCATCTTAACCGGATAAAACCCAAATTAATCAATTCCAATTTTATCTACCTCCTTATATGATTTTTGAAGGATGAAATTCATCCATTTTGCTGTCTTATTTGCTGTTTTATATTTTTGGTAATTTTTTATTTAAAATGAATAAATTACTATATTCGATTAATCCATTATCAAATTCCATTTTATTGACGAGGTAAACAATGCTGATGAATCCTTGCAAATTTCTTTTGATTATACTCGCCTGTGGAGTCTCCATCATGAGTATGGCCCAAAAAAACATACACCCCAACGTCATTTTAATTATCACTGATGACCAAGGATATGGCGACTTGGGAATTACCGGGAATTCATTAATTAAGACCCCGTACATTGACCGCTTCGCGAAGCAGAGTTTACAATTTAGTGATTTCCATGTTTCTCCCGTGTGCGCACCTACTCGGTCAAGTTTAATGACTGGCCGCTATTCCTTGCGAACCGGGATAAGAGATACCTATAATGGAGGGGCCACGATGGCTTCCAATGAAATTACGATTGCCGAAATTTTGAAGCAAGCAGGTTATCGTACAGGATTATTTGGTAAATGGCATTTGGGGGACAATTTCCCTAGTAGGCCGATGGACCAGGGATTTGATGAGACCTTAATGCACCTTTCAGGCGGTATGGGTCAGGTAGGTGATGTAACGACTTATTTTCAAAAAGATAGTAGTTATTTCAATCCGGTCCTTTGGAAAAATGGTCAAAAGGAGTCATTTAAGGGATATTGTTCTGACATTTTTGCAGCGAATGCCATCCATTTTATTGAAAAAAACAAAAGCAATCCATTTTTCTGTTACCTCTCCTTTAATGCCCCTCATACGCCATTGCAAGTACCTGATTCTTATTATCAGATGTACAAAAATACCGACCCGTCCATTGAATTTGAAAGAAAAAACCCCATGCATCTTAAAATGAGCGAAAAGGACAAGGAAGATGCTCGAAAGGTATATGGCATGGTCAGCAATATAGACGATAACATAGGCAAATTACTTCAAAAAATCACTGATTTGGGAATTGAAGAAAATACCATCATCATATTTATGACGGACAACGGCCCGCAGCAATTACGCTATACGGCGGGTATGCGAGATAAAAAAGGATCGGTTTATAATGGAGGAACAAGAGTTCCATTCTTCTTGAAATATCCAGCTTTGACGAAGGAAAGTAAAGTGATTGAAACGATGTCGGCCCACTTTGACGTGCTACCTACGCTCTCGGAATTGTGTCATGTAGATTTACCAAAAGATCGTAAGATAGACGGTAAAAGTCTTGTGCCCCTGATAAAAGGCAAAAAGGTCGATTGGTCAGATAGGTCATTGTTTACTTATTGGACCAGAAAGTATCCTGAACTTTACAACAGTATGGCTATTCAGAAGTCGGGGTACAAATTAGTCGGACAAACTAATTATAACGCTTCCATCGAAGATTTCGAATTGTACCATTTGAAAAATGACCCAGAAGAGCTACACAATATAGTCAAGGAAAATAAAGCCATTGCCTTGAAACTGAAAACGGAATTAGATCTTATTTACCAGGATTTAATTCGATCAAAAAATCTGATAACCCCACCCAAAATTATCGTTGGCTCGAAAAAGGAAAACCCCTTGACCTTAAATCGAAATGATGCGGATGGTTCCCGTGGATTATGGGATCAAGAAGCCATATTTGGAAAATGGAACGTCAATATTCTGAAAGGACGCTATAATTTCAGATTTAAGTTTATCAATCCAATAGTTGCCAAGGGAGACATGTATTTGGAAACAAATACAATTATCAATCAAATGAAGAATGATCAAAATACGGATGTGATTGAGATGAAAAATGTTTCTCTTCCAGAAATAAATGGCGAATTGATTCCTTACTATTTGATTAAGGGTAAAATGATATTGCCATTTAGTGTTGAAATTGAAAAGGTGGATTTAAATAGCTATTAAATTCATGTTCATTCAACTAATAAATTGGACCCGTGATATCTTTTCTTTTGCTTGTTTATTTCTGAGGAATAAAATCTAATTTTACTTTTCAATAAATCGCATCATTTAAAATATTTTGAGATGAAAACATTTTACATCATTGCTAGCATAGGCTTTTTGTTCCTCATGATACAATCGTATAAATTGATGAGCAATAATCTAAAAACGGAAAATCAAAAATACAGGTTGGTATTAAAGGATGCTCAATTTGAAATAAGGTTTTACCCATCCGCCACATTTGCTAAAATTTATAGCTCAGGGACTGATTATAAGTCTGTATCTAGTAGTGGATTTAGGAAATTAGCCGGGTATATCTTTGGGGGAAATGACCAGGGTAAAAGCATTTCAATGACCGCGCCTGTCCGAATGGAAATGAGCGACAAAGGATCTTCCATGAGTTTTGTGATGCCCGAAAAATACAAAGAAGCTGATTTACCTAAACCCAAAGATGCAAGTGTCCATATTGTGAAATCAAGTCCTCAATATGTGGCTGTAATTAGTTTTGGCGGCTATGCAGATGATGAAACGATCAGAGAAAAGCGCGATTTGTTATTAAAATTAATTCAAAAAAAGGGCATTAAAGTTGCCGGAGAATACTCATTTTTAGGTTATAATGCTCCCTTCCAATTTTGGAGCAGAAAAAATGAAGTGGTTATTCCTATTGACTGGAAAGAGTAAAAAATTAAATGAATTGTTGTATTTTTTGCAAAAGGTAAATGATCAAGTTTCATTTTTATTAATGAATAAGATTGGTTAGATTTGTATCCAAATGAAGACAAATTGTTCAAATGTACCTAATCGAAAAAACAGATGAATTTGACAAATGGCTTCGGAAACTGAAGGATATAAGAGCTAAAAAATGGAAACTTCAAAATTTGATATTGCGGATTATTTAGATAGTAATGAAATGATAACTGAATACCTCAATGCAGTATTGGCTGAGGGAAACGATTCTGATGTCATTGTGGCCATAGGAAATATTGCAAAATCTATTGGCATGACAAAAATTGCTGCTGAAACGGGATTAAGTAGACCTAGTTTATATAAAGCCTTATCTAATGGTTCTAAGCCTCAATTTGAGACGATAATGAAAGTGTTACGAGCGATTGGTGGTCAAATACAAATTAATCCTGTTGTACAAGAAATGGCCTAGTCTATGTAAAACTCTTATTTATTTGGAGCCCCAATTCGTATACCAGATTTGCTTTCACCCCCATAAAAAAATCCACCTCATAAGGGTGGATTCTGTTAGTCACAAATAGCGTTTGATGATTATTTTAATGTACGGATATAAGATAATAAGTCTGCCACTTGCTTATCGGTATAATTGTCAATCAAACCTTTTACCATGAAAGAGCGGCCTCCCAGAAAACCTTGGTTTTGGATGGACCCTGCGTCAATAAATACTCTGCTACCTCCCATAAAAGCAAGGGTGGTCCCGCGGGCATCTTTATTGACCAAATAACCTTCTATACTTTGACCATCTTTTTTTCTCACACGGTAAACCGCATAATTTGATTCTACGGCTGCATCTGGATTGAGGATGGCCGTAATGATTGCTTCGTAGTCGCGGGAAGCAGAGCCGTCTAAGGCCGGTGCAATATTCTGTCCCTTATTGCCGACCTGATGACACAATAGACAAGTCTGAAAAAGTACCTTTCCTTGATTGGGGTTTCCTCCGTTTTTGTTAGCAATGGCCATGTATCTGCTAAGGTCCCCTTCAAATGCTTTCTTCTTTTCCTCTTCACGCTTTTTAACTCCTTCCATCATGGCTTGTCCACGTGGGTCACCGCGATGGGTATTGACAATGCGTTCTGCTGAAGAAAGATTGAAGGCCGACAAATCCAGCCCTTTTTGTTCATACACATTCATTAATACGGCAGCACTCTGGCGTGAGCCGGATAAAATACTGACCATTTCTGCTTTTTCAGTCGCTTTAAGATCAGGGATCCATTTCAGTAAAACCCTTTCTCCGTCATTGGGGCTCGCCTTTGAAAGGCTATTCAGTGCGGCTGCACGTACCTCAAAACTTAATTTTTTATTCTGAACAATTCGCATAAATACTTCTTGACTGGCTTTGGGATTAATCTCTAATGCTTTCAAGGCCAGTTTTAATGTATTATCTGAGCTTTGATCCTTGATTAATGAAACAATAGCGTCTCTTAGTTTTTCCATTTTAAAACGCCCAATCACATCCAGCGCCAGGTCTATGTTGGCCTGCGAATCACTCTGAAGCAATATGTTGACTGGAACCAAAAGCATATTGGCCATTTCAGGGGATTGTACCTGAGCTAGATTTTGCAAAGCGAAATTGATATACGCTGCGGCATTAACCGGATTTTGGACTACTTGCTTTACAGCCTCATAAATCTCTTGGTTGCCCAGCATTTCCGCAATGGCTATAAACGTAGATTCGTCGAGTGTCGTGATATGAGTTTCAGGCCAAAATTTTAGAAAAGACTTTTCCCTTTGTCCAACAGGTAATGCTTGGATGGCCCACAATATATTTGCGACAGGAATATCGGTGGCGATCGGAGCGTTTATATACGTTTGTAATTCGACTGCGTATTGTTCGAGCGCCTTGCGGGCCAGAAAACGTTCAAATTTTCTCTCATAAGCCCCACCCATAGCATTCCCCGGGATTTCGGGTTTACAGGCACGAACCAGAATGTCAATAACAGACGGGTCGGCTCCGCCGGCTTCTGTCAGCGTACGAAGGACTTGAGAGCGGACAGCTGGATTCTTATCTTCTATGAGCTCTTTTAGTGAACTGGCCATTTGTGCCGGGAGTAGAGAAAAGCTGGTCAGGGAACGAACAGCCTCACGCCTAAGATTGTGCAATGGGGATTTTAAAAGCGAAGAAAGAAGTTTGGCATCATACTGTTTAATTCCTTCCAATGACCATAGGGCATGTATTCTAGTGACTTCATCCTGGGATTGGTCGGAAGCCATGGCTACAAGTTCCACAGCTAAGGTCTTAGTTTCTGAGATAGGGCGATCTGAGATCTGATGCCATGCTGCACGTTTTTCCCAAAGTGAGGGTGATTTAAGGTGATTGACCAGTTCTTCCGTTTTTACCACATTTAAATCTGGGATCATTCGTGGTTTTTGACTGACATGACGGATACGCCAGATACGGCCATGTGACTTATCCCGATCCGGATGTGTGGTCGGTAGTTCATTGTGGGAAATGATTTTGTTGTACCAATCAGCGATGTAGAGGGATCCATCTGGGCCAAACTCCATGTTAACCGGGCGAAACCAGTCGTCTTCCGAGGTCAGCAAATCCGGTACATGTTTCGCTGTAACCGTGCCATCCGGATTACGGACGATCTGAACTGCGTTGATCGAACTGGTGATCGGATTTGCCAAAAACGCTACATTTTTATACTCATCTGGAAATGACCCAGAGGCATCATCAGCAAATGCCGTTCCCGATATTCCTGTTCCACCCACACGGAATTCGTGAAGTGTAGGTATGAATGGCTGATAAGGACTGAGCCGTTCATTGCCAATGCCCGGAAAGCCCGAACCGGGTTCCATGGGGGCAACAGAATATCCCAAATCATTCGCTTCAGAACCATACCACTGACCATTCCCACGGAGCTGAAAGCCCCAAATATTATTGAGACCAGAACTGACCAGTTCCAGTTTTTTTGCATCCAAAGATAAGCGGGCGATCTTGCTGTAATCGATCTTCAGTTTTGCATCGCTTTTTAAAGAAGAAACTCCACTTTTATTGAGGGCGCCCTGGCTGAAATGAATCCAATCGCCGGGTGCCCGAATGAGCACATGCGCCATCGTGTGGGTATCTGTAAAACCAAAACCGGTGAGTAGGGGAGTCCGTTGGTCTGCTTTTCCATCCTGATTGGTATCACTCAGAAAAAACAGCTCTGAACCTTGCACCACATAAGCTCCATTCTTATAGGGTAAAATACTCATGGGAATAGTCAGGCCATCGGCCCAGATGTTGGTTTTCACGGGATTCCTGCCATACAGCTCAGAGAACACCAGTATTTTGTCGGTACCTTTTGTTTTGCCCTGATAGAGATCCAATATCCGTTTAAAGTTCGGATGATTTTTCTGCGCTTCTGGGTCATCCATGAGTTTCAGTAAATCATTCCATTGAATGTCGGCGATCGGGTCCAAAGGGTACATGATTGCGGTCTGGGTCCAGAGCCTTCCCGCATCATCGAAAGTGAGGTCGATCGGGTTGATAAGACCGTCTCTTTCGCTGGCAACGAGTTCAACAATGAAGCCCTCAGGTACTTTGAATCCTGCAAGCTCCTGTTCGGGGGTATAAACCTGCGTGCGTACCGACTGAGTTTTTTTTGATTGAGCCAACACGGTGGGGGCAAATGTCAGGTTAGTGACCATTAAGGCTGAAATGAATACAAGGATAAGCTTCATAATTTTTCTATATGGGGTAGCAAAAATTGTATATATTTTTTGGATCGGCTATTTCGAACAAAGGCTAATTTTTTACAAATGAGATCTTTACTCATCAGGGAATTTCGGATATGGTCAGATCTCTGAACTCCACTTGGGCCACACCTCCGCTATGAATTTGAACGGCAATAACCCCCTTTTGAGGTATTTGGGGATCTTTTTCAATATATTCACAGGTTTTCACCCCATTAATGTACAATTCATGCAGATTGCCCTTGCAACGGATGATGTAGCTATTCCAACCATCTTCCTTGAGGAGGTGTTTGAGTGTGTTAAGATCTCCGCCGACCAGTTTGCCGCGGCGATGTTCATCATAAATATCACCCCAGTATCCATTTCCAATATCAGCCTGATATCCGACCATTTTCCCTCCCTCAATGATGGAGCGATATTGAATGCCGCTATTGATCAAACCTGTTTTGGGATCACCAGATAAACGAAAAAGGCAGCGGAATTCAAAATCACCATATTCCCGAGTGGTATACAAATAGGTGTTAGCAGGTATTTTATGGATACCATCCCCACTTCTGATCACGCTATCGGCCACAAACCACAGCTTTTCATGCGTTGGATCGACTGTTTTCCAGCCCTTGAGCGTTTTTCCATCAAAAAGAGAAACGGCTTTGACGGTCGACTGGCCACATAGGTTTAATGAACTGAAAGCTAGGACAAACAATAGAGCTGGGATGCTGGGAATCAATTTTAATAAGCGATCTCTGTGATCAATTTTATTTCTATCTGCGTTCATAAGGATGCTATTTTGGGCTTGAAAAGTGAAAACCTTCGGCTTAATTTGTTTGTCAATAGGTCAAATTTTAAAATCCCAATTATTTATGCGACTCGCTATAATGTTGCTTAAGAATATCTTCGCCAAAATCATTTCCAGTTTCTCTGAATATCGCGTGAATGTGGTTGCCATCATTTTGAAAGCCCACATTGTCATACTCAATCAAGAATTCAGGGCTATGAATCCTATAATAATGGGGTTTATTATTCTCTAAACTACCAATCCATGCAAAGTACATGTTTTTAAATCCGGACTTTTTCATTTTATCTAAAATTTCATGTGCCTTTTCATGTTCAAAATTATGGACATATTCCTGAATGATAAAACTTAAATAGGCTTTTTGAACCTCTGAGAACTCCTCGGTTGAAATGCCTTCAAACGTATCGATTCGTTGTTTACTTTTGGGGTTGGTGATGATATCTTTGGGTATACTTTGGGACAAGAGGGCTTTTGCTTTTTGATTGTCGGTCAGGGAGTGTATCAACAAAAATCCATAATCTTCCTCTTTACTCAGCACGCGCAGTCCGGCATACTTTCCTGATTTAACTTCGGATGGGTCGGTGCCAATAAAATACGGAGATACACTAATTTTTTTGCCATCCGTCGTCATGCTTAAAGCAATGTGATGGCCGCCGAGGCTAAAACTCCAATTTCCATCCATGGTAGGCATGCCAAAAAATGAAATATAATAATTACCATGATCCCAATGGAGGTTTTGAGTCATGGTAAGTAATTCTTTCTTTATTTTCCCATCGTCAAAGGCTTTTTGATATAAAACATTCAATATATCATCTAATTGCATGATGGAAGTGGTTTTTAAATAACCCTGCGAACTCAGTGTCTCACTTAATACGCGGTGAAATACCAGTCTACTAGAGTCGGATAAATCGCCATAGCGAATGCCCGGGCGAGGCATTTGGCCTACGGGCAAATTTGTCCAAAGAACCCTTTTTTTATCCTCAAAGGAGTATATAGCTAATTTTTGTTCTGCAATGGAAAGTGTGTTGATGAATCTTGTGGCCACTTTAACCAATTTGGCCGGTGTTTGCGCTTCTGTCTTTGAATAAATAGGTAAAAGAATGATAATTAGAAAGATGACTTTAATTTTCATGGAATGAGGTTTAGGTAGATAAATATAATGAGAAAATTGTAATTATCATTTCCGATGTATTTACTTCCCTGAAATAAAAGAATCCACCCTTTTGAGGTGGATTCTGGTGTACCCAAAGGCCGTCTCGATACTGTTGCTAACAAATTTTAATCGGATCAAAATCAAACACTCCTTAAGGGAATACCAATTAGTTTGATGACGTACCATGAGTGGTAAAACTGGTTTATTAAAATACTACGTTACATTTGAATTTGATAAAGACGGGAAAATTGCATGGCAAGGTGAATATTTTAATGCAGCAGATTTGTCTATAGAGCGTTAATTTAAAATTTAATTCAAAAATAGAGTCCCGCAGAAATAATTTCTGCGGGACTTTTTTATTAAGCTAAATGCGTATTTGGTCCACTATTTAGATTTTATAGAATGAAACCACTCCCCTATGCTAACTTGTTTACTTCTTTGTTTTGTTTAAAATGATGTAATTTTTTAATCTTTGGTAACATTAAACATTTCATACGGAAATACTGATCGACAAGTTTGACAACGGAGAATGGCATGAATATACCTTAGAATCAATGGCATCTTTCAATGCTGTTTGGATTAAAAAATGGAGGCCAAAATGGCCTCCATTTAAATTTAATACACTCAGCGTATTGATATCCAATAAGATACAAATTTACCTATTTAGATGATAAAGTGGGTTGCCTTGTTTGGAAATAAACATCTGTTTCAACAATATAATTACGCATAATCGCCATGTCTTTATCATAAGAACCTTTGCCATAAAGTTCATCCCAGGTCCCTATCATAACGCCTCCAGCATCTAATTCCTTAACACCATTTCGAAGGCGTCGGATAAAATTAAGCGTGTTAGGACCCGTTGCTGCAGATGTAACAATATAACTCGACCCATTTTTGTTCCAGAAATTTTTGTATTTAGCTACCACATCCCAAAATTCTTGGGGTGGAGCAAATTTTAATGCCATACTCATTGTTCTACTCACTCTATTAGGGTTAGTGTCATCCGATTTCAATGGGGTATTACTATACATTGTCCTATAAAGTTGGATTCCAAACCCCGTTTGTTCTTCAATATGAGGCAATACATTTTCCCTCCAATTGTTCCACTGTTCTGCGGTATTTTGTGGAGCCGCTTCCCTTTGAGCCCAACTAAATCCTACACGGCCGACAAATCGAAATTGGCCGTTGTATTTACCCCCACCTATTTGGTAGACGGTTACTTCATAGGGGGAACCTAATTTCTGGTATTTGTCGACATGGCTTTCTACCGCGGCGCGAAAAGCTGCACCATGTCCCATTTTAATTTTGTACGTAGAACTTTGTAACGTTACTGACTGACTAAATCCAGACAAGCTTATGCCCGTGAGACATAGAACTAAGAGTAATTTTTTCATGTGTTTTTTGGTTAATGTTTAAATGATTAATCAAAGAAAATTTATTTCCCAACTAATTATTTCAACATACATTGAAAGCTTGTTCCTTTTTCAGAAAAAGGAACAAGTTAAAAATCATATAATTTCAAATTAAAATGATATATTTCGTAAAATCCATTCTTTTATTTTTCAAAAATATACCATGGAAGCCCTCGTGCCATTTTTTGGAGTTTTTACTTCTTTGATAATGGTTTACTATTTTATAAGGGTAAAAAAAAGGAATCTTTTTTTATTGTTGTATTTTCTATGCAGTAATATATTATTGTTGACCTATTTCGGACTGTATTTTTCCAAAAACACATTTTTGGAGGCCCTTTGTTTTGTTCATTTTATCCCATTGACCTATTTACTCGGCCCCCTTTTGTTTTTTTATATGAAGTATTCGTTAAGGCCAATCAGATTTCAAAAAAGAGACTTTATCCATTTGCTTCCTGCATTCTTTTGTTTCATATATACTATACCGTTTTATCTTTTACCTTTCAAAGAAAAAATTATTTTAGCTCATGAAATTGTCAATATAAGCTTCAATTTTCATTTGAAAATTTCATTTTTCTCGCTAGAACTAATTCTCTATTGTCGTTCGATTCATTTGTTGATCTATGCCATATTTTCTCTGATTTATATGAAATTGAAATTTTACAGATTCATAAAAGTCCATGGACCTCTATCGAAAGAGTTAAAATCGTATACGCTTTTTATAACGCTCCTCTTAAGTTTACAAATCTTAATAACCGTTTATAACCATGGATTTACGTCCGTGGTTCAATCAAAATTCTATATACTATTTTGGGGCATTCCCTTGCATTTAATTTTTACGAAATTATACTATTTCAGAGTCATGGGAATAGGGTTTTTTCTTCAAAATTTCTTCCTATTCTTCTTTCCATCCATCTTAACCAATGAGAAATTTGTGTTAAGGATTTTCTTAGATAAAAAAATTAAAAATGAAACAAACAGTTATATCCCCAATGATTTGAATTTCCAAAATAAAACGCAGATCTTGACCAAGAAATTGGCAGATTATTTAGTAGAATCAGCTATTATCGATCATCATTTCAGTTTAAAAAAAATGTCATTCGAATTAAATATTCCAGAAAGAGAGATATCAAATTATTTGAAAAATAATTTAAATACAACATTTTGTGATTGGAAAAATAGCCTTCGATTGGATTATGCAACTAATTTGATCGATCAAGGAAATGCTAATTACATGACGATACAGGGAATTAGCCAATCCGTTGGGATTCAGTCGAGATCTAAATTTATTGATTTATTCAAAAAAAATAAGGGAATGACCCCTTCGGAATACATTAAAAATAGAATTCACACGAAATAACCTGTTTTAGTATACTGTTTTCCTCAAGTAATAGGTATCAATTATTTTTTTGTGTATCATTTGATACACAGAAATATTAATTTACATGTATTAATTCACCCCCCAAACAATTAAAAAAATGAAAAAATTAGTAGTATGTATTCTTTTGTCAGCGTCAATAATCGCTTGTACATCCAAAGAAACAAAAACAACTGAAGCATCAAAGCAATAAACAGGTACTGTAACTCAAACGGGCCCCGATGTTGATTTAATTAAAAAAAGTATGACCACATTTGTAAATGCTGATTGGAAAAATTATGCTTCATGCTATACGGATAGTGCAAAAGCATTTCATAATGTTTGGCCTTCTGAAACTGATACTTCAGTAGGTGTAAGAATACCACAAATAATTAAGGTCTTTAAAAAACAAAAAGAATTAATTGATGGTAATATTACTCTAGGAAAAACTTATTATGAAGTAATAAGCATGCCTAATGGTAATAAGTTCGGTCATCTTTGGGCTGAGTCATCCTGGATATCAAAAAAAGGTGTAGCTGGTAAATTAAATTTATTTAATTCGTACGGTATTAATAAATAGGGTAAAATTACTTTCGAATTTAATATTTATGACACTAAAGATGTTGTAAATCTTAAGTAATTAACATTTTAAGAGTTAGGAAAAACACAAATTGGCCTTTAGCAATGGGGGCCTATTTTTATGGATTCCAGCAAACATCAAAACGGTAAATAAAAATGCTTAGAAAAAATATCTTGGACTGTATAGGCAACACTCCTATGGTCAAACTTAATAAAGTGGTGCCTCAAGACGCCGCTAATATCTATGTCAAACTCGAGTACTTTAATCCTTCTGGGTCTAAAAAGGATCGAATGGCTTTAGCGATGATAGAAGGTGCTGAAAAAAGAGGCACACTGAAAAAAGGCATGAGGGTAGTGGAATATTCCGGAGGAAGTACTGGGGCTGCGCTTGCGTTGATTTGTTCTCTTAAAGGCTATCCATTTAGATTAATTACCTCCAATGCATTTAGTAAAGAAAAGATAAATATGATGCGCGCCTTAGGAGCCCAATTAGAAATTATTGAGAGCCCTGATGGAAAAATATCAAAGTCCGTTATTGACGCCATGGTTTCAAGGGCTACTGAAATTGCCAAAGAACCCAATACTTTTTTTACTAATCAATTATCAAACAATGATGTGCTGGATGGATTTGAGCAATTAGGAAAAGAGATTATTGATCAATTAAAGGGTATAAAAGTCGATGCTATTTGCGATAGTGTAGGAACAGCCGGAACCCTTATGGGAATTTCACGCGCATTTAAAGGTTCAGATAGACCTCAATTTATTGCCTTAGAGCCTTCAAGTTTACCTGTTTTGACATCAGGAGAAAAAGGATCTCAAAGTGTGGAAGGTATTGGATTAGGTTTTATTCCTGCACTGCTCGATATGAAACATTATGACAAAGCAATGGCCATCGATGAAAAAGAAGCCAGAGTCATGGCTAAGCGGTTGGCAAAGGAAGAGGGCATTTTTGCAGGAACATCCACTGGCATAAATGTGGCTGGAGCCATAGAAATAGCAAAGACATTAGGGCCAAATAAAAATATAGTGGTGGTAGCCTGCGATGCTGGATTGAAATATTTAAATGAAGGCCTGTATTTTATAAAGGCCAACACCATCTTACACGATTGGATCTTAATTAGATCAAAACCGAACCAGATTAATCCATTCTAATTTTATCACCCTCTTTATACGATTTGTGTAAGATGAAATCACTCCCCTGTGCTAATTTGTTTGCTGCTAGGTTTTATTTTACTTAAAATGAATTAATTTGTACGTCGGTAATTCTTGGGCCAAAATCTTGAATAACAGAACCACAATTAATCAAAATATCACCTCCCCTGTTTACTAATCTTCACCACACTTAATGACCCATTGGTTTGAGATGTCAAGGTTAACACATAATTTCCATCAGGTAAATCAGCTAATTCAATTACCGTGCTTTCAGAAGAAATTTTCCCTTTTAAAACAGTTTTACCACTATAGTCATAAACCACATACATTGAACCCAAATTTTTTGAATCAACTCTTACATGAATTAAATCTTGCGTAGGATTGGGAAAAATTTGAATTGGCTTCCATTCAGAAGTGATTTCTAAAACATTTGAAGGATAAGGCTGCCCAACATAAACCATTAAATAGCTATTATTTTTAATTTTTAAAACACTAGGATCTCCACCTTGAATGTTTGTAGAAACATAACCTGACCAAATACTTCCATTGGTAGAGTAATTGTACCATATAGTGGCACCACTTCCATAAAAACGTAATTCATTTGTATTTTCAATCATAAAATTTCCTGTCCAATTATGGAAATTATCTGATGGAATGTTAGAAACAGGAGCGAAATTAAGTCCATCCGGCGATACGTAGTGATACGCACCTTGTTGAGGTGAGCCTATGGGTGACAAAAAGTGCCAACTTTTATTAAAAAAAATAATTGCTGGGTCAATAACTTGATTAGTAAGTTCATCTACTCGCGAGCCTGATTCAAAGTTAAAATTAATCCCGTCTGAACTTTTGGCAGAATATGTATTAACGGTGGCATCTAAACCATTTTTAGGAATTCCATTGCTGGAGGAAAAATATATTCTGATACTATCATTACCAAATACAGTTAGTGTTGGATCAAAGGGCCTTTGATAATTTGAAGGTAAACCATTAACGACAATAGGTTTTGGTTGAGACCAATTACGACCATTGTCATATGAAAATTTTACTGCAACCCTATCCCATGTTGGAGATAGTTTAGGTTGCCTAAACCATTGAAATGTAGCAATTAAAGTATCCCCTTTCCATTTTATGACAGATGGGACACCTGAAGAATCTTGAAATACAACGGGAGCATTGAATGTAATTCCATCAGAAGACCAAGCTATTTTCAAAGGATTGTTCCAAGGAGGATTCGCCTGACAAAAGCAACTTAATGCTAAAAGTTGTGACGCAAGCGCAAATATTAAATGACAAATTTTCATTTTCAATTCAAGCTTTTAGCTTTAGAAAGATTTATTTTAAGCCAAACCAAAATTTACATCAAACCAAAATAATCTTTGAATTATATCCCACGTTGTCAAAATAAGACCACTTTCAAATATTAAGATTCCCTGAAATTGATAATAAAAAAGGGTTTAACCAATACAATTGGGATACTATAGGAACATGACAAGAAATGATTACAAATTATATTTTTGGTAGATAGGTATTCTTAAAAACTAGCTTTAATTTAATCGATTGAGCGCTCATTCAACGTTTTTCTTTGAATTTTTCGGATGGCTGACTCAATGGATTTTTCAGGTTCTATGATATTATATTCTCCCCAAAAATCTGGGTCAGCTAAACTTAAAACTTTATCTGACATAATTACATTGGAGGTCAATTTTTGAGTATTTGGGTTCTCTTTGATGTCCTGTTTTTTCCAATCGGTGACGGCCATTTCCAACGAGGTGCTATAGATCGTGTTGAATATTCTTTTGTTCCAATTTAATTTAAACGTCAAATCCCCACGAGAATAGGCAAAAATCCATTTGCCATTTTGTTGTCGGTAGTTAATTTGATAGCGGACTTCTGTAGGATAAACATCAACACCAATAGGTTTTTTGCGCGTTAATAGAAGTCCTGACTTAATTTTATCCTCTACATTTAGTTGGAAGGTAGCGCTTATGACAGCAAGACTTTTCACATCGATATACATTTTCCCATAGTAGAGAGGGCTTTCGTTTGTTGGTTTTTGTTTGAAAGCTAAAACCAACACTTGCTGATCATTTATTTGGGTAATATCCTCTAAACTAAAATCATATAATTCGAATGCATTTTCTGAAAATATAAAACTGGGATATTTAATTAAATCAAGGTATAAGGCGGAAAAAGGGCCTCCTTGTAATTTAAAATTGACGGTGTCTAATTTAGTGTAATCAGCATTTTTTCTACCCTTAAAAAGATTGACTTGGTCTTGCGAACCTTTTGAAAAGGGCTGCTTTTGAATATTAACGATGGATTCAGAAAGGGAGACATAGCTACGCCGTTTTCGAATGGTTTCTCGATAAAAACCAGTCATTTGAATGGGGTCATCTCCATAATTTTGTAATCGATTATTTAATACCGCTAAAAATATACTTTTTGCATCCACCACTTTCACCACCACTTCTTCGAGTATCGTATTGCTGGGTTCCAAATACAACACATTTTTTTCTGGCTTTAATTCTTTGATTGGAACAACTTTATTTTTATATCCCAAAAATGAAATAATAAGGCTTGAATTCTGCTTTTCTGTTGGAATTTTAATTGAAAAATTTCCCTCACTATTGCTAATGGTAGAGATTGTTGTTCCAGAGACTATAATACTCGCAAAGATTAGTTCATCCCTTGTTTTACTATCCAAAATAGATCCTTTGAATTGTTTGTACGAACTGGAATCTGTCATGTAATAGACTGAGAAACGGGCTTCTGATTGTATTTGAGCAAGAATCATGAAGAATAATCCAATGAATCCTCGAAAATAAAAGTGTAGGTTAGTTTTCATTATATGGATACAATAAAATTAATTGCCAAAAATTGTAATCAGTTTTCTGCCTTTATCTACTAATTTTTAATCTACATATTAAAGTATAAAACAAAATATTTAAAAATCAAATATAATGAATGAATTTATATGATCACATGTAATTAGAACTAAGTATTATAATTAACGATACAGCATTTATTTTATTTCTCATTTATGAAAACTCTCTCTCTGGTTGAAATCATTCCTATTGCTTCCTAATGAGCTACCAAACCCCCTGAAAATACAGAATCCACCCTTTTGAGGTGGATTCTGGTGTACCCAAAGGCCTACTCGATGATTACACTATTGGATCTTAATCAAATCAATACGAAACCCATATTTTTCAATGCAAGAAAATTGGATTATTCAATTCGATTCAGTTGGGTTAAAATCAATTCTTTGTGCGCTCTTGTTTGCTGCTTGGATTAAAATGGGATGTGTTTTATTTAAAATGTATTGATTGCATCGTTCGAATTCATAAAGTATGACGATGCACACCCTCACGTTGATTTGTCAATTTAATCTACTTTAGTATTTGATGATTTTTAATTAATGCTTCACGTAATTCTTGGTAGGGAACTTCATGTGTTTGGTAATTTTTGTCAATAGCAATACTGGCTGCAATAGCAGCAGATTGACCTAGTACCATAAATACCGGCTCCATTCGAATGGAACCATAAGCGATATGGGAAGATGAAAGGCAAACGGGGATAAACAAATTAGTAACTTCTGATTTTTTAGGGATGATGGATTTATAGCTAATTGGAAAAGGTGCATCGACATGTGCTTCCACATTTCCTTCGTTTTTAACATATCCATTTAAGTCGACGTACCGCTGAATGGGATGAGAGTCCATTTGATATGCGCCTAGGCCGATCACATCTTGGGCAACAGCCAATGCCTCACAATCACGCTGGGTCATCACATAATCACTGACTAAGCGCCTTGCCTCTCTAATGTATAATTGGTCAGTCCAACCTTCATCTTGGCTAAATTCGTCTTGACACATTCCCCATTTGGAAACTACATCACGAACTTGTTTAGGAATTCTTGGATGATATGCCAAAGTCCACATTAAGCCTTGTTGGTACTTTTTATGTAAGGATGCAATTTTTAAACGGTCTTCATAACTAGCTTCGGGGTAGAGATAATTTTGACCAACAAAATCGGTTGAAAAGCCCTTTTGATTATTAGTATCCGTCTTTCGATTTGGCATCTCCGAATTTATCCAAGGCACTAAAGGATCCCCATAATCATACATTTTACTAATTTCACCTTTCGCGGCTTCATAATTGCGAAACAATAATTCATATTCTAATTCCTTGTAACCTATTGGTTTTTTAAACGGAATACGATTATCAGGATTATCTGTCAGAGTCATTCGATAGCAATACGCTTGAATTTTATGATCGGCTTGCCCATCAATTCCAGGCTTTTCAGGACTGACAAATGGCAATAACCCACTTTTAGGATTACCCTTGACTAGATAAGGACTCACTCCCTCGATAAAATTATGGTGAATCGAATTCATGGATACTTTTTTATGCAAGGTCAAACTGACATTGTTTGCCTGAACTCCATTTAAAGATTCTCCATATTGACTATTTGATTCTCGGCCTACTGTATAGCTGACCCCCGAGGCAGCCATCAAATCTCCTTCATAGGTACAATCCAAAAACATTTTACCTTGATAAATCTGACCAGTTTCCATCTGTATCGATTTAATCACTTGCCTATCTCTTTTTACACCCGATTTTCGATTCAACCTCTGATGATAGACAATCCGAATGTTAGGTTCTTTTTCTAGCATTTCATGATATACTTTTAAAGCTGCGGAAGGCTCAAAAGCCCACATTGCATCTTCATCGAAGGTATTATATCCGACACCGCGATACGACTCCCTTTTTTGATAAATCCAGTTTTCTGGATTCAAATAATACTTTTTGATATTTTGATAAAACTCACGGGAAAGGCCTCCAATAGCTTGCTTATTTCCAATATCAGTCTTGCCCAATCCACCCGTAGTAAGTCCCCCTATTCGATTAAAAGGCTCAATTAAAATTACTTTTTTACCCATCCTAGAGGCTTGAATTGCGGCAGAAACGCCAGCTGAAGTGCCTCCATAAATGACCACATCATAGGATTGAATATTTTGAGCAATGCACGTATTTTGTAATAAAAAAGTTGATAGGATAAGCCAAATGGTGCGGAGATGACCAAATATTGAAACTGATTTAGCGCTTAGCATATATTACTATTCAAATGATTTTTTGAAGATACGTTTTAAAACAAAAAATTATTACATACGAAAGAAATAATTTTTTAAAGATAATTCATGACAATTTGAAGTCATTAAATGAAAAAAAGAAGGATTCGACTTTACTTAGATACTTAAATGTCGTTCTATAAAATAAGAATCAAATTATTTTAAAAGATGCGTTTGTAAAGCGTTAGCAAAATTGGATCAATAGAGTCTTTCTCCAAGGTTGAACTTAGTTGGTATTTTTTACCTGTAGTAAAATTTACAATAAACAATGATAATTCTATCTAAGGGTAATCCTGATTCAAAATGACGCGGCAAAAAGAATATTAGCCTAGATAAGTGGATTTTAGCATTAGCAGCTGATGCTGTTTTGGTGATTGTGGTTTGTTAAAGGTGGGACCGTATCAAATATATCCTAGAGCTTATAAAGAAGGGTTTTTGAAATCGCTTCTTTTAATTCTTTTTTTACGTTTGTTTGTGTTGCGAAATCATTCCATTTGCTAATAGCAAAACGTACTTGATCGATGATTAAATGGGCTTTTTTGATGTTCATTTTTTGTGCTACTTGCAATAAGTCATCTCGAGTAATGTTCATTCTTTTCCCATTTATACTTAATGAGTGCTGACTTACCCAGGAACTTCCGGGGCGATAAGCATGGCAAATATCAAAGGCTGGAGCTAATTTCCATTGACCTGTTTTGTCCATGATAAATGAAAAATTCTTCGTGTGATCATCGCAATTTCTGGCCATTACATTAAATACCATTCTGCGGTATAGTTGTTCTGCATCCGTGTAGGGTAAAAGCATGCTTCGCATGGTTTCAAATAGCTGCTCATAGCTAAATGAGGTAATTTCATTAAAGTCACTGTGGGTAATGGCGCAAAAACTTTGAACATGAAGCTTTTCATTAGTAGCTTCTCTATCAAATCGCTTTGTCATAAAATGGGCTCTGTTATTTTCTTCAAACAACCTGCATTCGCTCATTTCAATCGATGCTTCTTTGGCCATTAAGTAATAAGCCATTTCCACTCGACCATAACCCGATGAAGTACCTATTTGTTGATCGGTGACACCGTCAAATTTTATTAGCCACTGAGTGAATCCGTTCGGCGCATTTGCTTGCCCAGATTGAATTTCATTCGTGATGGGATTGAATGCGATGACGGCCTTTGCTCTAGCGCCACCTGCAGAGGTGCCTATTTTTAAAATATCACTTAAGACTTTTGCTTCCTCACTCGAAAGGGTCGTATTGAAATTTTGTTTTCCCAAAAGTATTTCTTCGGCCATCTGAATCAAGCCTTTTAACTCGATTTTAGTGGTCTCATTATATATTTTAGGTAACATGGGTTCAAATTCTAATGCCCCCATTCCTCTTTGACCTATAAAACAAAGTAACTCTACTGGATTCATGCTATCTGTGGGTCGTCCATGGCTAGCTAACCAGGCATTGATTAAACTATTTCCATATTTATCAGGTAATACATCGGCTAATAATCCGGGTAAACCTTTGAAAGTAGATGTACCTCTTAATTCAGGGAAGGAGAATATTTGTTTTTCTGCGCCTAAAATGGGCATTTTCAAGGGGGCTAAATCCCAGTTTTTAGTAAGCAATTTAGGTTCATATTCAAATGAAGCTAGTCCATTGGTATCATCCCAAACAATGGCTCCCACTCGTTCATTCCAGATATTGATCAATGCGGTTGAAATCATTACCAGTCGCTTTTAGATTTTTCAGTTAGGTTTTTTTTCCTGCTTGCTTTCTGGCGTTTGTTTTGTTCCAATTTTGCTAATTGTAGCGGGCTTAGCTGCGGTTGTTTTACCTCAAAATTTTGAAATAATTGAAGTTGTCCTAATGCTCTTAAAACTTGCAATAGGGAAAGCATCGTGGCGCCGCCTCCGTTTTCGATTTGAACTAACGTTGATCGGTTGACTCCAGCTGCAGAAGCCACTTGCTGCTGAGTTTTATTCTGCTGTAATCGAGTTTGTTGAATAAACTTGCCTAGCATTTCTAATAGAGCAGGGTCGCTCATGGCGTGCCAATAATTGATTCCTTTTTCCATTGTTAAGTTTTAGATTTATGCCAAATTTTAAATTACGGCATTTTTGTTGGTAAATTCCATCACAAATATACATTATATTTATTGATGATGGAAAATAGCAACAATTATTTTAAAATAGGTATCATTTTTAATTATTTTATTTGTCAATGTAAATCGTCAGCAAAATTGGACCGATAGATTTTATTTCTTGTATTGATTAATTTTAAACAAACCTATATTTCAACTGAAAACCCTTCTAATGAGGGCTTTTTATTTTTTCAGCTTGGTCGTATCTACGCGGCTAGGGGTATCTTCCCCTGAAATGATACTCGTCGCGCTCTTAGCGATCGCCTTAATAATCTCGGTCATATTATCTAGGTCCAACGTCTGTACTTCATCGCTCGCCTTGTGGTAATTAGGTTCACTGTCCATCTTAGAGGTGGAAATGGTATGCGCTGGAACGCCTAATTCTGCTAAAGTCGCATTGTCTGAACGGTAAAATAAGTTTTGGTCTGGGTATGGATCTGGATAAAAAGTAAATGGAGATCCTGTTAAGTTCTTTTTCAAAATTTCACCCATTGAAGACTTCTCATAACCCGTGATGTAGGCGCTATTTTTACCCCATTTACTTTCTGTACCAATCATCTCCAAATTAAACATGGCCATCACTTGGTCTGGATTAAATTGCTTCGAGAAATAAGTACTTCCGTGGCCACCGCTTTCTTCTGCTGTAAAGGCCGCAAAAATTAGTGTACGTTCGTTATCACGCTTTTTAGCGTAATATTTTGCCAGCATCATCACAGCGGTTGTTCCAGCAGCATCGTCATTCGCCCCGTTGTATATTGAATCTCCTTGCACGGCTTTCCCAATCCCTAAGTGATCATAGTGACCAGAGAAAATAACGTACTCATTTGGACGAGATTTGCCAGGAAGGATCCCCACGACGTTAGCTAATTCGAGACGTTCTACTTGTTGAGTCGCTGTGAATTGATACTTCGTAGGAATGGTATTGGCAATTACGAAAACTATGTTGGCCTGCGTTTCTCTGAGCGGCCCTCTGCCAGACAGACGCGGAATATATTTAGCAAAGCTTTCGTGCAAGAAAGCGATGGTCGGCTTTTTGGCATTCATAATCTTATAGGCATTTTGGCCAAAATTCGCTCCCTCCTGAATGCTCACCACTTCGTAAGCTGATTTTTCGTCGAGTTCAATCGAAGACTCTTTGGAAATAATTACGATATTTTTTGCCTCTAAAGATTTTTCATCCATGCTTCCGGAAGCTGAAATTAGCGAAGACGTAAACATAGAGAAAGTCTGCAAATACATCCCGTTGGTCTTTTGCAATTTTGCCTTTTTGAATTCCCCTGCAATGAAATTCGCGGCCTTTTCAATGCCCGGCGTAAAGGGTTTTCTGCCCGCTAGCTCGTCTGAGGCTAAATAGGTTTCGATACGCTCCGTTTCTGCGCGCGTAATAATTTTGTCAATTTTCTGCGCCTGAGCTAGCAAGGGTAGCGCTAAGAGCAGTAAGATTTTTTTCATCGGACAATGTTTAATCCGACAATATTACACAATTACCTACAGAAAGGATTGAACGTTTGGGAAAAGGAATCAGTCAGGCTGACTCGACAGCTTAAAATTTATTTTAATCGGATTAATACATTACAGGATTATTCTAGTCCAATTTCTTTGACTTATTCCATATGATTTTCGGTTTTTAAAATCAGTTCCTTGTGTTCTCCTGTTTACTGCTTGGTCCTAAAGGTGGTTGTTTTATTTTAAATGAAATTAATACTAAATTTGATTAAATAGGAAACAATAGGTAAGGAAAAGGCCATTTCGGTTTGACGAGGTACAGTGTAAATTAAAAAGCTAATTTGCGCTTTAATATATCCTACTTGTTCAGAGAGTTATTTTTTATAAGTTGTTAAATTTTTTGTGGATATGAGGTTTAATTTATGTTTAGTATGGCTATTGATTAATTATCAAGTCTCATTAGCTCAAAACAATCGCTTAGAAACTACCAATAAAATTGGGTGGTACAGTTACACAGGAACTTTTAAACTATCAGAAAAAGTAGGAATACACACTGAATATCAATGGCGAAGAAATAACCTTATTACAAGCTGGCAACAAAGTCTTTTAAGAACTGGGTTAAATTACAATGTAAACTCAAGAGTTTTATTTAGATTAGGTTATGCATTGGCAGAAACGTACCCATATGGCGAGTATCCCCTAAATGGATTGGGTAGGAGTTTTACAGAACATAGAATTTTTGAAATGGTTCAACTCTCACATAAAGAGGGTTTAGTAGATTTTTCTCACCGGTTTATGTTAGAACAAAGATTTATTGGAAGATATAGTTCGGCAAATGAGTACAAAGAAGACGAATTTCCACTATCCAGTAGAGCGAGATATATGATTCGTCTTCAGGTACCATTGAGGGGTAAAGAAATAAAAGATAAGACACCGTATGTTGCGGCTTATGATGAGGTTTTTATCGGATTTGGGAAAAATGTGAATGTAAATGTTTTTGACCAAAACAGAATTGGTATTTTAATTGGCTACCGCTTCAATAAAAATGTCAGAATCGAAGGAGGTTATTTAAATCAAACTTTACAATTAGGCAGACTAATTAACGGGAAAAATGTATTTCAGAATAATAATGGAATTATTATTAATTCAAATTTTAATATCGATATGACGAAGAAAGCGGCAGGTAAACGTAATTGAACTAATACATATTGAAAATTATTTAATATACTTTAAACGTTTTTTAGGGTTGACGGTAAATTGTCAACAAAATTGGACCGATAAAACCATTTTGTTTAATTTTAAACAAACCCACATTTCACCTGAAAACCCCTCTCGTGCTACCCGATTAGCCACAAGGCTAAAAAACCGGCAAACAGGACATTCACTTTTTAAAGTTGAACGAGAGTAATTTTTACCTTCATTTTGACAACGAGAGTAATTTTTTAGTATTTTTGCCCTTATATTAATAACGAAAGTAAAACTGACACTTAAACATAATGGCAAAATTTGACCGAAAAATTCCTTATAACGACTTGCCCTTGCTACCACCAAAGGCAGATATAGAAACAAAACGCATACTTCGAAAAACAATTTCGGCTGGACGAGCATTGGCACAACTAAATGGAACTTTACTCAATTTACCCAATCCTACGCTGTTTTTAGACACGATTTATTTACAAGAAGCGAAAGCGAGTTCAGAAGTAGAAAACATTATTACAACAAACGATGAACTCTACAAATCATTAGTTGCTATTAGAAAAATAGAAAATTCAGCTACAAAAGAAGTTTTATGCTACAAGGAAGCATTGTGGTTAGGCTTAGAAGAATTAAAAACAAAACCATTTATAACAACCAATCTTTGTGTCAAAATAGTTCAGTGCATTAAACAAAATAACGCTTCAATACGAAATATCCCAGGTACTACATTGAGCAACATACAAGGCGAAGTTATTTACACCCCGCCGAATGGTGAAATGATTATTCGTGAGAAGTTAGCAAACTTAGAAAAGTTCACAAACGAAGATGAAATCATTTTTGGTGAGGAAAGTCGAACCATAGATCCATTAATAAAAATGGCCATGTTGCACTATCAATTTGAAGCTATACACCCATTTTCTGACGGTAATGGAAGAACAGGAAGAATTTTATTGTTATTGTATCTAAAACTTTCAGGCTTATTGGACACACCTGCACTCTACTTGAGTGAATATATTATTAAAAATAAGGTTGAATATTATAGGTGCTTACGGGATGTAACCGAAAAAAGCGAATGGGAAGATTACATTTTGTATATGTTGGATATGATTGAAGTGACTGCCAATAAAGGACTTAAAAGACTAAATAAAATCACTACTGAAATGGAAAAAACTGCCGCCGAAATCAAAAAGAAGTTGCCAAAAGTTTATTCTAAGGACTTGGTTGAGATTTTATTCCGTTTACCATATACCAAACGTCAGCATTTGATTGATGAAAATATTGGAAATTTGAAGACAGTTGGAAATTACTTGATAGCGTTAAAAGCAAACGGCTTTTTGAAATCAGAAAAAGTGGGGAAAGAGAAACTATACTTAAACCCAATACTATTAGAAATATTAGAGAACAAAGAATAACAACTGATAACAGCACCTACACGCAAGGATAGAGGACAATTGATAACTCGACAATAAACCAACAAATAGGAATTTGTAAATTGTCAGCAAAATTGGATCGTTAAAGGGGTTATTTCTTGAATTGTTTAATTTTAAACAAAGTTTCATTTCGATCGAAAATCCCTCTCGTGCTACCTGTTTTGCTTTCGCTTCCGTAAAATAAAAGAATCCACCCTTTTGAGGTGGATTCTGGTGTACCCAAAGGGAATACCAATTAGTTTGACGACGTACAACATACATAGGATAAGCCAAAAAATCTTCAATTTTTTAAATCGAATATTTGCGAATAAATACGAATATAATTATAGGTTTTATCCAAATACATTTTCGTATATTTACGGATAAATACGAATAAAATGAGTTTATTGATCAATAACCTTCGACTTGATTTGGACATGAAATTAATGTCTGAATTATCCATCATTGAACGCTTTGATGCTACCTGGTCTAATATAGAAAAAAGAGATCATGCGACATTGAAGCAATTGAAGTCGATCGCGACAGTAAAAAGTGTGGGTGCTTCCACAAGGATTGAGGGGTCAAAAATGACCGATGATGAAGTCGCTGTGTTCATTGAGAAGATACATATATCTGGTTTTGAAGAACGAGATCAACAAGAGGTAGCTGGATATTTTGAGACCCTAGATATTATTTCCGAAAACTTTACATCGATTGAAATTACGGAAAGCCAAATTAAGGGCTTGCACAATCTTTTATTGAAATATGGAGAAAAGGATGCTTGGCATCGAGGTCAATACAAACAAGTAAGTAATGTGGTGGAAGCCAATTTGCTAGACGGCACGAAACAAATTGTTTTTAGGACAACTGATCCAGGTCTTCAAACGCAGGATGCTATGGCTCGTTTAATCGAGTGGTATCATCAGGACCAAGAAACTTTTCCACTGGTTAAAGCCGCTTTGTTTGTATATGAATTTTTAAGTATTCATCCATTTCAAGATGGCAATGGAAGACTCAGCAGATTATTGGGCAATTTACTTCTTTTAAAAAATGGCTATACTTGGATGCAATATGTAAGTTTTGAGCATGAGATTGAAAATAGAAAATCGGCATATTACAAAGTACTTATGGATGCACAACGTAATAGACCAGGTGAAAACGTAACTGAATGGCTAACATTTTTTGTAGGTTGTTTAAGTCATATTCAAAGCAATTTATTGTTGACATTAAATCAAAGTAGGAAGCTCACTGATTCATTAAGTCCACGAGAAGAAAGAGTCCTATTTTTTATTCATAATCATCCTAGAAGTGGATCAGGTGAGATTTCAAAAAAATTGGACATAGCACTTCCTACCGTGAAGAAAACGCTTACAGACTTATTGGTTAAGGGAATCATTTCAAAAGAAGGGCTTGGAAAAGCTACCGTTTATTATAGCGTTTAACATTATCCGCATGTAGTCAACAAAAGGAGTAGAGACAAGAGAGTAAAGATTAAAGATTTGGTGTAAATCGTCAGCAAAATTGGACCGATAAAACCATTTTGTTTAATTTTAAACAAACCCACATTTCGATCGAAAGCCTATCTCGTGCTACCCGATTTGCTACCGCTCCCATAAAATAAAAGAATCCACCCTTTTGAGGTCGATTCTGGTTTACCCAAAGTCCGAGTCGATAGGTTTACTAACAAATTGTAATAAGATCAGGACAAAACCCAAATTTTACAAATCAATAAAATTGGATGATTCAATTCGATTCGAGTGGATTAAAATCAGTTCCTTGTGCTCATTTATTTGCTGCTTGGACCTAAAGGTGGTTGTTTTATTTAAAATGATATTAATGCTAAATTCGAATCAAAATTAATCACTCCTTAAGGTGTAAATCGTCAGCAAAAAGTGGACCGATAGAGGTTATTTCTTAGGGAGTGTTTCCAAACAATTATTAAATTACAAAATGGAAACAAGAAAAAGCAAACAGCAGAAAATTACATCAAAGACATCCAAGCTACTTTAAGCACAGTATCATGTTCTTTTCCAATGATGTCTCTGTAAAGTTCTGGTCTTCTAGCATTTAAATATCTGGTACCTCCTGCTTTTTCTATATTAGCATGAATTAATTCTGCTGAAACATAGGCGTCATCAAATGTTCTGCATTCTGCCATAATATCACCAAAGGGATCAATAATCATTGAACAGCCATTTTTTAATTGATCATCATCCATGCCTATGGGATTAGAGAAGATCACATATACGGCATTGTCATAAGCTCTTGAGGGCAGCCATTTCATTAGCCATGCTCTGCCTTTTAAACTATCAAACTCGTTGATCAGTGTCATGGGATCATTGTGGCGATTATGCCATAATGCAGGATCAACAAATCCAGCACCTGGTCTGGTAGAAGGCGTACACATGGTTACATGTGGCATAAAAATGATCTCAGCGCCTAATAATTTTGTGGCCCTTACATTTTCAAAAATATTATTATCATAGCATATGAGTATGCTACATTTCCATCCTTTCAAATCAAAAATGCAATATTCATTTCCTGCACTTATGTATTTATTAATAAAGGGGCTTAATTTTCTATATTTGGCAATAAGCCCATTTTCATCCACACATACATAGGCTTTGTATATATGATCATCTTTATCTTTTTCAAATAATCCTGCTAATAAAATAATTTTATATTTTTTTGCAATACGAATTAAAGATTGAATAGATTCTCCATCCGGAATACTTTCGGCCACTGTTAAAAATTCCTCTTTGTTTAATTTTGAAGCGAAAGTGTAACCAGTAATAGAGCATTCATGAAATGAAAGTACTTCAATACCTTCTAAAGCCGCTTTTCTAGCTAGTTCATCGATCACCGAGAGGTTATAGGCTTTGTCGCCACTTTTATTTTCAAATTGAGCGGTAGCTATTTTGATAGGGTTCATATTTATTTAATTTTAGAATGAATCTAATATATATTTTTGTCTTTTGAGATATTTTAACCTAATAATTGAATATTGGAATTGTATAGGTAAGTCCTTATTTATTTGTTTAACTCTTAAGGGTTTTTTTAGTGTTGACAAAGGGGATAATGGTTGGGCTTGGTATATGGGTATTTAATTTTGAGAGAGTTAAACTATTCAATGTAAATCGTCAGCAATCATTGGACCGATAGAGTCTTTTCAATAGGAGTGTTTAATTTTAAGCAAACCCTCATTTCGATTTTAAAATCGTCTCGTGTTACCCGATTTGCTACCGTTCCCGTAAAATAAAAGAATCCACCCTTTTGAGGTGGATTCTGATGATTGAGATAGATTTGGTTGAACTATGCTCATTTAAACAAGATTCAAAAGCGAGAGATGCTAATTAAGGACACCTAAATTACAGATCTCTATATTTATTTTTTTACTTGGAATTGGACTAAACGCTTTACATTGAGGGCAAGTTTGAACTATTGGATTCTTGGGAATAGAAAAATAAAATTCATCACCCTCTTTTATAGTGGACGGAAAAGTGCAGATGCTTTCTAAGCCAAAAACATTTTGATAGGTAGTATTGGTTAATGGATTTTGCCAACTAGGTTCATACAATGCCTTATCTACATCACCTTCAGTTATCTGAATTACATAATTCATGCAAACACCTTTTAATACCAACTTACCTTTAAAACAAGCGGGTGATAAATTTTGCTTATTGCAAGAACTAATTAAAAGAATAAATAAAGTGACTAAGTATTTTATCATTATCGTGAATATTATTTAATTTTTATTTGTTTATAAATAATATACTACATCAAACTAATTGGACTTCTTCTTACAGGTGTTTAATCTAGATTTGAATTTAAGTATTCATTTTTTTCTTTGCAATATTTGACTGTTTTTATTTTCTTATTGTTGAATCATCTTTGATTTTAATTCGAGTCCCCGCACGTGTTGACCATTAAATATTTTTGAAGGAAATTTTAAATTATATTTTTTAATCTTTTCGATTTCAAAATTTAAATATTTAAAGATGTATTTTATAAAATTTTGGGACAATCCAGGATGTTTATTTTGTAAATTAATTTAAAATTTAGCGTGTAAAATAAATCAGGACCGTTTTGAATGGAAGTATTCGAAAATTCTTTGGTATTGGTATCGGATAATCCATCCAATAAATCAGTGTTAGTATATCTATAATCTAATTCTAAAGCTAAAGTAATTTTTTTGTTGATTGCAGTTTTAACTCCTATTCCAAAAGGTACACTTATTGCTGATCGCATGTCCCCGCCCCTAACTTTGTTGGCTATAATACCGACTCCACCGAAAAGATAGGGATTAAATTTATGATTATACACCCCGTATTCATATGAGGTACTTAATTCTATTAAATCGGTGGTAAAACTTTTGCCTCTATAAAAATTTGATGCAAAGGAAGAACATGAATCATAATATTTGTCACTTGAATTAAGCATTACATAATTTAAATTAAATCTATGTGTTAAATGTTTTTTAAAGGAGTGGGATACTTCTAACCCAGCTGAGACTCTAGCAGATTTTAGGGCAGTTGTTGTGTAATTTCTAAATGGAGCAATGTCTCCAAAATAACCAGTTGAACCTAATGAATAAGCCATATAGGTAGTTTTAACAAAAGGCTTGTAAAAAGGATTTTTACCAAACATCAAATTAGAAATTAAAAGCAAAGCGAGTAAATACTTCATTTTTCTTTTCCTGTTATTTGTAAATCAAATGCGGTAGAACCACCCCTATCTACTAGAATTAAGGCAATTATATTGTCACCCTGTTTTAAAAAATAAGGAGGTATATTTCCTGAATATTCCCATCGATAAGTGTAACCTTCATCATAACCTTTGGACACAAAATTCCCATTCACATATAATTCATAACCATTATCAACACCTAAAAAATACTTAATGGTGCTTAAATCATAATTTTCTAAATTAATTTTAGTTCTAACATATAAAGTTTTAAAGGTCGGCCATAAAGTATTATAATTGAAGAGAGAATCTACATTATTAGATTTCAAACTTCCAAAAGGAGCTTGGCCAATAGGCCAAGTTCCAAAAGTTGTTTTCCAATTTGAAGGTGGTGCTGTAAATGTATATTCCCAGTAAGATTTTGGTTTTACGATCAACGTGTCTATTTCTGGAGACTTAGTGGTGAAACTATCAATTTGACTGTGTGTTTTCCCCACAGAATTTATGGCAAAAGCCACAAAATAGTAAGTAGTTTTACGTTTCAGGTTGGTTAATTTAGAAGTGAATGAACCTTTCAATCCATCGCCAAAATTTATTAATGTACCTGTTTCAATTAATTTGTTTTTTTTATCTGAAAATATAAAACCGCGATTTATCGCTGTGCACAAACATCCTTCATTGATTAAATCTCCGATAATATCAGCGGATGATATGGTAATATTTTTAGCTCCACCAGTTTTTATAATTGCTAGAGTTTTGGGTGCTTCTGGAATTGTGCAACCGAACAGTAATATTCCGGAAAAGAAAATAAAAATGGTTTTAACACTAATGAACCTTATCATCTTTGACTTCATTTTCAGAACTAAGTGTAGTTTTTTCGACTTCTTTTTTACCAAATAATTTCTAACGAAATTTTATGATTTTTTAATAAATCATTTGTCTAAAATATACTAATCTAGGGATTCTTTAAGTTTATCAAAATCAACTTATTCCACTAATACAAGATCAAGTAATTTTTTAACTTCTTTCAATTTTACCAGAGCACTTTCCTTTGTAAACCCTTGGGAAACTATTTCTCAGTTAAGATTGCTTCATCAATATCAATAGAATATGAAGGACATATGCCGCAAACTCTTTTACCAATAATTGCCATTTTAGAACTTAAAAATTAAACCAATGTACCTTCTAAATTTTATTAAAACAATAATTGTTTAATTAATGGCTAGAAGATATCTTTTGGTATTGTTTAAAATTAAACAAACCCGAATTTCGTCCGAAAACCCATCTCGTGCTACCTGTTTTGCTACCGCTCCCGTAAAATAAAAGAATCCACCTTTTTGAGGTGGATTCTGGTGTATCCAAAGGCCGAGTCGACAGGTTTACTTTCAAATTTTAATCGGATCAAGACGAAACCCATATTTTACAAATTAAGAATATTGGATGATTCAATTCGGTTCAGGTGGGTTAAAATCAGTCTTTTGTACTCTCTTGTTTGGCGCTTAGATTAAAATGGGATTTGTTTTATTTTAAATGGAATTAATGCTAAATTAGATTAAATTGGAAACACTCCTTAAACAAAAGTTCAATTTAGTTTGACGACGTATATTAAAATGTATTTAAAATGGTTAATATCATATGGTTAGTATTGGTTTTATTTGCCTTATTATATATTTATGTTTTTGCTGTTGATATCATTAAAAACAGAAACAATCTTGAAAATGTAAGTTGGGTTAAAACGGGACTTATTGGTTTTGTGGTAAACTTTTTTGACGTATTGGGTATTGGTGCGTTTGCGCCACAAACAGCTCTTTTAAAGTTTACCAAACAAACCTCCGATAAATTAATTCCAGGCACTATGAATGTGGCAAACACATTGCCGGTTTTAATTCAGGCGCTCATTTTTATTCAAGTTGTTGAAGTGGAGCCTATAACTTTAGTCGTTATGTTTTTAACCGCAATGATTGGTGCAATTTTGGGTGCTGGTATTGTTGGAAAACTTTCCGAGAAAAATATAAGGTTAACCATCAGTATTGCATTATTAATTACAGCAGGTTTCATGTTCGCTAACAAAATGCACTGGATACATGGCGAAGGTGTGGCGATTGGAATTCATGGATGGAAATTAGTTATAGCAGGAGTTGTTAATTTTATTTTAGGTGCCATGATGACTGCTGGCGTTGGTTTATATGCACCCTGTATGGCGTTAGTTTATATGTTGGGATTATCACCTCAGGTGGCGTTTCCTATCATGATGGGATCATGTGCGTTTTTAATGCCACCGGCTTCCTATAAATTTATAAAATCAGGAGCTTATAATAAAAAAGCGGCATTAGGGATGGCTATTCCTAGTATTTTTGCTGTGTTGATTGCTGCATTGATTATTAAATCTTTACCATTGGATACCTTAAGATGGTTGGTGCTTATGATCATCTTATACACTTCAATAACCATGTTTTTGAGTGCTATAAAAAGTAAATAAAAGGCTAAATATTAGTTGTCAATTTAATTAAAGCAAAAAGGTATGTCAAATTATCCAAGTATATTTAATGATGTTATTGGTCCAGTGATGCGAGGTCCCTCAAGTTCGCATTGCGCCGCCTCACTTCGCATAGCAAGAATTTGTCGTGATTTGATGGAAGAGCAAATCAAAGATATTTTAATAACGTTTGATCCAAAGGGTTCATTAGCGACTACACATAAAAGTCAGGGATCAGACATGGGTTTATTTGGTGGATTTTTAGGTTGGGAAGCATATGATGAACGTTTGCAAGATTCCGAAAAACACTTAGCCACCTCAGGAATTAATTATTCAATTAAAATTGATCATTTAGCTGAAAAGCACCCCAATACTTATCAAATATCATTGATCAATGATAAGGAAACCAGAGAATTAGTTGCCATTTCAACCGGAGGTGGTATGATTGAGGTTATTAATATTGATGGAAATAAAGTTTCAATAGCGGGCGATTATTTTGAAACTTTAATTTATTGCACAGAGGCTACAAGTATCATTAATTATCTAGAGGCAACGGTAGTATTTGATGAAATCAATTTTCATCATGGTGATCATTCTTTCATTGAAATTAAATCTCAAAATAGAATACCTGAAAATATTTGTAATGAAATAAAGCAAATGCCTACGGTAACTTTTATTAAAGCGATTAATCCGGTGCTTCCAATAATGGCACGAAAAAATATAAAGGTTCCATTTATTTCTTGTAATGAAATGATGGAATACAATAAAGGCAAAAATAAAGCACTCTGGGAGTTGGCTGTTGATTATGAGAGTATCCGAGGCAATATTAGCCCTGCATTCGTAATGGAAAAGATGAAAGAGATTATTCAAATTATGCGTAATGCAATTGATACAGGATTAAAAGGAACTAAATATAAGGATCGCATTTTAGGGAGTCAATCTCCTCATTATAAAGAATTATTTGAAGCGAATCAATTAATTGGCGGCGACGTTATTAATAAAACTATTATGTATGTTTCTGCCATTATGGAGGTTAAAAGTTCAATGGGTGTTATTGTTGCTGCTCCCACTGCAGGTTCCTGTGGTGGATTGCCAGGTGTAGTATTTGGTACTGCAGATTGTATTCATAATAATGAAGACGCAATTATAAAAGCAATGTTATCTGCTGGTTTAATTGGTGTTTTTATTGCAGCGCATGCAACTTTTGCAGCCGAGGTAGGAGGCTGTATGGCGGAAACGGGTTCAGGTGGTGGGATGGCAGCCGCTGCGCTCGTTGAAATGAATGGCGGAAGTTTGGAGCAATCAATCGCAGCAGCTTCACTAGCACTTCAAAATTCATTAGGTATCATTTGTGATCCCATTGGCAATAGGGTTGAAGCACCTTGTCTTGGCCGCAATGTTATGGCAGCAACTAACGCTATTTCATGTGCAAATATGGCATTGTCAAATTATGAGCATCTAATACCACTTGATGAAGTTATTGAAACTATGAAGGCAGTGGGTGATCAAATTCATCACACATTACGTTGCACGAATCTAGGTGGGCTATCTATAACAAATGCTGCCAAAAAAATAGAAGCTTTACTAGAGGAAAATCCACCTGTTTTTTATAAAAGCTGTTAAATAAATTGAGTTAACGTAAGAAAATATGAAAATTAACAAAATATGAACTTTGCAAAAAAATAAAACGTATTTCATTCATTCTTTTCATGTTAATCATAGGGAATACTATTTTTTCACAACCCGTTGATCGTTTTGTAAAAGTGATTGTTGTCGCGGATCATGGGGATTAGTTATATTAAAAAGGAGAAAATGTTAAGTTCACTATTTCAGTATATAAAAATGGGAACTTGGTTAAAGATGCTAAAGTGCGGTTTGAAATTGCTACAGAAAGACAGGAGCCAATAAAAAAAGAAACTGTAAATCGTCAGCAAAATTGGACCGATAGAGGTTATTTCTTAGGGAGTGTTTCATTAGTTATTGAATCTTTCAGGATGATAAAAACTAATGTCAATACTAGTAGGTTTTTCTTCAATGATTTCAGCTACTAATTTTCCAGTACCTGCACCCAAACTTAATCCGATCATTGAATGACCTGTTGCGATGACCAAGTTATTTATTTTTTTCGAACGACCTAAATAGGGTAAGCCATCCGCAGAACAAGGTCGGTATCCATACCATACTTTATCCCAACTAGGTGTGGGTATATCAAATTCAGGAAAAAATTGTTTAACTGCTTTTAAAATGCCTACCACTCTGTTGATTTGCGGAGCAGCCTTCGTTGTTGTAATTTCCATAGTTCCACCAAAACGCATTTTATTTCCATCCATGGGTGTAAGTGCGACACGCCCTTCCATTAAAACCGATGGATAATCTGTTTGAAATGGAGAATCTTCCAATGTAACTGAGTACCCTCGTCCTGGCATCAATGGCATTTTAATACCTAATTTTTGAACCAACTCCCTACTCCATGAACCAGTAGCTAAAACCACACAATCCGCTCTATATTTATTTTTATCGGTGATCACCGATTGAATTTCTCCATTGTTTAATTCAAAATCAACCACTTCCTCATTTAAACAAAATTGAACGCCTTTTGATTTTAAATCTTCAATTAATTGTTTCATTAATTTATTCGGATACAAATGCGCATCACATTTAAAATAGATCGCACCCAATGCATTAATTTTATGACGGGGCTCTAGAGCAAACAATTCATCCTGCGTTAACAATTGCGTATCTGTTAATCCTATTTCATGTGCACGCTTTATTGTATGATATGCATCTTCTGCCACTTTTTCAGTTTGAAATATCTCTAATAAGCCTTTATGTTCATAGGCAAATTTGAATTGAGGCAGCTTGGCCCATTCCTCATAACAATGTTGACTCAACATGGCATAATCTTTTAAAGGAATGGCAGCCTTATCTACATTTTCAGCGGTGGCCATTTGCATAAACTTTAAACCCCATTGCATTAAACTCAAACTTAATCTAGGTTTAACATAAAAGGGGCTTTGTGGATTTAACATCCACTTTAATCCTTCTTTCACGATACCGGGCGTTGCTAATGGAATAAAATGACTAGGACATACATATCCAGCATTACCATAAGAGCAATTATTTAAAATATCATTTTGATCAATGACTGTAACTTGATGTCCCGCTTCTTGTAAATAATAAGCGCTACTTAATCCAATCACACCCCCGCCTAGTACAACTACCTTCATATAATAGTTTAAAGCACGAATTTCGTTAAAATTGCGTTCATTTCCCCAATAAATTAAGTGGAATTATTTAAAAGATAAAAAAGGCTTATACCACTTGAAAACCGCTTGCATAAGGGTCATCAGCGGGATCAATGGATATGGTATTAAATCCTATTATCTTGGCCCAACCCTGAATAGAGGGTATAATTGCCTCCTTACCGCCAATTTCAGTCATGGCTTCCACCTTCCCAGTAAATACTGATCCTATAATACTTTCATGCAAAAAGGCCTCTCCTTGCTTTAATTTACCCTTCGAATACCAATGGGCTAATCTTGCAGATGTACCTGTTCCGCAGGGCGAGCGATCAATGGCTTTATCACCATAAAAAACCGCGTTTCTTGCCGTATTTTTTTCATCCAATACTTTTCCAGTCCACAAAATATGAGAACATGAATTAATGGTGGGATCCAAAGGATGTTCAAATTTATGCGCAGCGTTAATGCGTTTACGCAATTCTCCACTCCAAGCAATTAATTGCCCAGCAGTATAATTTTCAATCCCTTTAAAATTTTCTTGCACTTCAACAATGGCATAATAATTACCACCATAACAAACATCAATATTTAATTCCCCTAAATCAGGGCATTGTATTTTTAAATTTTCGGC
>CAMDRO010000010.1 GCA_945906795.1 Spirosoma fluviale
AAAAATGTCAGGCGGAGGCAAGAAGAATAAAATTATTCGAATAGAGGTCAATAAAGATGATCGCCGCAGTGGCGGAACTCAATTTAAAGATCGAAAAGGCAAGGAATTAAACATCATCACAGAAGATTTTAAGGGCGATTTAGGACCCGGTGGTCCTGGAAAAGGAAGAATGATTATCCGGAGAATGAACAAAGGTGGGAATCCTAGAGACGTTTTAATTTTTAGAGACAACGATTCCATCAACCCTAACAGGGGTCCAAGAAGAAATTTTGACATGCAAGGTCATCCCCCATTTGGCAAAATTATGGAAGGAAGTAAAAGAATGAGAGGTGCGATGGCATTTGGAAGAATGGAAGGCAGAAACAAAAAGGGTTTTGAGAATCAAAAAAATGGCTCGAAAACGATTAATGGTTTAATTTCTTATCCAAATAAACCCTTCAACGGAAAATTAAATGTTCGCTTTAAGGCACCTGGAAAGGGAAATGTAACTATTTCTGTGACCGATGTGAATGGAAAGGAAATTGCTTCTGAACAAATAAAGGACTTTTCTGGTTTCTACCTTGGACAGATCGATGTAAAGAAATCCGGTGCCGGTGTATATTTTGTCCGAGTGACTCAATCTAATGATGGAGCGGTACGTAGAGTTCAAGTAGATTAATATTCAATTCGCCTAAGTTTGAAAATTAAAACGTCGGGAAAACCCCGACGTTTTTTTATTTATTAGGTACCCACAAAATAGCATCGGCAGGAACTAATCCATTGGCCCCTTTGGCATATAAAATAGCCTCCGGGTTCACTTGCGCCCTGAAATTAAAGTTGCCCAGCAAAACCCATTCACCTTTTAAATTACTTTTAGCACCATCCAATTTAATTTGAATCGCAGATTTTTTTGAACCTTCCTTGATCTCCCAATTAAATAAAGTACTGTTATTCTCTAGGTTTGGTAAGTAAAAATAGAGTGCATAATTGCCTTTTAAAGAGTTTGGCGATTTGAAAACAACTTTGGTATTTTGATCGGCCGTTGGACTAGCCAACAATAATGAAGAGCCATAACATCCTTTTTTGTTAACTTCTCTCGTCCAACTTCCACTTTTAGTCACTTGGGTCAATTGCGCATCATCGATTAAAATCTCGGGTTTACTTCCGTCCAACAATGGATTTGAGGTTAAAATTTGTTGGACATTGCTGACGTTTACTTCTTGGATAGCTACTTGGTTGTTAATAGCGGACACGGCAGCAACACCTGCCGTTTGACCTAAAACCATAAATACTGGCTCCATTCGAATGGAACCATACGCAATATGACTTGCAGATAGGCAAACTGGCACAATTAAGTTGATACATTCAGCACGTTTGGGAACTAAGGCGCCATATCCGATCGGGTAAGGACCAAATCCACCTACCTGCACATCTCCCTCATTTTTGACCATATCCACTCCATTTACACGGACCACAAGGCGCTGGCAATTGTGTGAATCCATGGTGTAGGCAGCCATGCCTATCGGATTTTTAGCGATTATCTTTCCTTCACAATGTGCCTGCGTCATAACCTCCTCCCCAATCAGACGTCGCGTTTCGCGGACATACATTTGAGGCGACCAATTTCCATTAGTTGCATATTCGTCTTTGGGGTAACCGTAGGTCAGCATCTCCTTGCGTAAATGTATAGGCACCCTGGGATCGTGGCCTAAAAAATATAAAAACGATTGGTTGTAGCGTTGATGCTTGAGGAAAATTTCCTTTCTCTTTTCAGGGGAGGCCTCCGCAAAATCATCACTCTCGCCAATCATATCCGTGGAAAAAGGCCCTGAATTATTAATGTCCGTTTTCCGATGAGGCATCGGCTGCAAATGCATTAATAACCAATTTAATTCATGCGGCTTTTTCACTTCGATGTACCTTAATAAAAGCTCAAATCGAGTTGAATCATATCCTAAGGGCATCGTAATGGGAATTTGATTTTCAACACTATCCGTCAAACAAATTCGAAAATTATACGCCTGGGTATGTGAATCGCCTGAACCTTTAGCGGCTAATGGCTGGGGGCTAATTCCCCAAAGCAAGCCACTCGATGGATTTCCTTTCACTCGATAGGGGTCCACAAAATCAGGAAATTGATGTTTATCTAGCAACTGAACCCCGTTCCAAGTCTCCCCGTAAGTTTGATTAGATTCCCGACCTACGGTATAACTAACGCCAGCCATAGCCATCAAATCCCCTTCATACGTACAATCGATGAATTGTTTGCCTCGAACTATTTTTGTACCCGAAGAGGTTTGAATTTCCAATTGGCGAATGACTGTCCCATTTTTGACCACTTTTTTCAAAACAGATTGATACCAAACATGTAAATTAACCGCTTTGATATATCCTTCAAAAACGGAGCGAGCAACTCTAGGCTCAAAAGTCCATTTTTCAAAAGAACCATACCTTTTGCCAATTCGACGATAATAGTCTCTAGCTAGGCCGGTAACTGCAAATTTATTTCCGATATCCGTGAAGCCCAGACCCCCAGAAGTTAATCCACCTAGGTGATTTGAAGGCTCAATGACGAGTGTTTTTTTGCCCAACTTTTGAGCCGAATAACCCGCAATTACCCCAGCAGATGTCGCACCATAAATGACCACATCAAAGTCGACGATGGGCGTCGATTGAGCAAAAAGCGAAGAAAAAGAAGTTAGAACAATTAGCAAGCCCATTAGGCCTTTTTTGCTTTCTGAGATTGCGTGTTTCACAGCGCGGGCCGTTAATGCCATAAATGTTAAGGAAGGGTTTTGATTGCCGACAGTGGTCATACAGGCGCCATCCGTGACAAAAACATTTTTACATGCGTGCATTTGATTGTATTTATTTAACATGGAAGTTTTAGGATCCTTGCCCATTCTGACACCCCCCATTTCATGAATATCTAAGCCCGGATTTTGATGTGTATCCCAGGTCGAAATATTTTTCCCTCCTGAAATATCCAAAATCTCTCTGGCTTGTTGGTGAAAATCTGTAAACATTTTAACATCATTTTCCGTGTATCCCACCGAGGTAACTAATTGAGGTATCCCCCACGCGTCTTTTTTAAGGGGGTCCAATTTCACATGATTTTCAAATATCGGTATAGTCTCCCCTTGCATCATCATGAAAATATGCCAAGGCCCTGGCTTAGTCAGTTTTTCTTTATAATCTTCTCCAAAACTTAATCCCGACTGATCCCGATTCCAGCCGCCTCTAGCCGCTGAAAACGCCACCATATAACCACCTAGAAAATCGGCATCCTTTTGGTGTAAGTTCCTGAAAGTTGGCATAAATGCGGATGTAGGCCTCCTCCCCGCATAATAAGAATCTTCAAAACCCTCAAAATCAGCCGCTGCATTACCACGGTAATTGTGAAATGCAACGTAATGACCTAATACCCCAGAATCGTTTCCTAAACCATTCGGAAATCGATTGGATTTTGAATTCAATAAAATCAAATTTGTATTGAGCGCAGCGGCATTGACAAAAATAATTTTGGCAAAATACTCGCTCACTTCATTGGTTTGCGTGTCGATCACTCGAACCCCAATCGCCTTTTGTTTTTTCTCATCATACAAGATGGATTCAACCGTGGAAAAAGGATTCAATGTTAAATTTCCTGTTTTAGCAGCCCAGGGAAGTGTGGAAGAATTAGAACTAAAATAGGCTCCATAAGGACAACCTCTATAACATAAATTTCGTGCTTGGCATTTGCCCCTTCCCTGTTCAATATGTTGAGGTTCGGGTGAAGTTAAATGAGCACAGCGGCCAATAATAACATGGCGATTCCCTTTATAAAATTCTTTCACACGGGATTGAACATGCTTTTCGACACAATTTAGTTCCCAAGGTTTCAAAAAATGGCCGTCGGGCAAGCTTGGGATTCCATCGTAGTTGCCGCTGATGCCAACAAACTTTTCAACCTGGGTATAAAAAGGGGCAAGGTCTTGATATGAAATGGGCCATTCGACGGCGTACCCATCTCGTTTGGGTGCGTCAAATTCATGTTGGCTCCAACGCTGCGTTTGCCTTGCCCAAATCAAGGATTTTCCACCTACTTGGTATCCCCGTATCCAATCAAATGGCTTTTCTTGAACATAGGGATGCTTCTCATCTTTAACAAAAAACTGCTCCGTTCCCGCATCATAGGCATAACATTTACTAACGATTGGATTTGCCTCCCGCTTAGGTATCTTATTTCCATGGGTAAATTCCCAAGGATCTTTCATGGCCGTGGGATAATCCTCTACATGCTTTACATCGCGCCCTCGTTCAAGGACTAACGTTTTTAAACCAGCCTCACAGAGTTCCTTAGCAGCCCAACCCCCAGAAATTCCTGAGCCAATGACGATGGCATCAAATTTATTTTTTTGCACAGACTGCATATTTTTTTCAAATAACTATGATTTTTCCCGAAAATCAAACACCTAAAAATAATTTTGAATCCTTATTTTTTCCCAAATTGCAAATCAACAATTTGACGAAAAATGAAACGATCTGCTTTACTCTTTTTTTTGTTCTTGGGCCTAATAGCGAATATGTTTGCCGCTTCAGATACGCTTCAAGTTTTACAAACCCATGATTTTAAGGTAGACGGAAAGGGCTCAAACGCCGCTTGGGAAAAAACTCCCTGGGTCAATATGCAAAATTCATCCCCCGGAATCGCCTCTTATTCAAGCCAATTCAAGATTTTGTATTCTGAAAAAGGAATCTATGTACTAATGGAAGGGGACGACCAAAAAATTAGTACTACATATAAAAAGGATTTTGATGATTTATATAAGGGCGATGTATTTGAGGTATTTTTCCACCCAAATCCCAAAGAACCTGTATACTTTGAATATGAGATTAATGCGTTAAATAAAGAGCTCGTTTTACTTGTACCCAATTTCAACAAAAAGTTTTTTGGTTGGATTCCGTGGCATTATGACGGTGATAAAAAAGTCCAAAAAGCTGTTTCCATCACGAAAGAAAAAGGGGAAATGAAAAAATGGTCGGCTGAAATGTTTTTCCCATACACCCTATTTAATCCATTAGATAATACGCCCCCCAAACAAAATACTTTATGGCGAGCTAATTTTTATCGCTTAGATTACGACAGTGAAAAGATGGCTAAATCGGCATGGATTCCTGTTAAGGGAACCTTTCATGAATTTGAAAAATTTGGCTATTTGAAATTTAATTAAAAGAGGGAGCCTGTTTGAGCTTTCGGTTCGATGCCAACATGCCTGTATGCTTTTTCAGTGGCTTCTCGTCCACGAGAAGTCCTTTTCAAGAACCCTTCTTGAATTAAAAACGGTTCATAAACTTCCTCAATGGTTTCAGCCTCCTCCCCACAAGCGGTGGCAATCGTCGTTAATCCTACGGGACCGCCTTTGAATTTATCGATAATGGTCATTAAAATTCGATTATCCATTTCATCCAAGCCATTTTGATCTACATTCAAGGCATTCAATGCGAACTGGGCAATCTCTACGTCAATAATCCCTGAACCCTTTACTTGGGCAAAGTCTCTCGTCCGACGCAATAAATTATTTGCGATGCGAGGCGTGCCCCGACTCCTACGGGCAATTTCATAAGCTCCCGATTCGTCAATCGGCATTTTTAAAATAGATGCTGAACGTTTGACAATTTTAGTCAAAAGCACGGCATCATAATATTCTAGTCGGGCATTAATGCCAAATCGAGCGCGCAGAGGGGAGGTCAATAAACCTGCCCGAGTGGTCGCCCCAATCAGCGTAAATGGATTTAATCCTATTTGTATGCTTCGGGCGTTTGGACCAGAGTCCAACATAATATCAATTTTATAATCCTCCATCGCAGAATATAAATATTCCTCAACGATGGGATTTAGGCGATGAATTTCATCAATAAATAAGACGTCAAAGGGTTGCAAATTGGTCAATAAACCAGCCAAATCTGACGGTTTATCCAAGACCGGTCCTGAAGAAATTCGAAGCGTCGATCCTAATTCATTCGCAATAATATGTGATAAGGTAGTCTTGCCTAAACCGGGAGGCCCATGCAATAAAACGTGATCTAAGGCTTCCTCGCGGGCTTTTGCAGCACCTACAAAGATTTTAAGGTTATCAATAATTTTTCCTTGGCCCGAAAAATCAACAAAGCTTAAAGGACGTAAGGCCTTATCAAATTCCTTTTCTTGAGGATTTAATGATTCTGATTCACCTGTTAAATAATCTTCGCGCATCTATTGGACAATAATTCAAATTAGAAATCAAAGATAATTTTTTTATTGCGAAGATTTCATAGTTTTGGAAAACCAAAATAAAAACCCAAAACTATGTCATCAATTTTTATAGGCGAACTCGCCGGTACAGCTACGTTATTATATCTTGGAAATGGTGTAGTGGCGAATATGCTTTTAAAAAACACCAAAGGAAATGGAACCGGATTATTAGCCATCGCAGCATGCTGGGCTTTCGCGGTGACCATAGGAATTTTCGTTTCAACCTATTTTGGTTCATCCGGCGCTCATTTAAATCCCATCGTGACCATTGCCGGCTGCATTAAATCAGGAGATTGGGCTTTATTTCCAACCTACATCGGAGCCCAGTTGATCGGCGCGATGTTGGGCCAATTATTAGTTTGGTTACATTACAAACCGCATTATGACGCAACGGATGATGCTGGAGCGATTAGAGCTTCTTTTTGCACAGATCCTGCCATTAAAAATACGCCCTTTAATTTTATTTCGGAGGCCTTTGCCTCAGCCCTCGCCATTGTGGCGCTAGGTTCTTTTTCAAGCATTGAGCATGGTTTAGGACCCTTTTTAGTGGGTATCATAGTTTGGGCAATCGGATTAGGATTAGGTGGAACGACGGGTTATGCCATTAACCCTGCTAGAGATTTAGGTCCTCGAATCATGCACGCCATTTTACCTATTAAAAGTAAAGGAACTTCAGACTGGGGGTACGCGTGGGTTCCAGTGTTGGGGCCAGCCACAGGCGCAGCGATTGGGGCATTTATATTGACGCTTAATTAACAACATATGTACATAGGATCCATTGACCAAGGCACGACAAGCACTCGTTTTATTATTTTTAATAAGGGGGGTGAAATCATTTCAGTCGGCCAAAAAGAACATAAACAAATTTATCCACAAGCGGGTTGGGTCGAGCATGACTCTTATGAAATTTGGCAAAATACCCAAGAGGTCATTGGCTTGGCGCTGGGAAAAGCTAATTTATCAGCGAAGGATCTCGCGGCCGTTGGGATAACCAACCAAAGAGAAACCACCTTAGCTTGGAATAAAATTACTGGAAAGCCCTATTACAATGCGTTGGTTTGGCAAGATACTCGGGTAGGTTCTGAACTGGCTGAGTTAGCTAAAGATGGCGGTATGGATCGATTCCGAGCTAAAACAGGCTTGCCTTTAGCCACGTATTTTAGTGGATTAAAATTAAGGTGGCTCCTAAATAATATTAAAGGTTTACGCGAAGATGCTGAAAAAGGAGTGGCGATTTTTGGCAATATGGATACTTTTATTGCCTGGAATTTAACAGGAGGAGTCGACGGGGGAATTCATATTACCGACGTGACCAATGCCAGTCGAACCCAATTAATGGATTTGGCTACGTGCCAATGGGATGATGAAATCTTACAGGTTTTATCTATTCCTAAGGCCATGTTGCCAACGATCCAAGCCAGTTCTAAGGTATATGCAAAAGCAAAAGGGGTTTTGGGTGGAGTTCCCTTAGCGGGGATTTTAGGGGACCAACAAGCCGCTTTGGTGGGTCAAACCTGTTTTAATCCAGGCCAAGGAAAAAATACCTATGGAACAGGGTGTTTTTTATTGATGAATACGGGAGAAAAACCTGTTCAATCAAAACATGGATTATTAACAACCGTAGCTTACCAGTTGGGCAACGAACCCGTGCATTATGCATTAGAAGGATCTGTGGCTATTACCGGGGCGCTCGTTCAGTGGTTAAGAGATAATTTGGGCATCATTAAAAATAGTCCAGATATCGAAAAATTAGCCAAAGAAGTGGATGATAATGGAGGATGCTATTTTGTCCCTGCATTTTCAGGACTTTATGCCCCCTATTGGAAACAAGATGCCCGCGGCGTTTTGGTGGGTTTAACACGATTTGTTAATAAATCACATATTGCCCGAGCGGCTTTAGAGGCGACCGCTTTTCAAACTTGGGAAGTGTTGGAAGCCATGGAAAAAGATGCAGGAATTTCAATCACTTCATTAAGAGTAGATGGAGGAATGGTGGTCAACCAATTACTGATGCAATTCCAATCGAATATTTTGGGTGAAGAAGTGATATGTCCAAAGATCATCGAAACAACCGCTTTGGGAGCGGCCTATGCGGCGGGATTAGCCGTAGGATATTGGGAAAATCTTGATGATTTACGTAAAAATTGGGCCATTGCAAATACTTGGAAACCAAATATGTCCGAGGAAACTCGCAGCAAAATGCGCAAGCAATGGAAGAAAGCCGTTACGAAAAGTTTTGACTGGGCTGAAGATTAATTAGCCCCTTTTAACTTTTGGTGTATCTAGGCGTGTGGTTCCATATGCTGGGCAATTATTGCTTTGAGCACATGAGCTCAAAAACATAGCGGCTAATAAGGTAATGGCTGCAATTTTTTTCATATTTATACGGAAGCTAATTTTTCAGTTTTGACCATTTCTGGGCTTTCAATTTCTATAACGACATTTTGAATCACTTCTTTGTCTTGATTGTATCCCAAAATCGTTAACATTGGGCCACTCAATTGCTCCTCAGAAAACAACCTAGTCGTAATCGTTCCATCTTCTAATCGGTCGACGATCACATGTTTAGGGGCGGGAATCAAACAATGTTGAATTCCCCCATAACCACCTAAGGACTCTTGGTAAGCTCCTGTATGGAAAAACCCTACATATTGCCTTTCAGAATCTTCCTCAAAAATAGGTAAATATAAATCAGAACTATGCGCTTCTGTATTATAAAAATCCATGGAGTCGCAAGTCAAACCTCCTAAGTTCACTTTCTGATAAGGTAGGCCCCAATTATTGACAGGAAGCATAATGTATTTTTGGTTCATTCCCCATGAATCAGGCAATTGAGTAATAAATGAACCGTCAATCATGTACCAAAGCTCCTTGTCATTTTGAAGTTTTTGATCAATAATTTCATACAAAACGGCGCCACTTTCACCTACGGTATAGGAACCGAATTCTGTAAAAATATTGGGCACTGGAACATTGTTTTTATTGCAAATCCATGAAATCGATTCTACAATTTCATCCACCATCGCCTGATAATCATAACTAAATTGAAGTGAAGTCTGAATCGGAAGTCCACCACCTAGATTGATCGAATCTAGTTCAGGGCAAATCTTTTTCATTTCACAATACTTATAAATAAAGCGACTCAATTCGGACCAATAATAGGCACTATCCTTAATTCCCGTATTGATGAAAAAATGCAACATCTTTAAGTTGAATTTCGGATTGGGCTTTATTTTATCTTCGTAAAGTGTGTTAACATCCGAATATCGAACCCCTAATCGAGAAGTATAAAACGAGAAATCGGGCTCCTCATCTGTAGCGATTCGAATCGCTAAATTTACTTTATCTGCTGTCACCGATTTTTCATAAAAATCGATCTCTTTTAAATTATCAAGAATTGGGATGCAATTAAATCCGTCATTAACTAATTCGGAGATAAACTGCGTATACAAGGGTTGTTTATATCCGTTACACAGAATATAGGTCGATTTAGAGACTTTTCCTTGGTTGTACATATCCCGAATAATAGAAATGTCAAATGCACTACTCGTTTCTAAATGGACATGTTGCTTCAAAACTTCTTCTAAAATAAAAGAGAAATGAGACGATTTTGTACAATAACAATAGATATAATTAGCTTTGTAATTATATTTTTTAATCGCATTTCTGAACAATAACTTAGCATTTTCAATGTGCTCAGAGATTTTTGGCAAATACGATATTTTTAATGGCGTCCCATATTGCTTGATGATTTCCATCAAAGGCACATTGTTGAACAACAATTCATTGTCCTCATTAATGTTAAATTCCCTCGTCGGAAATTCAATCGTTTGATCAATAAGATCGATATAATTTTTCATTCCTAATCAACAAATATGTACTCAAGTGCACTTGAGTTAATGTAAAAACGTGCAAAACTGCAATAAAAGTATGTACTTTGCAAACTATTCAACATAATGTTATATGCCCAAGATTCATTTTATCGCAATAGGTGGCGCTGCGATGCATAATTTAGCCTTAGCTTTAAAGGCCAAAGGATATCAAATTACAGGTTCAGACGATGAAATATATGAGCCTTCTAAAAGTTTATTAGCTTCCCATGGGATACTACCGGAGGAATTTGGTTGGTTTCCTGAAAAAATTATGGCCGATTTAGATATGGTCATTTTAGGAATGCATGCCAAAGCAGACAATCCAGAATTAATGCGGGCACAGGAATTAGGCATAAAAATCGAATCCTATCCTTCTTTTTTATATGAAGTAAGCAAACATAAACAACGAATTGTAATCGCCGGGAGTCATGGAAAAACAAGTATCACTTCCATGATTTTACATGTGTTGAAAAGTCTCAATAGAAAATTTGATTATTTGGTTGGCGCCCGCATTGAAGGATTTGAATTAATGGCTTCTTTATCAGACGCCCCCATCATCATTATTGAAGGTGATGAATATTTAGCTTCCCCGATCGACCGACAAGCCAAATTTTTATTGTACCAGCCACATATCGCCTTAATTTCTGGAATTGCGTGGGATCACATCAACGTATACCCAACATTCAAATCTTACACGGATTCGTTCGATCAGTTGATCAAGCAAATGCCCAAAGCAGGTCATTTATTTTTTGATCAAACAGATGCTACATTAAGTAATTTAGTGCAAAACTGCCCAGAAGATGTCGATATGAATGGATATGAGGCACATCCTTCTGAAATAAAAAATGGAAGTACCATTCTTATAGCAGAGGATGGGACAAGATATGAAATTCAAGTTTTTGGCCAGCATTCACTTAAAAATTTAAATGGGGCCCGATTGATTTGCGAAGAGATAGGTGTTTCTAGTACGGATTTTTATACCAGTATATCCACTTTCAAGGGTGCGGCAAAAAGGCTTGAACTGGTTGCAAAAAGCACGAGTTCATTGTTTTACAAGGATTTTGCACATGCCCCATCCAAAGTAGCCGCTACTACTGCAGCGCTAAATGAACAATATCAAGAACGAGAATTAGTAGCATGCCTAGAATTGCACACATTTAGCAGTTTAAATCCTACTTTTTTACCTGAATATCAGTCCACCTTAGCAAAAGCGGACGAAGCCATCATTTACTTAAGTGAACATGCTAGGCAAATAAAACAAATGGATCGAATAGAAGAATCGTTGATTCAAAACTATTTCAAACACCCCTCATTGAAAGTTATCCGAGATTCTTCCACATTAGCCTCCGAGCTGATCAGTAAATCGTGGCAGGATACTAATTTACTGATGATGTCTTCTGGGACTTTTGATGGATTAGATTTAAAAGAAATGGCGGTAAAAATGGGCTTGTCAACTATTTAAAATAACATCCAGTTCCGTTTTAAAATTGGCCAATAGCATTTCTTTCATGCTAATTTTTCTTTTTTGCGTATTGATTTTACTTTGAATAGGTTTTTCCTCCATTTGACGATCTTGCTCGGCTTGCGCAATGAAATCATCCAATTCCCCCTTTTCCTTTTTTGTCATGTAATCCATTTGATTAATCATGATTTTTAATTGCTCCAGGCGAGGTTTTTCATTTAAGTTGGCATGCCGATAAGAAATTACTCGTAACAAATAATTCATTTCAAAAATCTTATCGCAAGCGTTTCTAAATCGCTCGGCCATAGAACGGTCAATGGTCTTAATTTGGGCCGAAACTTCTTTCCATTTAATTAAATAGGCTTTTGCAAGCTCGGCTGTGGCCACCATATTAACCTGATCACTTAATTTTATTTCTAGTTCGCCAGTCATCGTATTTAACTCCTGAACGCGTGGATCAACCCGAGGCTTATAATCAATTCCTTTAATTCGGTTATACTTCTCAAAAAACATGTCATTGGCCTTCTTGAAATTCTTCCAAAGCATCGATTGCTTTTTAGGAGGCAATCCTAAAATTGTTTTCCACTCCTTTTGCAATTCTTTCACCTTAATGACAGAATCATCAATATCTTCAGCTTTTCTTAATTGGTGTACCGAATCAATAAATCCTTGAAGAATCAGAATTTTCTCGTCGATTTGACGATTTTTTTCTTCGAAATAGGCTCTTCTACGAAGGAAAAAAGCATCTAATACTGCTTGGAATTCCCCAGAAAGCTCATCCTGAAATTGCTTGTCAACAGGACCCGTTTTAACCCATTTAGTCTTTGTATCTAATAAATCTTCGGTGGCTATAAGGATGTCTTCCTGTTCAGCTAATTGAATAGCATCTTGAATCAATGCTCTTTTTATCTCCAGATTTTTAATTTGATTATTCTGAATAAGTCCACGTAAGTAGGATTCCATTTCCTCCAATTGATCAAATAGAGGGATAAAATCGCCCAAACCGTCAAAATCAGCTAAATAGGCTTTCATTTGGATGACCTTAGTCAAAAAAGAACCTTTATTTTGAACTGTGGTCACTTCGCGAGCTAAAATATCGACTTTATTTTTAGCTAACTCAAAACGCTTGACAAAATAAGCTAAGGAAGCTTCTTCTGTTTCACGTACAAATCCGATTTCTCTTTGTGGGAAGTTTAGGTAGGCATGTATGAAAACCTTGCCGTCTTGGCAAAATCCATACTCTTTTTCTGTGGCAGATTTCATAAGATTAATTCATAGAGCTTCAAGCAAATGCTTTGGCTCAAATTGTACTTTATAATTTTTATCAAAATATTTAACTCACGAATTTATTTAAAAATTAATGAATAAATGAAGAATTTTTGATTAGAAATTCAAATTTTAACACAAAAATCACATTCTTTGCAGGTTATTAGAAAAAATTCAATCAAAATATGAGTAACGAAACCATTATATTTTCCATGGAGCGCGTTTCTAAGGTAATTCCCCCTCAGAAAACGATCATTAAAAATATTTACCTTTCTTTTTTTTATGGAGCAAAAATTGGGGTGCTCGGCCTCAATGGTTCTGGTAAATCAACCCTTCTACGAATTATCGCAGGGCTAGATAAATCATTTACAGGCGATGTCGTTTGGTCCCCAGGATATACGGTGGGGATGCTGGAGCAGGAACCCCAACTTGATCCTCAAAAAACGGTTTTAGAGGTGGTTGAAGAAGCGGTGGTTCAAATTAAAAATTTACTGAAAGAGTTTGACGAAATAAATGAGGCTTTTGGAGATGCAGATGCTGATTTCGACAAACTTTTAGCTAGACAAGGAGAAGTTCAGGAAAAGTTAGACCACTTTAATGCGTGGGAATTAGATAATCGATTAGAAAAAGCGATGGACGCCTTACGCTGTCCAGATCCTACTGCACTTATTAGTACCCTTTCGGGAGGAGAAAAAAGACGTGTTGCGTTGTGTCGGTTATTATTACAAGAGCCGGATGTTTTATTGTTAGATGAACCTACCAACCATTTAGATGCGGAATCCGTTGAGTGGCTAGAGCAACATTTACGTCAATATAAAGGAACGGTAATCGCGGTAACTCACGATCGATATTTCTTAGATAATGTAGCTGGCTGGATTTTAGAACTAGATCGGGGCGAGGGAATTCCGTGGAAAGGAAACTATTCTTCCTGGTTAGAACAGAAGCAAAATAGACTAGCCAAAGAAGAAAAAACAGAATCTCGGAGACAAAAAACATTACAGCGTGAATTAGAATGGGTGCGCATGTCTCCCAAAGCGCGCCAAGCCAAATCTAAAGCAAGGATTGGTGCTTATGAGAAATTGTTATCAGAAGAGAATAAACAAAAGGAAGACAAGTTAGAATTGTTCATTCCTGCGGGTCCCAGGTTGGGAAATAAAGTTATTGAAGTACAAGGCGTTTCCAAATCTTTTGGTGATAAATTGTTATATGAAAATGTAAGTTTTTCATTACCTCCTGCTGGGATTGTTGGGATTATTGGACCCAATGGTGCGGGAAAAACTACGATGTTTAAATTAATTACGGGACAGCTTCAGCCAGATAGTGGAAGTTTTGAGGTGGGCGAAACGGTAAAACTAGCCTATGTAGACCAAGAACATAACCAATTAATGGCCGAAAAATCTGTGTTCGAAACCGTGTCTGATGGCAATGATTGGGTAATGTTGGGTGGAAAACAATCGAATGCGCGGGCTTATGTAAGTAAATTTAATTTCAATGGCGCAGACCAAGAGAAAAAAATTGCCAATTTATCAGGAGGAGAGCGCAATAGAGTCCATTTAGCGATGATGCTAAAAGAGGGAGCTAATGTGCTTTTGCTGGATGAGCCAACCAACGACCTGGATGTGAATACATTAAGAGCCTTGGAAGAAGGATTAGAAAATTTTGCGGGTTGTGCCGTCGTTATTTCCCACGATAGATGGTTTCTTGATCGAATTGCCACACACATTTTGGCCTTTGAGGGAGATTCACAAGTCACTTATTTTGAAGGAAATTATTCCGAATACGAAGAAGCTCGAAAGAAGAGATTAGGAAATGATATAACGCCCAAACGAATAAAATACAAGAAATTGCAATAATGATAGGATTCAACTAATAGGTAAATTATGGCACTAAGAGAAAAAATTCAAGTAGTTATTGAAGAAATGGGGAAAGTGGTGATTGGCCAAGAGCGCTTAATCAACCGACTATTAGTGGGACTTTTCACCGGTGGACACGTACTTTTGGAAGGGGTGCCTGGTCTAGCAAAAACGCTTACGATCAATACATTGGCTAAAATCCTAGATTTACATTTCCAACGGATCCAATTTACCCCTGATTTGCTACCGTCTGATTTAGTGGGGACCATGATTTACAATCCGCTGAAAAATGAATTTGAAGTAAAAAAAGGTCCTATTTTTGCCCAAATTATTTTAGCGGATGAAATTAACCGGGCACCGGCAAAGGTCCAATCAGCTTTGCTGGAAGCCATGGCAGAAAAGCAGGTGACCATCGGGGAAACTACCTATCCATTGGATAAGCCATTTTTGGTTTTGGCTACTCAAAATCCTGTGGAGCATGAAGGAACTTTTCCATTGCCTGAAGCGCAAATGGACCGATTTATGCTCAAAGTATTTTTAAATTACCTGGATAAAGATCAGGAATTAGAAGTCATGAGAAAAATGTCGAATATGGACTTCAAATATGAAACTAAGGCCATTTTGACTTTTGACGATATTCAAAGTATTCGAAAAGAGATCAATAAGATTACTATTAGTGAAACGCTAGAAAAGTACATCATTGAACTCATATTTGCCACGAGAAATCCAGCAGATTATGGCTTAACTAAGGAGGCGGATTACATCCAATTTGGCGCATCGCCGCGAGCGAGTATTCACTTAAATCTAGCCGCCAAAGTAATGGCCTATTTGGAAGGAAGAGATTACGTTTTGCCTGAAGACATCAAAGAAATGACGCCAGATGTGCTAAACCATCGGATTATTTTAACGTATGAAGCCGAAGCCGATAACATATCAACCCTTCAAATCATTCAAACTATTTTAAGTTCGGTAGCCATTAATCGCTAATACTGAGCAAATAATAGGCGAACATCTTTTATTAAGATAGCCTCTATCAGGCAACCAATTTATACTCCAGTAATCAACGAAAAGAAAATCAGCGCGAACTAATCCACGCTGATCTACCTTTTATTTACGAAGAATTAAGATACTTGGGTCATTGATGTATCGGCCCGATTTTGCTCCATATAACGAAAGCCCATTCGGATATCCCTCTGGAACTTCCAGTCGAATAGTTAATTTACCCGTTGCATTTGCTACTTCAATCGATGAGCGAGGCAGCGTACATTGAACCCAATATCCATAGGTTCCTGGCTCGTCTAATTTACGATTTTTAGCTTGATAAAACCACGACAATACTCCTTGGTGATCTGCTGGGTCATCCTCCAAATCAAATGAAGCGGCAAATTGTCCGTTGGATAAAATCTGCACCACGGAAGGATTCTTTTTAAGATCTGTTTGCGGATAGGCATTGGGATTTTTACTTGGATCAAAGGTTCCTTTGCCCAACATATAATCGCCGCTCATTGGACCAGCATTTGGTCTATCCTTTCCTAACATAGGTTTTGACGACGCCTCCACAAAAAAACTAACTTGGTCTATGGATTCCAAAGGCATCTTTGCCCAATCAAAACTGTATTCAAAATAACCTGACCCTGCCCCATTAACTTTATTCCCTAAGACGCCAGACCATTGTTTAACAGACCATGCAGCTTTCGAAATTTTCTCCACAGGCACCGTCATTAAAACTTGCTTGGGCGTTACCTGTATTTGTCCCTGCTCAACAATTAAAGAAACAAAGTTTTGATGCAACACTTGCCCATTACCATCTTCCAATTTCAAAATCAATGTGTTCAATGATTTCTCGTCAGGCAGTGTAATTTCTAAAGAGTCCAACGCCTTGACAGACCAAGGGGTCCAAGCAATGGGCTTGGATTTAGTCCACCAATTTTTCTTTTCTCCCAAGGCATTTTGTCCTGAAAATTCCATTTTTAACACAAGCTCTTTGGGTAAATCAGTAGCGCCAATTAAGGCAGATAAGGTTAAAGGAATTTTTAATTTTTGCCCCCCTTTTCCAGCCCAAGCAATTTCCTGGCCTGTCGACAAGTAAAATGGACCATGCAAATCTTTTAAAGTCATTCCTGGTGCCATGGCTCCTAATCCCGTTTCTTTTTCCGTACGATCAAATCGGTAATACCCGTTCCACTCATTAATGACATCATGGTGCTCCGTGTATAACCAACCAGCCATTTTGGGGAAATTGCGGAATGAGTTCATCGCCTTGTGATAATCCCAGGTGTAATCCACATCACCTGAGCTTCCATCATAGCCCCACACATTTCCAAATTCCGAATTAATCATAGGCTGATTGCCCTGCTTATATCCTTTTTCGAAATTCCAAGTGCTCCCCGGAAAGGTATTGTCCGATTGCTCCTTGTTAAATTTATCCCATTCATAACCCGGTAAATACGAATGCCAAGAATGAATATCCGTTTCTGTATGGCCCTTTCCGCAACAAATAGAATTGTCTTCCACTAAGCGAGTGGGATCTAAGGATTTTGCCTTTTTATACACGTCAACCACCCATTTTTGAGTCTCAGGGGCATATACTCTGCGCTTTTTCCCATCGACCATAACATCAGATTGTAATCCCCAGGTTTCATTAAAAGTAATCCATGAAAAAATAGACGGATGGTTAAAATCCCTGCGAACCATTTGCTCCAAGGTATACTCCGTTTCCTTTTGCATGTCGGCATCCGGCTGGCCCCAAGAATTAGGAACATCCGCCATGACCAATAATCCTAATTTATCTGCCCAATATAACTTCCGCGGAACTTCAATTTTAACATGTGTACGAATTCCATTCAATCCAATTCGCTTGCTGCGCATGATTTCTTCCCGCATAAAATCATCCGTTGGGAAAGTGTAAAAACCTTCAGGGTGGTAGCTTTGGTCTAAGGCCAATTGCAAATAAATGGGTTTATTATTAAGCGCAATGTATGGAATAGTGCTCCCTGGCAAATTCATGACGGATATTTTTCTCATCCCAAAATACCCCTTCACTTCATCTGACTGAGCACCCTCTCCTACTTGAATTTGGTAGGTATATAAAAATGGATCCTCCAAAGACCACAGGTGCGCATTCGGTATTTTAATTTCAATTAGTGCCGTTTTTGAACCCGCAGCGATCATTTGTGAGCCTGAAAAACCGGCGGATAGAGTTACTTTGACTGAAGTTTTTTGCTTGACAGGTGCGGCTAGCTCCACTTGAAATTTGGCCATCGATTGATCAATATCCGGGCTTACTTGGGCATAGTCAACATACTGATCGCCACGAGATTCTAGGTAAATCGTTTGCCAAATACCTCGGGCATTTCCATATCCTTGCTTGCCATATAGGGTAAACATTCGCCTTTTATCGTCGACCCGAATGTTCAATAGTTGTTTTTGACCCGCTTTAAGAAATTTTGTCAAATCAAAAGAAAAAGGAGTGTAGCCACCTTCGTGAGTACCTATTTTTTGGCCATTCAAGAAAACGTCCGTTTTCCAATCACTCGCCCCGATCACCAAAAATGTTCGCTTGGATTGCCAATTGGCCGGCACCTCGATCGTTCGTTGGTACCAAGCAATATCTGCTTCATCCTTAACTCCAGACAATTGAGATCCCCAAGGAAAAGGTACATGAATTTTTTGTGGATACTTTTGCTGATTTTTTTCCCAGCCTTCTTTGATGCCCACATCTTGCGGGTCAAATTTAAAATCCCAATCCCCATTTAAGTTGATCCATTGACTACGTTCGAAGTCAGGTCGAGGATGTTCTGGAAGAATACTGGCTTGTTGGCCATATACAAAAGTGACACTCAATAGTGCCAATAATAACATTTTGATTTTCATAGTATTTATTAATAGGTATTTGAGGCAAAATTGGGTAAAAAAAATTAAAAAACAGATAATTTTTAATTTAAAAGCTAATTTTACATCATGACTAGTTTAGAAGAATTAAAAAAGAAAATACCAACTCAGATTGCTGTGATTGGTGGAGGAAGTTGGGCTACGGCATTAGTAAAAATTCTTTCAGAAAATCAGGTAAAAATTAAGTGGTGGATTCGCAGAAAAGCGGATGTTGATTTCATCAGAAAATACAACCACAATCCTAGTTATTTAACTGACGTCGCGATTAATCCACGCAAGGTAAAGACGTATAATAAAATGTCTGAGGCATTAAATGGTGTTGAATATATTATTTTAGCCATTCCCGCGGCTTTTATTCCGGTTACCTTAAAGGACTTAAATAAGAAGCATTTTGAGGGGAAAAAAGTAGTTTCGGCGATAAAAGGGATGATTCCAGAAGAAAATTTATTGGTCACGGATTGGATTACCCGAGAATTTAATTTGCCTATTGGGCAAACATGTGTGATTGCGGGTCCCTGTCACGCGGAGGAAGTTGCCTTAGAGAAGCAATCTTATTTAACCATTGCTTCTCCTAATATTGATGTGGCAAAATCATTTGCCAATTTATTGAATTGCCGATTTTTACAAGCTAATGCAATTGCTGATTTATATGGAGTAGAGTATTGTGCCGTAATCAAAAACATCATTGCTATTGCCTGCGGGATCACGCGAGGACTTGGATTTGGGGATAATTTCCAAGCGGTATTGGTCAGTAATGCCATGCAAGAAATTAAGATTTTTTTAGATGAAATCTATCCCAAAGAGAATCGAGATTTAAATAATTCAGGGTATTTAGGAGATTTATTGGTGACCGCTTATTCACAATTCTCAAGAAATAGGACTTTTGGCAATATGATCGGCAAAGGCTATTCGGTAAAATCAGCTCAAATGGAGATGAATATGATTGCCGAGGGCTATTATGCGGTTCGGAGTATTTATTTGATTGCCAAACAGCATCAAATTAAATTGCCGATCATCGACGCGGTCTACCACATTGTCTATGAGAAAACAAATCCTTTAGTCGAGATGAATACCTTAAAAGGATACCTTAAATAATAAAAGACCGAATTAATTCCGCGGTTTTTGCGAGAGACTCAGGGCTCAACTTCAATTTTTCTTGAGAAAAATTAATATCTAACATCCGATTTAAAGGAACCAGGTGCACATGTGCATGTGGCACTTCTAGGCCAATGACCGCTACACCAATGCGCTTACATGAAATCGCCTTTTTGATGGCTGGAGCAATGCGCTGAGCAAATTTCATTAAGTCGGCTAAAACCTCCGGATCAAGATCAAAGATATAATCGATTTCTTGCTTTGGAATCACCAAGGTATGGCCTTCTACTAAAGGCATCACATCTAAGAAGGCTAAAAATCGATCATCTTCGGCAATCTTGTGGCAAGGAATTTCGCCCTGAACAATTTTAGAAAAAATAGTGCTCATGGTTAGTCAATACGTCTTAAATTACACTTGGAAACAGGCTTAATAATCAATGGCACTTTTTCCAATTTTACGGCATCACTATCTAAACCAAACCACTTGTCTTCCGAAGGAGTAAATTGTTTGACAAAGAAATAAGCCTTCATCACCATTCGGTCTAAAAGTGGCAATTCATTATCATAGGATAAGAATTTTTCAAGCACGACAAACCTGAAGTCGCCAATAACATTTTGTTCATTCAATGATTTATATCGAGAAGTGATGTCTACCTCACCTCTAGAAACCATCTCTTCCACAACTTTTCTGAAGTATAAATTGATCCGTTGTTCCACTCGGAAACCTAATTTAAAATTAACTTTAATAATATCATCTTTCTCAATCACGGTTACTTTATAATCCATGGTATATGGCTCATCCAAGGTATCTACGTGAACAAACCAATAAATATCGGCCTTTTTGGGTCTACGTTGAAAAATGGAATAAATGATTTTTGATTCAATATCGGCAACCCTACCGGCATTGGACATAAAAACTAAATGCGTGGCATATTTAGGAATGGTATCGTCATTACTTAAGTCCTTTAACGGCTCTATATATTCTGACAAAGGCTCGTATTCGGTCAATTTATTTTTAATGCGAGAAGCTCTAAACCAAATCCACATGACCAAGATAATCACACCCGCAATGAAAAGGGACACATAACCTCCATGGGTAAATTTCTGTAAATTGGCTACCAAGAAAGAGCCTTCTAAGGAGATGTAAACCACTAGGAAAAGTAGGATCCACCACATATCCACCTTCTTAATATGAAGGTAATAGGCCATTAAAGAGGTAGTCATCAACATAGTCAAGGTGATCGCCAAACCATACGCGGCCTCCATATTGGCTGACTCCTTAAACCATAATACAACTCCCACACAACCCATCCACAATAAAATATTGATCGATGGTACATATAATTGGCCCTTTTGATCAGATGGATAAACCAAACGTACTTTCGGCCAAAAATTGAGCCGAATAGCCTCTGAAATCAAGGTAAAAGATCCTGAAATTAATGCCTGACTGGCAATCACTGCGGCGGCCGTAGCGACCATAATTCCGGAGAATAAAAATTCACGTGGGAGTAATTCGAAAATGGGTTTACGCCCATCCAAGGTCATTCCTTGATGCGCCAAAAGCCATGCACCTTGCCCAAAATATTGCAGTATTAAAGTGATTTTGACAAAAATCCAACTTACCCGAATATTTCCTCGGCCGCAGTGGCCCAAGTCGGAATAAAGTGCCTCAGCCCCTGTTGTACATAAAAATACCGCACCTAAAGCCCAAAATCCCGCACTTCCAGCTTGGTGTGTCGTTAACAATTCCCAAGCATATACCGGAGAAATAGCCCGTAAAATAGACCAATCATTTTGTATCCAAATGATGCCAAAAAGTCCCAACATGGAAAACCATAAAAGCATGATCGGCCCAAATAACTTTCCTACCACTTTCGTTCCAAAAATTTGGAAAATAAAGAGAATGGTTAAAATAAATATGACAATGGGCACCGTATCCGTAACAAAAGGAGTTCCATCTGGATGATGAAGCATGCGCAAACCTTCCACCGCGGAAGCGACTGAAATAGGTGGCGTAATAATGCCATCCGCTAGTAATGCCGCCCCACCGATAATAGCTGGCAAAGTCAACCATTTTGCATGACGTCTCACTAACGAAAAAAGGGCAAAAATTCCGCCCTCACCCTTGTTATCTGCACGAAGAATTAATATGACATATTTAAGTGTAGTCTGTAATGTCAAAGTCCAAAAAATACAAGACAAGCCCCCTAAAACCGTCAAGGAATTAATGGGTTCATCCCCTATGACCGCTTGCATTACATAGAGAGGAGAAGTACCAATGTCCCCATAAATGATCCCCATAGCTACCAAAAGTCCAGCAGCCGTGAATTTATTTTTGTGTTTTTGTTCCATTATAAAAAATAGCGTAGTAAAATTTTATCCAAGTCGGAATTATTTATGATTAGAATACAAAATTTGCAAAAAATTGTACTATTTGTGGTTGATTAATTTAAATATTTCAAGAAACGGAGGCAAATATACCTTCAATTTTGATATATCAAATAAGGTTTTGATTTTTTCTTGAATAAGATGAGATAAGGGGCTGTTCGCCAATGACTTATTGAATGTAATAATAGCCAAAAATAATGTCCATTTCATCTTCAGAGGTCAATCCAAACCTTAATGTATTATTGGTATTATTCACATAGGTAACTACGGAAGTCAATCCTTCCCCTTCTTTCAGAGCAATCGGCTTTGCGTAATTGATGACTTTAGGGTGGGCCCAGTCGTTGTCTTCGTAAATAATTTCGCCATCGCGAGCGCCGCCCTTAATTTTGATTTGGAACAGTTTCCCTCTTTCATGGGTGTGTGAGGTGAGCGATACGATTATAACCGATTTACCAGAGCCTTTCACAAATCCATCAAAACTAAAGAAGTCCTTGGTGATAACAGTCGTTTGATTTGGGGGAAGTGAGAAACTTGAATTATTAAAATCAATCATATTAACCACATTTTTAACCTGTGATTGAGGAATGGTATACAGATTTACATAATTCTCCCCGTATAAATTATCCTTCGTTTTGTTGAAATAATGAGGATTCAAGTCAACTGAACTATTGATTGGCAACTTTAACGCAGTACCTTCTGGAAAAGAATAGTCTGAATTCGGATCAGTGCCTCCACCCAAAAAAATATGATTTGACATCTGCAAAACGGTGTTGATATTGAGTGAATTATCAGAATTCCTCAAGTCTCTCAGTTCATCCATATTGGGCAACATAAGTTTGGATCTGAAATCATACACGACTAAATGATGGCTATTTGCTCTCGATTTAAGTTTAATACGAGATACATAAACGGCCTCAGTATTATTTAAAGGCCGACGAACAAAAATCTCCCGTTCAAAATTAGGTGGGACAATAAATCGATCCACTTTCAATTGAAATCCAGTTTTCCCCTCTTTCACTGGAGAATCTAAGGCTGAAAAATCTGTGGGCTCAGTGAAACTAGGTGTTGTATCATCTAATAATTTGGCATCGACTACCTCTCCTTTATCTGGAGCGCCTGCTTCGATCCATTTTTGAACGAAGTCCAATTGGCCTTTGCTCACAGCTTTTCCACCCAAAGGCATAGGAGCCCCATAATTAGCAGATACATGATGACTTAAATCCCAATTTAATTTATGAAATAATAGACTTTCGGCCGATGAAAATTTCTTGACTCTTTGTAGTTTGTTGGCTACGGCAACCGAATTTTTGGGAGTTGCCCCAATTAAATTTCCGTAAGCAAGTCCTTTGGCCAGAACTAAGCCATGCTGAGCATATGAGGCATCTTGAATAGATAGATGGCATCCAGAAGTAGCGCAACTGGGAGTCAATAATTTATCTTGCAATAAGTCAAACGAGTTAATGGTCGCTGTCTGAGAAATGGGACTTGCGGGCACATCGACTGAAGATTTACTGCAAGCGAGTAAACTCATTGTGACCAAAATAACATAGAAGGTATTTTTCATTTCAAAGAATATTGATCGAACGATTCTCCAGGAATTATTTTTAAAACTTGTGCTAAAACTAATAAAATTAATTTCCTTGACGCAATCCAAGTGGGTAATTTATTTAAAACGGCAAATTCTTCTAAGGTTATCGTAGGTTTATTTCGTAAATATTCCATCAACCAGCGTTCGGAATCTCCATAGGAAAACTGAATTCCCTCTTGGTTTTCACGTCGTAAAATCTGCTTCATTTCTTTACTTGCCTGTACAGTCCTATCTTTTATCCGAACAAAACACTGCGCATGAGAATCTGTACTTAGTTGGACATAGTGCGGTTTGTCCACACTTTCAAATACTTGATACACTAAAACGGTTCGACCATTATCCAACGAAATTGGGTAAGCGGTATAGGAAAAAGCGGGAAAGCAATATTTTTCAATCGCACGCTCTAATAAAAACTGTTCTTCTTCAGCAAACTTGAGGCCGCCTATTTGACCTTCATCTGACACCCCTAAAAATAAATGACCTCCGTCGGTGTTGGCAAAGGCCACCAATTCCTTGATAATCTTCTCAGGAAACTTCACTTTCATTTTAAATTCAAGTCGCTGGCCCTCTCCATGACGGACTAAATTTTTAAGATTTTTTAAATCTAAAAAATCATTTTCATGCTCCCAATTTGTGGATTCCAATAAAATTTCTGATCCCGATCTCATGCGCTATTAAACTCATTTCAATTTACAAAAGTTTTGAAATTAAGCAATTCCTGAAAATATTTTTTTACTTAGTATAGTTATTCGCTAGACAATGTGTATTTTTGTGAAAATTTAAAAAATGGAACTCGAATCCTTAGGAAATTCCCTGATGAATTTGCCATTAGAAGACCGATTAAGTCTTTTAACGTCTGTCTATTCAAAAGATATCATTGCATTTTCAAGCTCTTTTGGGCAAGAGGATCAGGCCATCACCCATGCGATTGCCACACAAAAATTGCCCATAAAAATTTTTACGTTAGACACTGGAAGGCAGTTTCAGGAAAGTTATGAGTTGATGGACCTGACGAAAAAAAAATATCAGCTCGACTTAATTACCTATTTCCCAAATCATGATAAAACCGAAATGTTGGTTCGCGAAAAGGGATATAATTCTTTTTACTCATCGGTTGAAAATAGGAAGGAGTGTTGTTTTATTCGTAAAATGGAGCCACTAGGGAGAGCGTTAGCGGGGGTAAATATTTGGATTACGGGATTGCGCGCTGAACAATCTGAAAATAGGGCTAATATGCCGATCGTGGAATGGGATGAGGCTAGAAATTTAATGAAGGTTAATCCTATTATCGATTGGAGTTTTGAAAAATTGAATGCCTACTTAATTGAACATAAAATCCCACAAAACCCTTTACATAAAAAAGGATTTATTTCGATTGGATGTGCCCCATGTACCAGAGCAATAGGACCCGATGAGCACCCGAGAGCGGGACGATGGTGGTGGGAAAATTCTCAAAAAGAGTGCGGATTACATGCCTAAAATAAAAAAAATGAGTACAAAAATGTCAGCCATTCACAATAAAATAGGTCATTTCCCTAGAGAGCTTGAGGATGAATCGATTTACATCATGCGCGAAGTGGCCGCTCAATTTGATCGACCAGCACTTTTGTTTTCAGGTGGAAAAGATTCAATTACCTTAGTGCGCTTAGCACAGAAAGCTTTTTTCCCCGGGAAAATCCCTTTTCCTTTGGTTCATATTGACACTGGACATAATTTTCCAGAAACGATTGAATTCAGGGATTGGTTGGCCAAAGAAACGGGGGCCGAGCTTATTGTCCGCTACGTCCAAGATTCTATAGACCAAGGAAAAGCGACAGAAGAAAGGGGGAAATATGCGTCTCGGAACGTATTACAAACTGTCACTTTATTAGACACCATCGAAGAGTTTAAATTTGACGCCTGCATTGGTGGGGCAAGACGTGATGAAGAAAAGGCTCGAGCAAAAGAGCGTATATTTTCGGTTCGAGATGATTTTGGCCAATGGGATGCCAAGCGCCAAAGACCTGAATTGTTTGATATGTTGAACGGACGTATTTCAGTCGGCGAAAATGTGCGTGTTTTCCCTATTTCCAACTGGACAGAATTGGATGTCTGGAATTATATCAAAGAGGAGAAAATGGAAATCCCGAGCATCTATTTTGCTCACCAACGACAAGTCATTCAGCGCGATGGAATGCTCTGGGCCGATTCCGAATATTTAAATAAAGAGGCTGATGAAATTCCATTTGAGACTACGGTCCGATTTAGAACCGTGGGCGACATGACTTGTACTGCTGCGGTTAGTTCACATGCGGTGGATATCGATGTCATTATCGAAGAAATTTTATCGGCAGAAATTTCAGAAAGAGGAGCCCGCATCGATGATAAAAGATCGGAAGCGGCGATGGAGAAAAGAAAACAACAAGGTTATTTTTAATTAAGAGATGGATATTTTACGCATAGCAACGGCAGGTTCAGTAGATGATGGAAAAAGTACATTAATTGGCCGCTTGTTGTATGAAACAAATTCGATTACCAAAGATAAAATTGAAGCACTAGAAAGTGCATCTAAAAGGAAGGGTTTAAATTTTTTAGACCTTTCTTTGTTGACCGATGGCCTAATCGCTGAACGGGAACAAGGAATTACAATCGACGTGGCGCATATTTATTTTTCCACGCCCACCAGAAAATACATCATTGCGGATACGCCAGGCCACATAGAATATACTAGAAATATGGTAACCGGAGCATCTAATGCAAAGGTTTCTTTGATTTTAGTGGATGCCCGACAAGGTATTGTGGAACAAACCGCCAGGCACCTATCCATCGCTTCCTTACTGAGAATTCCTAAAGTGATCATATGTGTCAATAAGATGGATTTGGTTCAATATCAGGAATCAAAATTCAATGAGATTCGTGATAAATTATCCGAGTTAGTTCGCAAAACTACTTTCCAAGGCCAAACGGTTTCATATCTTCCCATCTCATCGTTGTTTGGTCAAAACATCACCAAGAAGGCTGTAGAAATGCCTTGGTTCAACGGGAATACCCTATTAGAGGAACTGGAAACTTTCGAATTTGCAGAAACTTTAGCTCAGGCACCCGCTCGTTTTCCGGTCCAATTTGTCGTTAGACCCATGACGGAAGCCTACCATGATTATAGAGGGTATGCTGGAAAAATAAGTTCAGGAACATTTAAAGTGGGCGATGAAATTCGCGTTTTGCCTACGGGACAAACGAGCACCATTGCGACCATTGAAAAATTTGAAAAATCATTAGATCAGGCTATCGCGGGAGAATCCATCGTCATGACCCTGACGAATGATATTGATATTTCTAGAGGAAATTCTATTGTATTGGCCTCAGAAACCAATGTGCCTTCTTTAAAAGATTTCTCGGCACATGTTTGTTGGCTCGACCACCAAGCCCTAAGCCCAGGGAAAACATATCTTTTACAACATGGCATCCATGTCACCAAAGCGAAAATCACTCAAATTACAGAGCGCCTTGATGTAACTCAGCAAACATCGACCACAGAAGTAGGGCAGTTAAATTTGAATGAAATCGGAAAGATTTCCTTGCGAACAGCCCAGGCCATTTCTGCTGATGTGTATGCTGAAAATCCATCCAATGGATCTTTTATCTTGATCGACGAATTTTCGAACTCGACGGTTGGCGTGGGATTCGTAGTTTAATTACTCAAATTTTTTGGGTGCATATAAAAACCCAAAAGCCTCGGCCCCTTCCTTTGTATGGACCTCATGATGTATATAATGAGCCTTCATAATGCGCTTCATGTATTTACTGGTCGCTTTGTATTTTATTTTAATCCTGCGATGTACAATGACATCATGAAATATAAAATAAAATAAACCGTAGGTTGCGATTCCTAAGCCGATCCAAATCAGGGGCCAAAAACGAGGAAATTCCGCGCCAATCACAATAGTCAAGGTTGAGCTTATTCCAAAAACGACTGAAAAAAGATCATTTTTTTCCAAAGCATTTTTGTGATGTACATGATGAGATTCGTGCCAGCGCCACATAAATCCATGCATAATGTACTTGTGCGTAAGCCAAGCAAACGCCTCCATCGACAAAAAAGTACCTACCCAAAGAAGTAACGCTATAATTTTCATTGCAAATTAAAACCGAAATTACATGGAATTGTTTTAAAAATCCACCTCCTCCTTTGATTGAAAACAATTATCTTTGTTGACTAGTAGACGTTTGGCTCGCCCAAATGATTATATAATAACGTTTGGGCTAATTGGCGTTTAGGCAAGCCAAAAGCCTACAAATTAATTTTTCTTTATGATTGACAAAAAATACGCTCCGCAAGAAATAGAGCAGAAATGGTATGCTTATTGGCTCGAAAATAACTTATTTTCCTCTAAACCTCATCCAGAGAAAGAGGCCTATACCATTGTGATTCCTCCTCCTAATGTAACGGGCGTTTTGCATATGGGTCATATGCTCAATAATACAATCCAAGACGTATTGATCAGAAAAGCCAGAATGGAAGGCAAAGAGGCTTGTTGGGTCCCCGGAACTGATCACGCTTCCATCGCCACTGAGGCGAAGGTGGTGGCCATGCTGAAAGAAAAAGGCATAGAAAAAAAGGACATTTCTAGGGAAGAATTTTTGGCTCATGCCTTTGAATGGAAAGAAAAATATGGAGGGATTATTTTAGACCAATTGAAAAAAATAGGCGCCTCATGTGACTGGGATAGAACTCGATTCACGATGGAGCCTTCACTTTATCAAGCGGTGATTGACACCTTTGTTCGACTTTACAATAAGGGTTTGATTTACAGAGGGGTTCGAATGGTCAATTGGGATCCGGCTGGAAAAACAGCTGTTTCGGATGAAGAGGTGATACATAAGGAAGTCCAAGCCAAATTATATCACATTCAATATCCATTTGTGGATGGATCAGGGCATTTAACGATTGCCACCACTAGGCCTGAAACCATCATGGCAGATGCGGCTATCTGTGTTAATCCTTCAGATGAGCGTTATATAAAGTTTCATGGGAAAAAAGTATTGATCCCCTTAATTAACCGAGAGATAAGCATCATTGCGGATGAATATGTGAGTTTAGATTTTGGTACCGGTTGTTTAAAAGTTACCCCAGCACATGATTTGAACGATTATGAACTAGGAATCAAGCATAAGTTATCTGTGATTGACTTACTCAATGACGATGGCACCTTGAACGAAAAAGCCGTTTTATTTGTCGGATTAGATCGCTTCGAAGCTCGTAAAAGAATTGTCAAACAATTGACCGAAGAAGGATTTTTGGTCAAAACAGATGAATATAAATCGACTGTTGGCACCTCAGAAAGAACCGGGGCCGTGATCGAACCCAGACTATCCTTGCAGTGGTTTTTGAAAATGGAGGATCTAGCCAAACCGGCTTTGAAGCACGTCATGAATGATGACATACAATTGCATCCAGCCAAATTCAAGAATACCTACCGATCATGGATGGAAAATGTACATGATTGGTGTATATCAAGACAGTTGTGGTGGGGCCAACAAATTCCCGCTTTTTACATGGAGGATGGCACATTGATCGTGGCCAAAGACAAGAAGGAAGCCTTACGAATTGCTCGCGACAAATATCAATTATATGCCTTAGTGGAAGATGATTTAACGCAAGATCCTGATGTATTGGATACTTGGTTTTCCTCTTGGTTATGGCCAATCTCCGTTTTTGATGGAATAAAAAATCCTAATAATGAGGAGATTAACTATTACTACCCGACTAATGATTTAGTCACGGGACCCGATATCCTATTTTTCTGGGTAGCGAGAATGATTATGGCGGGCTATGAATGGAGGGGCGAATTACCGTTTAAAAATGTGTATTTAACTGGAATTGTCAGGGATAAACAAGGGCGTAAGATGTCTAAATCCTTAGGAAATTCCCCAGATCCATTACAATTAATCGAGCGATTTGGCGCTGATGGCGTAAGGTCCGGACTTTTATTTTCAGCACCGGCGGGCAATGATTTGTTGTTTGACGAAAAGCTTTGTGAACAAGGCCGTAATTTTTCGAACAAGATTTGGAATGCATTCCGACTTTTAAAAGGCTTAGATGTTGCCGAAAGAAAATCCTTGCCTGAGCATTTACTAGCAACGGAATGGCTGACCACCCGAATTTCATTAACCATCGCAGAGGTTCAAGATCACTTTAGTAAATTCAGAATTTCGGATGCACTCTTAAGTATTTATAATTTGGTATGGGATGATTTTTGTGGCAAGTATTTGGAGATTATTAAACCTGCTTATCAGACTCCCATACATGCGGATACGTTGAAGGATGCATTTCAAATTTTGGACCAATTAATGAGATTACTGCATCCCTACATGCCATTTATTACGGAGGAAATATGGCAAGCGATCGATGTGCGCGAAGCTAATACAAGTATCTGTAAAGCTACATTCCCAAAATCGACTAAAGAGAATGCCGATTTAATCCAGCAATTTGACACGCTTTTTGAGGTGCTAACTAAAATCAGGGAGATCAGAAATTCAAAACAATTATCCCCAAAATTAGCTTTATCATTAGAAATAAAGACCGGCGATAGCTCATCCTATGATCAATTAAAAGCCATTCTTTCCAAATTGGCCAACTTAGAATCCATTGTGTATGTGGACCAAGCGAATCCGGAAGCTCAGACGTTTGTAGTTCGCTCTGATCAATTTTTTGTCCCCATGCAAAAAGAGGAAAACCAAGATGAATTAAAGGAAGAATCTGAAAAAGAATTAGTTTATTTAGAAGGGTTTAAAAAATCGGTTGAAGCGAAACTGGCCAATGAGAAGTTTGTGCAAAATGCAAAACCAGATTTGGTGGAACGGGAAAAACAAAAATTATCAGATACCGAGAATAAAATAAAATCCCTCAAGGAGATTTTAGCTAGATTCAATTAATGAGACGTATTTATTTACTCCTTTTTACGATGTTAACCCTCGCGGCTTGCGGGCCTAAGAAGCCTAAAGAAGTCGAATTGCCTAAAATCCAATTCGATTTTATTCGATTTGACCGCTTGCTAGCTGAATCAAAAAGTATCAAGGAAATTGATAGTCTCTTGAAAAAAAATCCTGAAATCACGGTCGGATATTTTCATTGTGCTCCCGATAAAATTCCTTTTCTGGCCAAAGATTTATTTGCATTATTTCAAAATCCGGAATTAAAAAGCTTTTATGAGCAAAGCCAAGAACCTGAATTTTATGGAGGTAATCAATTAGAAATAGATTTAAAAGCAGCCTTTCAAGAAATCCATAATCAATTTCCTCAAAAAAAAGTACCCAAAATAAGGACTGTTTTTTCTGGATTTGGTGGAATTGGCATTGAGTTTGCGGTCCAACATCTGTCCGTTACTGATACACTGATTGTAGTTGGCTTAGACTTTTTTATGGGAAAAAGGGGTAAGTATAGCCCGCCAAATGTATATGAATATCAGATGCGCAGATTAGAACCCAAGGCGCTTGTTGGACAAATCGTATTGCAATATTCCGCATTTTTCAATCAGCAAGATTCGGAAGATCTTACCTTATTAAGTGATATGATTTGGTATGGAAAGGGATTTGTATTTACGAAAAAAATCTTGCCTTCATTGCCAGATAGCCTTTTGTTTGGGTATACAGCTACCGAGTTGGCAGAAACGGAGGCATTTCAATCGGAGGTTTGGGAACATTTCATCGACAAATCTTTATTGTTCAAAAAGGAGGAAGATATAAAAGCTAAGTATGTTGGCGAACGACCTAAAACACCTGAAATTGGGCCTGCATGTCCAGGATCCATAGGTAGATGGCTCGGCTGGCGCATCGTAGATTTATATGTAAAACAGAATAGTAAGATAGGCTTACCTAATTTAATGGCTAATAAAGAGGCCAATAAGATTTTTTTAGCTTCAGGATATCGAGGCAAATTGTAAATAAAGCATGGCAAAAAGACACGAAAAGTTTGGTGCGGGGGTTGATCCTAAAGATTCAGTAAAGGTGACGAAAAAAAACCTTTCTAAGGCGATCAAGATTTTTCGATTTGTCATTCCGTATAAATGGACATTTATCTTAGGCATGGTTTTCCTATTGCTATCCAATTTGACCACTCTTAGTTTTCCATTGTTGATCGGCGAAATGACAAAAGTAATTGAGGGGAAATCAAAATTTCAGATTAATGAGGTAACCCTATTTTTCTTTGCTATTTTAATTGTCCAGTCCATACTCTCATTTTTTAGAATTTACACCTTTGCGCAAGTATCAGAAAAGGCCATGCGCGATGTCCGACAAACCTTGTATGCCAAAATCATCACGCTACCCATTTTTCATTTTGAAAAAAGGCGTGTAGGAGAGCTAATGAGCCGCATCACCTCCGATATCACGCAGTTACAAGATGTGTTGTCGATCACCTTAGCCGAATTTTTTAGGCAAATATTTACCTTAGTTGGGGGAGTCGCTTTGATTACTTATTTATCATGGAAGTTGACACTCTTCATGTTAGCTACCTTCCCCCTACTCGTTATTTCAGCAATAGTATTTGGAAAATTTATTCGTAAAATTTCCAAAAAGGCACAGGATGAACTGGCAAATACCAACATCATTGTGGAGGAAACTTTTCAATCTATTCAGGCCGTAAAAGCATTTACCAATGAAAAATATGAGGTTAATCGGTATACAAATTCACTCAATAAAGTGGTCAATGAAGCTTTGAAGGCGGCTACACTTCGGGGAGGTTTTGTCAGCTTTATCATTTTTGCTTTGTTTGGCGGGATCGTTGGCGTAGTGTGGTACGGGGCCCAACTTGTCGCCCAAGGAGATTTAATATTGGCCGATTTGTTGACTTTCATTTTTTACACCGCATTTATTGGCGGTTCAGTGGGTGGCTTGGGCGACATCTATGCCCAATTACAAAAGACCATTGGCGCATCGGATCGAATCCTAGAAATATTAGGGGATCCGTCTGAGGTGGATATTCATGAAAACGAAACGAATACCCCTCATACTTTTGGTGCTATCAACCTTCAAGACATTCATTTTTCTTATCCAAGCAGACCCAGTGTGGAAATTTTAAAGGGGATTAGTTTTACGATTGAACCGGGGCAAAAAATAGCCGTTGTGGGGACCTCAGGTACAGGGAAGTCGACATTGGCCCAATTGATGATGCGGTTTTATGAACCGAGCCAAGGTAAAATCATGATGGGCGATTATAACATCCAAGATATGCCAGTGGGTGATTGGCGAAAAATGGTGGCCCTAGTGCCACAGGAAGTCTTGTTGTTCGGCGGGAGTATCCGCGAAAATATTGCTTATGGAAAACCGGGTGCCACTGAGCAGGAAATCCAACAAGCGGCAGAGCAGGCTTATGCCAAAGAGTTCATCGAATCATTTCCGGAAAAATGGGATACCTTGGTCGGCGAGCGAGGGGTAAAACTTTCTGGTGGTCAAAGGCAACGAATTGCCATAGCCCGAGCTATTTTAAAAGACCCTAAATTTTTAATCTTGGATGAAGCCACTAGTGCGCTTGATTCAGAATCAGAAAAGTGGGTACAATCGGCATTGGAAGAATTAATGAAAAATAGGACGAGTTTGATTATTGCACATCGCTTGTCGACGATCAGGTCAGCTGATAAAATTATTGTGATGGAATCGGGTAAGATTGTCGAAATGGGTTCTCATGAAAATTTGATGGCAAAAAAACAGGGTGTTTATCAAAAAATGGTCAAATTGCAAACTGAAAATTTATAATTACATACCTTGGACCCATTAGAACGCCATTTAACGGATTTCAATTTACGACCTACTGCCTGCAGAATTGAGGTATTGAAAGCCTTTGAAGGAGTCGGATTTGCCTTGAGCCAAGGAGATATTGAGTTAAAATTACAAGCGGCTTTTGACCGAGTGACGATTTACAGAACGCTCAAAACTTTTTTAAGTCAAGGATTAATCCATAAAGTTTTAGATGATCAAGGCGGTGCAAAATATGCGCTTTGCAAAGATTTATGCCATCAGGGGGAACATGTTCATCAGCATGATCATGTGCATTTCAAATGCAATACCTGTGGTCAAACTACCTGTTTGGAACATGTAATCATCCCAAAAATTCAATTGCCCGATCGATTCTTAAAGCAAGAAAGTAATTTGCTTATTCAGGGTATCTGCCAGGATTGTAACCTTGCTTAAGATTTTAAAAAATCTTTGACGGCATTGAAAGCCACCGCATTAATTATATACCTTTTTTGTCTTCGATCTAAATCTGAATCTTGCCGTTGGATCGTGTCTAAACAACGGGTTATAAAGGCCAATTTAACATTAGCTTTCTTGATAAAAGCACTTCTTTTATAGCGTTGAGCATCATGAGCTAAGGTATTTAGCCCTAAAATAAGATTCGTTTCATCTACATCAATTCCTCCCGTCGGATAGGTTTCTACCAGTCTATTTAATAATTTGATGACCGATTCAACCACTAATTTATCCGACGAAATAAATTGATTCGAGTAGGAGAATCGTTTAAAAAAAAGGGACTTTCCTTTCTTAATGGATAACCAAATTAAGAATGAGATAAAAAGCACTGATATTAATCCGATGAATATTTCGGACTTATACCAAATATTCACATCGATATACCCTAGGCTAGTCGATTTGGAAAATAGAGCGTCTATATTAACTAATTGAGCTTCTTCGAATACATTATTTTCACTTTGATTGGGCCTAATGTTTAGAATAAGGTCATGATTTCTCAAAACAAGACCAATCCTGCTTGTTGACACATCCGTCTGAAATTTAGATAATTTAGTTGCATCTTCTGTTAGGCTAATAAATTCAAAAGTATAGGGATTGATTGCATGATATTTAAAAGAACCTGTGAATGCTTTTCGGGGTATCATAAAATACTTACCTGTAAAATAAGTACCCACATTAGACTGAGGCGTTTCTATATTAAATAGCTCAATAAACTCCTTGGAATATACGGTTCCTATTTTTGACCATTGACGGGATTTAAAAGAGAATGAATAAATCGATTTATCCCGATAGAAGGCACCGTTATTTAGATTAATATCGTGTACATAATTCATAAAAGTGATTAACTCATCTTTTTCAGGCAGATACGCAGTAAACCCTCCATAAATACCGGGAGGAGGAGTTCCTGAAGAAGAATAAGCCTCCCACTCTTTGCTTTTTTTATCAAAGAAGATGATGTGATTGTTGGTGCGCCAAAACCCATAGCCACCTACCGAATGAAGGACCCCCTGACGAAAAAACCGATACGCATGGCAATTATCCCCTCGATAAAAAGTTTCATCCATTCGATCAAAAACCATGGTTTTTAAATCCAATACATAAAACTGATTGGTACAGTTGGCACTAAAATAAACCTTTTCGGGATTAAGGGAAGGAATATTCTCAATAATAATATTTTGGGGAATTTTTAGAAAAGTCGAACTATCAATTAGAACGGCCTTTAATGGCAACCATTTTCTATTGCCTTCATATCTTTCTAAATATTTAGTTTCGGTATTTATCCGATAAGCCTTTTGATCTTTATGTTGGAGAAAATAATAGAAATCGGCCCGAGTTTGCATCCCGATTTGGAGCAAAAGCAAAAGCAATAACACGCGTTTAATACCTAATCCCATAAAATAAAAACAAAAAAAGTTTGCGTGTGTCTATTTCTTATCCCATGTTAATGCACAGGAATTTGATTAAACTCAACAGATGATTTTTGCGCATCTTTAAATGCTGCTTTCGGTTTTATACTTAGGATTTGAAATAATTCTTGGTCTGATTTAGCATCTGGATTCGGCGTTGTCAATAAAACATCGCCTGAAAAAATGGAGTTTGCCCCTGCCATAAAACAAAAAGCTTGCCCCTCATAATTTAATTCTAATCTGCCTGCAGATAATCTCACCGCTGATTTTGGCATCATAATTCGTGCCGTGGCTATCACTCGAACAAGATCCCAAACAGAAGCCGTTTTTTGGTTTTCAAAAGGGGTTCCTTCCACGGGAACTAAATTATTTACAGGTACTGATTCAGGGTGTTCGGGAAGATTGGCTAAAGTTAATAACATACCCATTCGATCATCTATCGATTCCCCCATGCCAATAATACCCCCTGAACAAACGGATAACTTCGCCTTTCTAATGTTGCCAAGTGTTTCTAATCGATCCTCATAGGTTCGCGTCGAAATTACATCGTCGTAATACTCTTCACTTGTATCTATATTGTGATTATACGCGTATAATCCCGCCTCTTTTAATTTCTCAGCTTGATGTTCTGTCAGCATTCCTAGGGTACAACAAACTTCCATCCCTAGAGAATTTACCCCTTTGACCATGTCTAATACGCGGTCAAAATCTTTGTTATCACGCACCTCACGCCAAGCAGCGCCCATGCAAAAGCGGGAACTTCCGCTGTCTTTAGCGCGAACAGCAGCTTGAATCACCTCCTCATAAGGCAATAACTTCTGTACTTTCACATTGGTATGATAGCGTGCGGCTTGTGAACAATAAGAACAATCTTCGGGACAGCCTCCTGTTTTTATAGAAAGCAAGGTACTTATTTGAACTTCGTTAGGATCATGAAATTGGCGATGCACGGTAGCAGCCTGGTAGACCAAATCTAAAAATGGCTGGTTAAATATTTCCTCAACTTCTTTACGCGTCCAATTAGTACGAATCATATGATCAAAATTTAACAAATATAAACGCTTAGATTAAGAATCCATAGAAAATCTATTCAAATTCCATCAAGTAAGGCATTAAGGCTAGATAACCTTCTCTTTTCTTCCAACGTTCTAGCTCCAAAATTGACTTAGCCCAAGGCAAATTCATGGCCGCAAATTTCTGAGTCATGGAACTTTCCGACATCGCGGAGGATATCAATTGGTCCAAGAACGATTTTGTTTTTGGATAAACGACTACTTTATAGGCTCCAGGCTTTAATTTTACTTTTTTTGCCGCTATTTCAATCGCCACATCTAATCCCCCTAATTCGTCCACTAAACCTATTTCCTTGGCTTGAACACCGGTCCAAACTCGGCCTCCCGCTAAGGATTTCAATTTCTCAATACTCATTTTTCTGCCTGAAGCGGCTTTTGACGTAAAAGTTTCATAGCCTTGGTTCACCATATTTTGAATCACTGATTTTTGAAATTCAGTCAGTTCACCTAGGGAATTCATGAAATTTGAATTGGCATGGGTATTGACATAATCTTGAGTGATGCCAATCTTATTGCTTAAAAACCGGTCAATATTCAGCCATTGCGCAAAAATTCCGATGGACCCCGTCACGGTGGTAGGCTGTGCGACGATGGTATTAGCACCCATAGCCATGTAATATCCACCCGAAGCCGCATAGTCCGACATAGATGCCACGATGGGTTTTACTTTTTTGGCTAATTCGATTTCCCGCCACATCACATCTGAAGCCAAGGAAGAGCCGCCTGGAGAATCAATTCGAAGGACGATAGCCTTAACGGATTTATTATCCCGCAATTTCCTTAATTCTTTCACAAAATCGTCTGAACCTATATTATCGTCACCACCTTTTGTTCCTACGATTTCACCTTCGGCAACTAAAACTCCAATTTTGTCCGTTCCTTCCACAGCCTTAATTGGATTTTTTGCTTTCAGGTAATCGGCAAGTTTTACATACGTCAACTCACTTTTTGCCTTTATTTTAACCGCTGATTTTAAAAGTGATTCAAATTGATCCCAATACCCTAATTTAATCATCCCCAACTTTTCTGCTTTTACCGGATTCATGGCTAAAAGGCTGTCCGCAATTTGATTCAGTTTATTAGCAGGAATTTTTTTACTCAATGAAATTTTAGAAAAAACTTCGCGGTTGATCGAGCTGATAAACGATTGCGTCTGCATTCTATTTTCCGGACTCATGTTTTCTCGGATAAAAGGCTCTACGGCGGATTTATATTGCCCTACTCTGAAAACCAAAGGCTCAATTTCCAATTTATCAAATGCCTTTTTATAAAACATATATTGAACACTAATTCCGTTAAAATCCAATAAACCGGATGGATTCAAATATGCTTCATCGGCCACTGATGCAATATAATAAGCCTTTTCAGAATACGAATTAGCATAGGCATAAATGAATTTTCCAGAACTTTTGAATTTTTCTAAGGCATTTCTAATTTCAGTTAATTTAGCATAACCGGCCATGGGGAAATTCACATCTAAGTAAATGCCTTTAACGTTATTGTCTATACGTGCGCGTTCCAAGGCTGATAAAATTTGGATCAATCCAATTTTTTCGGTGCTTTCAAAAAATGGATTTGGAAAGGTTGCGAATGGATTATCGTCTTCTGTACTTGCATTTTCAACGATAGGCCGATTTAAATCTAATTTAAGAATTGAATTTTCTTTTACTTCAAATTCTGATTCGCCCCCGCTCATGGCTGCACCGATGCCTACAATAATCAGAATACTGATGATTAGAAAAAGAAATAAGCCCATTAGGGTTGCTAGGGTGTATTTAAAAAATTGCCACATAAGGATTTATTTGATTAAAAGAATAATTTGGGATTAAATTTCGACAAGTCAATCAAAATTATGTTCAATGGATAAAATTCCAAAATGAAGGGTAAAAATTACCCAAAATTAACCCGGTAATCTTCCCTAGCCTGAAGAATTACTTCGTGGGCTATTTCCCGGCCATACACTTCGTCGATGTCCACTAAACTTGAACTGCTTTCACCAGGTAGCATTTTATAGGTCCAAAAATAATGTCTAAGTCGTTGAACAATGTCTTTGGGTGCATCTGATATATCGCGCCATTTCCCATAAATAGGATCATTTTTTAAGACTGCTATAATTTTATCATCGGCCTCACCGTGGTCGATCATGCGAATACCGCCGATAGGAATGGCTTGACATAAAATATCTCCATGGGTAATTGCACGCTCTGAAAGCACCAAAATATCGAGAGGGTCACCGTCGCCTTTGATGATTTCTTTGCCTGAGTATTTTTTGGCCAATCTGGCTATTCCGTCAGCACAATAGGTTTGGGGCAAAAAACCGTATAATGCGGGAACAATATTGGAAAATTTCTGCGGTCGGTCTATTTTTAGATATCCCGATTCCTTGTCAATTTCATATTTTACCGTATCGGTCGGGACAATCTCGATAAAGGCCGTGACCAATTCAGGCATTTGCTCGCCAATTTGTATTCCGTGCCAAGGATGAGCTTTAAAGATGTTTCGATTCATATAATTTGTTGAAACCCGATTAGGTCGTGGGCACGCAAATTACAAAAAAATGCCCGCACCTAAACTAAAGAACCCATGGCAAATAGGTACAATCTAGGGAAATTAGTTAAATTTGTGGTTTGAATTTTTTCAATTATGATATATCCCATCGTCCCTTATGGCGATCCTGTGTTAAGAAAAGTAGCCAAGCCTCTTAAATTAGGAAGCATCGATTTGCTTAAGCTGTCGGAAGACATGTTTGAAACGATGTATGCGGCGAGTGGTGTTGGATTAGCCGCCCCTCAGATTGGCATGGACATCCGTCTTTTTATTGTGGATGGAAGGCCCATGAATGAGGATGAAGATGAGGAAGAAAAAGACCCTTCCCTAGTGAATTTCAAAAAAGTTTTTGTGAATGCCACCATTTTAGATGAAACTGGAGAAGAATGGGGTTTTGAAGAAGGTTGCTTGTCAATTCCTGGAATTAGAGGGGAAGTTTTTAGGTCTGAATATGTCAAAATTCATTATTGGGACGAGCATGGAGAGGAGCATGAAGACATTTTTGAGGGATTTGCGGCAAGAATTATTCAGCATGAATATGATCATATTGAAGGAATACTTTTTACCGATCATTTAAATGTGGTCAAAAAACGGATGATAAAAAGTAAATTAGTTGAAATTAGCCGCGGAAAAGTTTCAGTGGATTATAAAATGAAACTTTCTCGATAAAATTAGATATGAAGATTTCTTTAAATTGGTTACGTGATTTTATTGACATTTCTAAATTGCCTCAAAAGGGCGAAGGAGAAGAGTTAAACGTGTTATTGACAAATACGGGATTAGAGGTGGAGGGCATTGAAAGGCATGAAAAAATCCAAGGAGGATTAAAAGGATTTGTGGTAGCCGAGGTTTTGACCTGTGAGAAATTTGAGGTAAAAGACAAAACGCTAAGCCTAACGACTGTAGACGCAGGATTAGCGGAAAATTTAACCATTGTTTGTGGAGCGGCTAATGTAGCGGCGGGCCAAAAAGTAATCGTGGCCACGCCAGGGACAACTTTATATGACGCGGAAGGCAAAGCCTTGTTTACTGTAGAAAAGCGAAAAGTGTATGGCCAACCCTCCGAAGGGATGATTTGCGCTGAAGATGAAATTGGGATTGGAACCTCGCATGATGGTATTTTAGTCCTGGCTACGGAGTTGGCAAATGGAACGGCTGCGGCCATTTACTTTAACCTATCGGTCGATTTAGTGTTGGAGATTGGCTTAACCCCAAACCGAGCTGATGCAGCATCACACTGGGGAGTGGCGCGAGACATTAAAGCGGTCACTGGATTGCCTATACAATTACCTTCGGTAGATTCCCTGACGATAAGCCAAACCCATTTGCCTATTGAAATAAACATTCAAGATCAGGGATGTGCTCGTTTTTGTGGCGTAAGCATCGATGGAATACAGGTAAAACCTTCTCCTGATTGGTTGCAAGAAAGGTTAAGTGCGATAGGATTAAGGCCCATCAATAATATTGTCGACATCACTAATTTTATTTGCCATGGCTTGGGCCAACCGATGCATGCCTATGATTGGCATCAGATAAGTGGAGGTCGATTGGAAGTTAAAACTTTAACTGCGGGAACTGTTTTTAAAACCTTAGATGGAGTAGAAAGGAAATTAAATGGGGAAGAATTAATGATCTGTGATGGGTCGGGGGCGATTGGCCTGGCGGGAATTATGGGTGGGGCAAATTCAAGTATTCAAGATTCAACTACCCGAATTTTCTTGGAAGTGGCCCATTTTGCACCGGAAAGAATCCGAAAAGCAGCCCAGTTTCATAGTTTAAAAACGGATGCGTCCTTCAGATTTGAAAGAGGGACTGATATAGAAGCCAAGTTATTTGCGCTTAAATATGCGGCAAAACTAATGCTTGAATTAGCTGGTGGAACTATTGCATCGAATTGGCTTGATCATTATCCGGAAAAAAATGTAGCGGTTCAAATCCCTGTTAGCTATGCGCGTGTACGCCAATTGATGGGAATTGAATTGAGTGAAAATCGAATCCAAGAAATACTTTTGGCCTTAGATTTCAAATTAATGGATTTGAATCCGGCGGGATTTACGGCGATTGCTCCCGCATATCGAGTGGATGTGACGCGAGAGGCTGATTTAATTGAAGAGCTTTTAAGGATTCATGGATTAGATAATATTCCCTTGTCAGAAAATTTAGGGGCTAATTTTATTTCAGAATTCCCTTTATTGGATAAAGAAAAAACACAGCAACAAGTGGGGCTTAGCTTAGCGGCTAAAGGGTTTAATGAAATCATCACCAATTCGCTGACTAAATCGAGTCACCATGAATTAATCCAACAGGACTTAACTTTTGAATCTGTAGACATATTAAATCGGCTTTCTGAAGATTTAGGCGTGATGCGTCAGCATTTACTATTTTCGGGATTAGAGGTTTTGGCTTACAATATTAATCGCCGACAAAAAGATTTGAAGTTATTTGAGTTTGGGAAAACGTACCATAAAAAAGCCAGTAAATACATCGAAAAAAGGCATTTATCTTTGTATCTAACGGGTTTACAGGCAGGGGAAACATGGAGTACTTCCGCCAAAAAAGCGGAATTCCATCATTTATATTCAACGGTCATCGCCCTAATGAAATTCATGGGGGTCAAGGATTTTGAAACATCTCCAATAGAAGAATCTTCTATTTTCGCGTATGGTTTACGTATCTCAGTGAATAAAAAAATGTGTTTAGAATTAGGGATGATTCGACCCAATTTAGCGCAAAAATTCGATGTTAAACAGGAGGTATTTTTTGCAGATTTTGATTGGGATTATTGGGTTAAACAAGAGAAAGTTGATTTTGTCTATCAGGAAATATCGAAATTTCCTGAAGTCCGTAGAGATTTGTCACTAGTGATTAATAAAGAGGTAAGCTATCAAGCAATTCAACGTATTTCAGAACAGGTTGAGAAGAGCTTACTGAAATCTGTTTCTGTTTTTGACGTTTATGAGGGTAAAAATTTAGGGGAAGGAAAGAAATCCTATTCCATTAGCTTTATGCTCCAAGATGAGAATCAAACGCTGACCGACAAGGTCATAGACGCAACGATGGATCGACTTATTCAACGATTTGAAAAGGAATTAGGAGCCGTCATTCGAAAGTAAAATTGATGTATTAATAGGCTGGAATGCGCAAGCATTCCAAAGTCAAAGACATTCATTTTTATTAAAAAAAGCCAATCAGGCTGTTAAAAGATTACTACCTTTTTAACATATTACCCATATTAGGCATTTTCATTTTACCATCTTGAACTTTGTTCATCATTTTCATCATTTTCCGCATGTCCTCAAATTGCTTCAACAAATTATTAACTTGTTGGATTGAGGTTCCAGAACCCTTCGCAATTCGGTTCTTGCGAGATGGATTTAATACATCTGGATTTTGACGTTCCTTTAAAGTCATCGACTGGATAATGGCTTCTATAGGCTTAAATGAATCATTCGAAATATCCACGTCTTTCACGGCTTGCCCCATTCCTGGAACCATACCCATCAGGTCTTTAATATTTCCCATCTTTTTTATTTGTTGGAGTTGGGAATAAAAATCTTCAAATGAGAAATTATTTTGGCGAATTTTTTTGTTTAAACGAGCCGCTTCATCCTCATCAAAAGCTTGTTGGGCTCTTTCAACTAAAGAAAGAACGTCCCCCATGCCCAGAATACGGTTGGCCATTCGATCCGGATAAAACAGATCTAAGGCTTCCATTTTTTCACCGGTGGAGATGAATTTGATGGGTTTTTCGACCACTTGTCGGATGGAAAGAGCAGCCCCACCTCTCGAATCACCGTCTAATTTGGTTAAGACAACTCCGTCAAAATTAAGTCGTTCATTAAATGTTTTAGCTGTATTGACGGCATCTTGGCCCGTCATGGAGTCAACAACAAATAAAATTTCGGTCGGATTGATCGCTTTTTTTACGGCCGCGATTTCATTCATCATGGATTCGTCGATGGCTAATCGGCCGGCAGTATCGACAATAACCACTTTTTTACCCATTTTCCTGGCGTAGGAAAGTGCATTCTCGGCAATAGAAACGGCACTTTTATTTTCGGGTTCTGCATAAACCTCTACACCTACTTGCTCACCCAAGACTTTTAATTGGTCTATCGCCGCAGGTCTATAAATATCACAGGCAACAAGTAACACATTTCGCCCTCCTTTTTTAATGTATTGGGCTAACTTGCCTGAGAAGGTTGTCTTACCTGAACCTTGAAGTCCCGCGATCAGCACAACGGCAGGATCTCCTTTTAAATTAATATCTTGCTTGACCCCACCCATTAATTGGGTTAGTTCTTCATGAACAATTTTAACTAATAATTGGCCTGGCTCAACGGAAATTAATATTTTTTGGCCTAGAGCCTGTTCTTTTATTCGATCGGTAATTTCCTTAGCTACTTTGTAGTTGACGTCGGCATCCATCAAGGCCCGCCTAATTTCCTTTACGGTAGCGGCAACGTTGACGTCGGTAATTCGGCCGTTCCCTTTGAGGGTTCGCATGGCCGATGTAATCTTAGCGCTTAAATTCTCAAACATAATGCATTAAATCTTGTAAATGGTCTGCAATTTACGCTTTTTACCTTAAAAAATATTCAAATTATTTGGCCTAATTCTGATGAATAAAAAAGAATCCTGTATACCTTTGCAGGATTATTTAGGTTCATCCTAAAATAAAAAGAATGATCAAACACATTAATACAAAAAATGGAAAAAATTAAAGTTGCTAACCCAGTCGTAGAACTTGATGGAGATGAAATGACTCGCATCATTTGGAAATTCATCAAAGATAAATTGATCTTGCCTTACGTAGAACTTGACATTAAATATTATGATTTAGGTGTTGAATATAGGGATGAGACGAATGACCAAGTAACGATAGAGGCTGCAGAGGCAATAAAAAAATATGGGGTTGGGATTAAATGTGCCACTATTACTCCGGATGAGGCGCGCGTGGTTGAGTTTGAATTAAAGCAAATGTGGAAATCACCGAATGGGACTATTCGCAATATTTTGGATGGAACTGTTTTTAGGGAGCCCATCGTTTGTTCGAATGTACCAAGACTAGTTCCTAATTGGACTGCGCCCATCATGATTGGACGTCATGCTTTTGGGGATCAATATAAAGCTACTGACTTTGTGACCAAGGGAAAAGGTAAGTTGACGGTTTCGTTCACCCCGGAAGATGGGGGTGAGCCACAAACGTTTGAAGTATATAATTTCAAGGGGGATGGAGTTGCCTTGACCATGTATAATACGGATGAGTCGATTATGGGATTTGCTCATTCATGTTTCAATATGGCCTTAAGTAAAGGTTGGCCTTTGTATTTATCCACAAAAAATACGATTTTAAAGAAATATGATGGCCGATTCAAAGATATCTTTGAGGAGATTTTTCAATCTGATTATAAGTCGAAGTTTGATGCCATGGGAATTGTATATGAGCATCGATTGATCGATGACATGGTGGCCTCCGCTTTAAAGTGGAATGGTAATTTTGTTTGGGCATGTAAGAATTATGATGGAGATGTTCAGTCGGATACGGTTGCTCAGGGATTTGGATCCTTAGGTTTAATGACTTCGGTTTTAATCACTCCAGATGGTAAAGTAATGGAGGCTGAGGCAGCACATGGAACGGTTACGAGACATTATCGTGATCACCAAGCGGGGAAACCTACGTCAACGAACCCAATCGCATCGATCTTTGCATGGACGAGAGGTTTAGAGTTTAGGGGTAAATTAGATAACAATCCAGCTTTGATTAATTTCTGCCAAACATTGGAAAAAGTATGTGTAGAGACAGTGGAATCAGGTAAAATGACTAAAGATTTAGCGGTATGTATTCATGGCAGTAAAGTAAATCATGGGGAACATTACCTGTATACCGAGGAGTTTTTAGAGGCTTTAGATACTAATTTAAAAGTAGCATTAGCTTAATTTCTAACGTATATTTTACTAAAAAAGAGTCGCTTCAAATGAAGCGGCTCTTTTTGTTTTGACCGTAATTAATTGATAAATCTAATTTGAAATGATCAACGTCTTCGTATATAATTGATCATTAGTTTTGACGATTAACTTATAATTCCCAGAATTAATTCCTGCCAAATTCATTTCATAAGAACCGTCTTGACTAATTTTTCCTTGGGTAATCAGTCGTCCGTCCATGGCATAAATGGTAAATTCGGACCCTTGTAAGGAAGAAACAGACTGTATGTACACCAAATTTCCAGCGGGATTTGGAAAAATAGAAAGCCCACCATCTTGTGGCAATGTATAAGTAATATCAAAAGTAGGGGACACGCATGTGGGTCCATCGGTATATTTCTTAGAGGCATAAACCGAATATCGACCATTTGCTTTTATGCGTAAAATTGAGCCTTTTTCTGTATTTATTGCCACATTGTTTAAAGACCAATTAAAGTCTATATCACTCGTTTTTTGTCCGCCAGTAAGAAAATATGGATAAAGCAAAATGGCCATTGGAGAGGGTGGATTTTGGAAAACGGTAACCTTAATGTTTTTACTCATTTCTGACTTACAGCCAAAATCATTTGTTACAAACACATTAAATTCTCCCGATGATTTAACATTTAAAGTTTGTTGATCTGACCCATTATTCCATGTATATTTTGAAGATTTTACTTGCACTGATAGATTTATTGATTCTCCATCACAAAAATTTAGAGAATTATTAGTAGTTATAATAGGAAGTAAAGGTTTGGGGAATTTTATTGTTTTAATTTCATTTGAGTAATTAGAAACACATCCATATTTATTTTTTGTAAACGCTTTAAATACTCCTGTCTCCTTAACAGGAATTTGAGTAGAATTTTCTCCTGTGTTCCAAACGATAAACTGGTCAGTGTTACTTAATTTGAGCATAATAGATTCCCCCTCACAGAACTCGAATTTACCAACAGATGTCAATAAAGGAACTGCGGGGATTGGCAAATTTCGAACTTGAAAAAACGGAACAATGAATATATTTCCTATGGGATCCACGGTCTTCAAAAAGTATTTGCCCGGTGTAAAAAGCTGCTTAGTTCTGTCTTTGCCTATAAAATCCAAATTGCCATTATACCACTCTATTTGTGTATTCTCAGAGACATCATTGACGCTCATAATCATCTCATTGTTTGGGCCACATTTTTTTATGAATTGAGGTAAGGGTAATGGCAAGGTCGCTTTTGAGGTTTTAAAAAAATTATCATTCAACTTGGTTAACCAAGCGTTCGCCACCTGAGAATAGGCATTAGGCGTAAAGTGAACACATAAAGAATATAAATCATCCATACGAGGAACTTCGATTCCATCAAAATTGGGGCCACTATATATTTCGCTTATCTGACTGACGGTTACCATATCCTGCTGCGCCTTAATAATTGAAGGATTCCACTTTGGTGTCGTGCACCCCCCAATATCATATCGATTCGAAGTAAAAGAAAGCTCGGCAATTACCCATGGAATATCTAATCCTGTTTGGGATCTAAATATTGAAATTAGCTCCTTAAATTGACTATAATAGGCAGCACCGGTCGTTTCAAAATTATTATCAGTCTCACCTTGAGCCCATAATATGGATCGAACTCCTCCCTTAACACCAAAAGCCTCAACTACTTTCTTTAAATTAATGTAAGGAAAACCATCCGGGTAGTAAGTTGTATTGTAAGTCCAAGGGTTTGGCGAAGGTATTCCCTTAGCACTTTCCAACCAATTTTTCATCGTTGTTCCTGACCAAGACGCATTATAAAAGCAGACAGGGACATTTAATTTTTTAACCAATGAGTCTCCTATGATGGGCCAGTAATATTGTGATGAACCCGTAGGTCCAATAGTCGCATTATCATCCAGTTTGGTAAAGTTGTCAAAAGGAAAATCTAAATTTCTTTCCCCAAATACCTTATGAGTGGGATTTGTGTTATAATCTGGAAAAAAGTTGTAAAAATTGGCACAATTTACACGGTCATCACTTGCCCCCTTTTCATTAGGCTTTCTTTTTGTTCCTTGTGCATTTGATTGACCTGCAATAATAAAATTTTCACCCACACCTACTCGGGATAACATACTTGAATCTTGCCAAACCTTGTTGACACCCATCGACCTGACCCACAAAGCGTACCAACCACCTTTCGCCTTAACTTTACCTTGAAAAAATCCTCCGCCCGGAGAGTCATCTAAATTAGACCAGTCAATAGCCGCCCCTTGCCCTTTTTCAACAGGCACTAATTTATATTGCACAAGAGTTGAATTCTCATTGCAATTTCCCAAAACTGAAAAAGTGGCTTCATTTAAAGGATTTCGCTGAAAAACTTGACGAAAATGAGGATAAAGTACACCGACGGATTGGCCGAAAATGCCCGCATGAAAAGTCAATAATAGCACCCAGAAACTAAAAACCTTTACTCTCATATCTTATTACAAACGCTTGAAATATAAACAAAAATAGAAAAAAAAGGTCGCACCGAAAACTCCGATGCGACCTTAACATAAAAATCTTGAATTTATTCTGAAACCACAGAAAAAGCCACCTTATGCTTAACCTCTTTATGCAAATCCAAAGTAGCCGTATAATCTCCTGTTGACTTAACCTCAGAATCAAATGAAATTTTCTTGCGATCAATATCAAAACCCTTCTCTTTCAACATATCAGAGATTTGAATACTTGTTACTCGACCAAAAATCTTTCCACTATCGCCCGTCTTCGCAGCAATAGTTAAAATCATTTCACCAATTGCCGCTGCCAAATCAAAAGCATCCTGACGGATTTTTTCTACTTTATGCGCAGCTTGTTTGATATTTTCAGCCACCACTTTACGATTGGATGGGGTTGCCATCATAGCAAAACCCTGTGGAATTAAGTAATTACGACCGTACCCAGCTCTAACAGCTACCGTATCATTTTTATACCCCAATCCCGCTATATCCGTTTTTAATATAATTTCCATCTTATTTTACAATCAAATGTTTATCAGGTTATCCCCTAGTTTATTTTAAACCATCCGCCACATATGGCATCAAGGCTAAATGACGACAACGCTTAACCGCTTGTGCCACCTTACGTTGAAATTTCAACGAAGTACCAGTAATTCGGCGAGGTAAAATTCTACCTTGCTCGTTTACCAACTTTAATAAGTAATCTGGATTTTTATAATCAATGTATTGTATGCCCGATTTCTTAAACCGACAATACTTCTTCCGATTACTATTCTTATCTACAGGTTCGTTTACAAGTGTCATCTTATGCTTCTATTATTTCTGGTTTTCTACCTACTAAACCCTTACTCTTTTTATCATTGTACAATACCGCATGCTTATCTAATGCAGTAGTCAAGAAACGAATAACTCGCTCATCTCGCTTGTATTCAAGCTCTAATTTAGCGATAAATTGCGGATCCCCTAAAAATTCAAATATCTGGTAATAACCGGTGTGCTTGTTTTGAATTGGATAGGCCAACTTACGTAAGCCCCATGCATCTTCATGTACAATTTTTGCACCACTGTCTACCAACAACTGCTTGAATTTCTCAACGGCGTCCTTTGTCTGTTGTTCAGACAAAACGGGAGTTAAAATGAACACCGTCTCATAGTTTTTTAATTCCATAAAATTGTTGTTTAAAAACTGAAAAAATTTGGACTGCAAAAGTATGAATAATACTTTACAATTAAAAGCTCTGAATAAAAAAATTGAAATTACCTTACTTCGAAGGATCCTAGGCCAATTAAAAAGCCCTCCGAGTATAATTCGATTTCGTGTCTTCCCTCTCGATATGAATTGGGCCGAGAATAAATAAACTCGACAGATTGATGATTATTTTCATAAAATATACGCTGCTTAGCCGTATATACTAAATCTTTCTCCTTAAATGGAAATGTTCCCGAACCCAATGAATAATCCGACAACGTAGTTCCCGTAGGCTCAATAATTCTTAAATAAACCGTTTTGATTTCTTTGGTCGCCAACGGGTTTTCTTGCAAGTGAAATATCACCCGAATTTTTTCAAGTTTCTTTGCTTTTTGATTCTGAGCACCCGTCTCCCTACCCCGAGTTGAAATGGCGTACACATTAACCCCCTCAGCGCGCAAAGCCGCAGCCACATTTACTTTATCGGATAACTCTTGATTACGTACCTCCAAAATTCTTGACCGTTCACTCAATTCTTTTTGCTTAACCCCAAAAGTTAAACTTGAATCCCTCAACGCTTTTTGAACATTTGACAAACCGTCTTGCAAAATCTTAGCCTCCCTACTTAATGAATCATTTCGCGCAAGTAACACAAAGTTCTCCTTTCGCAATTTCTTTATCTCAACATCCTTTTGGCCAATTAACCGTAAATAATACGCCAATTTACGTTGAATTTCGATTTGGCCCATCTCAGGATTTTCAGATATCGCTTTCTGATCCCCAAGAATTTGTTGGCGCGCAGCTTCCAACTCATTCACCCTACCCCCCAATTTTTTTATTTGAATCATACGAACCTCTAATTGGTTCGATATCGAATCCAATCGATCCTTCGCATCTTTAATAAAAGTTTCTTGATTAGCGCCAAAACTCCAAAATTTTGGATTCAGCCTTTCCAAAGCCACTAAACCAATTAATAGAAAAATCAAAAAAATCAAAATCCCAACCGTGCGTTGAAGCTTTTTCTCTCTTGAACTTACTGGACTTGAGGACATATTGATATTTAATTTGTCAGCAAATTTCTGACGGATAACAAATCAAAAATAATAAATTAATTTTACTTTTAAATTATTCTTTTCATTGTTCTTCTTTTCTCCTCAATATGACCATCGCTAAACAAATACTCAGCATCCAAAATGATTTAGCACATACACATGCCAAACTAATTGCCGTCACAAAAACCAGGTCAATCGACGAATTGAATTTAACCTACCAAGCAGGAATATTAGATTTTGGTGAAAATAGAGTTCAAGAATTAGTCGAAAAACAAGCCGTGTTACCCAAGGATATTCGTTGGCATCAAATAGGGCACCTACAAACCAACAAAGTAAAATACATCGCCCCCTTTGTTCACCTCATTCATACCGTTGACTCATTGAAATTATTAATGGAAATAAACCAACAAGCCATTAAAAATAACCGAATAATCAAATGTCTTTTCCAGATTTACATCGCTCAGGAAGAAACGAAATTCGGCTTAAGTCCAAATGAATTATATGAAATCTTAGAAAATCCAATCTTCGCTGAATTACAAAATATCCAAATTGTAGGGCTCATGGGCATGGCCAGTTTTACCGAAAATACGGATCAAATAAATAAAGAGTTTAACTCATTAGCCCAATTATTCCATGCGTTGAAATCAAATCATACGGCTCACCAGGCAGGAAATGTTGCTTGGGAAGAACTCTCGATGGGAATGTCCGGCGACTATATATTGGCCGCAGCATTGGGCTCTACTTTAGTCCGAGTGGGATCCGCTATTTACGGTGCTCGGGGATAATTTTAAGCCGATCGCGGAATACAATGGCCATTTCAATCAAGAAGAAACACAAAGACGCGATAAAAAAATAAAAGGAAAGGTCCGTCGCAACCTCATCACCAAGGGGAATATCTTTCATGCTAGCCATCTGAATATGCTGTTTTGCTCGATAGTGATTCTGAATTTCTTCGCTAGAATAACTTCGCATTTCACTTTCCTTGACTGGATAATTAATGGCTAAATTTAACGTTTTTTTATCCCGAATTTTAACTTGCCAAAAGCCCGAAAAATTTCGATCCAAAAGATCTGGCCACGTACAAATCCATTGAGTTCCAGTCCATTTTTGTTCCGGTATCCAGGATTGTTTCCCCTTGACCAATGTCACTAACTCTTTTTCAGCCGCACCAAATTTAAACTCCTTAGGTGCCATAATTTTAAACGTTTGGGAGAAGACCGTAGTTGACCAATGATTAACGCTGTTATATAAAGCCATTTCTTGGAAAACAGGAAGAAATAACCCGTGCTTAAAAAAGCTATCCGAATCTTTGGCGATATCACCTGAAAAAACATACATAGACCCCGAACCCAATTTAAACTGGGACAAAAAAGGCTTTCCATTTACATATTCGAATATTGGCACCCCGCCATCCCATTGCAAATAGGAATTTGAATTAAACATCTCTAAATTTTTCTTAAACGATGATTCTTCCAAAATCGAATTAAAAAACCGCGCATGTTTGATCGGTAAACGAACGGCCAAAGCCTGACTTGAAATCTCCTGCTTAAATGAATTTCCCTGGCTTGAAAAATTAGTATTGAGGCGATTAAGCACTCCCGCATTTAATTGAGCACTCGGTATAAAAACCAATGTATTTCCCATTTTAACCCAATTGGAAATCAACTTTAATGCGTCAACAGAGAATGTATTTAACTCATTTAAAATCAAAAACCCTCTCATTTTAGAAAGATTCGCCAATAAGCTTTGCCTATTCACCGAGTGAAAATCAAAAAGAGAATCATGTAGAAAAACCGTTGACATGTATTTTTCGCCAGACATCCCCTCCAAAACATAGACATCTTTTGACTCAGGTATTTCTAGCATAAAGGAATACACATTATCAAATAATACCTGATCATCAGAAATCAATTTTGCCTTTATTTCCCTTTTGTCAGAAAGACTAAGACCAAAATCAAGCCATTTCACTTCGCCCTCTTTCAAATTAATTTTCTCGGTTGATATAGGAAAATCATCCACATGCAGGCTCAACTTCTGATCCTTAGCCGCCATATTTCCAATATTCTTAATCCTAACTTTTAAATTAAAGGGGCGTCCGCGTTGAATTTGAGAGGTGTTATTTGAAATACTATCCACCACTACATTGGCCAACGAAGGACCTTTGACCGGAACTAAATGAACTTTAAAATTCGTAGGAAATACAGGCCATGGACTCGATCGAGGAAAATCGGAAACCCAAATTAGCTTGGGATTTGAGCCCGCATTTTGTTCTTCATGAATTGCACCTATTCGATCGATCATTGTTTTGGGTTGGCCCACCCTTTCGCTCATTTTCAAACTTGGCCATCCATCAAGCACCTCATTCCATGTTTTAGACTCAAATTCAGCATTCTGGAATGAATTTAAGAGTAAAAAGACCGGTTTTTTTGATCGAGGCATTTCAACCGCCAAAGAATTAAATGCAGCCCGATTCCCCTCCATAAGTCCCACATGATTATCCACAAATAAATACGTTTCAGAGGAATTGTCTTTCACAAAGCCTATGTTTTTTGGCTGAGCAAAAGCTAATATCAAAGCAACTAAAGCCAAAATTCGGAACAATAACAGGACTAAATCATGAAGGAAGCGAAATCCCTTTCCTTGGGTAGGGGTCCCCTTTAACACGCGAATATCGGAGAAAAATAAGGTAGATGTGCTTTTCTTATTTATGAAATGAAGCCAGATGGGTACCCCAATGCTCAATAATCCCCATAAAAATATTGGCTGCCCAAAACTTATATTCATAAAAGCTAAAATACAAAAAATCCCAACGATATAGATTGGGATTATACTATTCAATGAGTCAAAATTTTTATCTTGAGATTGACATAATTTCGAATTCCAAGTTTCCAGCTGGCGCCGTAATCTGAGCTAAATCACCCACTTGCTTTCCGAGCAAACCTTTACCAAACGGAGAAGATGCTGAAATTTTACCCGTTTTTAAATCCGCTTCCTCTTCAGAAACAATGGTATAGGTAACCAGCATTCCGTTTTTTGTGTTTTTAATCTGAACAATTGAGTAAATGGATACTTTTGAAATATCAATCGTAGATTCGTCTAACACCCTTGCATTGGCCACGACTTGTTCTAATTTTGAAATTTTTAATTCCAATAAACCTTGCGCATCTTTTGCCGCATCATATTCAGCATTCTCACTCAAATCTCCTTTGTCTCGAGCCTCGGCAATTTGCTTAGCCATATCTTGACGTCCTTGAAATTTCAACGAATGCAACTCAGCCTTTAACTTTTCTACCGCCTCAGCTGTATAATATTGGAACTGTGCCATCTTAATTAATTTATTTAGATTCCTGAAAAACAAAATAGAACGGCTTCCGACCGTTCTACATAATTTATTTGTAGTTTTGTCTCAGATGCCGAACTAGAATAAATGTTTATTTATCAACACGTAATCTTATTTTTTACCCGACAAAGGTAATTAAAAAGCGATATTATCCCAAAA
>CAMDRO010000011.1 GCA_945906795.1 Spirosoma fluviale
GATCCACAGAAACCGACAAGGTGAACTCATTTCCTAAAATACGCTCTTCTGGAAGCAATCCATGAAACGAAAAGAATTTCAAATGGTCCAGTTTAATCTGCCAAACGCGCATCTAGATTAATTTATGTCCCCTATTTTACCCTTGGGGCCGGTAGATTTAGCGTAGGCCGCTAATACTTTATTTAAAGTGGGTAAACCATCATCTCCCCCATTTTCTGTGGACAAATCAGACTTCGCCAATTTCTTTTTTAGATTGACATTCTTTTTAGGCACGGGTTTTGCTTGATTTATTTTACGTAAATCCCCCTTCTCCTTAGCGACATTCGACTTCTTTACTATACTCGCTTTTTTTACGATTACCTTTTCATTCTCTAATTTTTCAATGGGTAAAATTTCAGGAACTTCATTTTTCAAACTTTCCCATGAACTTAATTGGCCTAAGGTCAAATTGGCCACCGCAGATAATTGCCTAGCTATTTCACGCTGAGCCTCTTTCAAAGCTTTTAATCCCCGCTCCTGCTCTTTCAACTCCTGAATGGCTCCCATCAACAATTGCTTCTTTTCGGACTCCGCTAAAAATTTAATTTTCTCGGCCTCCTTAGTGGAATCCTCTATGATTTTTTTTGCAAGTTTTTGAGCGCTTATTTTTTGTTCCTCAGCCTCTTGCGCCATTTTAATTTTCCAATGCTCCTGCGCTTCTTCAGCCATTTTCATGGCCCGAAATAAGGATGATTCCATCTCTCGTAGGCGTGTTATTTCCGTTTCTAAATCGCCTAATTTGGACTCCAATTTTTCAATCGTATGCTGAACAGAAACCTCATAGGCATTCACTTGTTGAATATATTCATTTACCTCAGATATATCATATCCGCGAAATGATCTTGAAAACGCTACCTCCGGAATTTGCTTTTTATCACTCATATAACTGCTAAAATAAATAAAATCTTTAATGTATTTTCCAAATAGAAATATTTTTATCGTCTGAAGCTGAAACCAAATAATCTTGATATGAGGACCATAGCAATTTATTTACCGAGTTTTTATGAGAGCCATACCGAGGTGCGTCAATAACTTTCAATAATGCCAAATCGCTTGCATTCCATATTTTAATGGTTTTATCCATGCTTGCACTCGCAAAAAATTGTTGATCAGGACTCGTGACCACATCATGGATGGCATAAATATGAGCGGCCACTTCTTGGTCTAAATGAGTCTTTTCACCATCTAGGAACCAACGTTTCAACTTAGCATCTCGGCCGACAGAAAGTAAATAATTAAAGGACTCCTCATAAATCATTGAAAACACAGATAACTCGTGTGCGAGCCACGCGAATTCCAATTCAAAGTTCTTGTTGAAAACACGAATAAAACCATCACTAAACCCTATGGCTATTTTATCTTGACCCAAAATACAAAATTTTCGCACACTTTTATCCCCCGCTTTGATGTGCTTAATAAGTTGTTGGCTTTCTTTATCAATCACTGAAATCAAGCCATGGTCGTGTGCGACCCAAACTTGATTGCCCCAAAAACAAATATCAAAAATAGCCTTCTTAGGCATGGCAATAGAAAATACGCGGCGCTGATCGCTGATTTGAACCCCATGGATTCCCTCAAAATTTTGCCCCACCCATAAAACATCCATGGACCTATCTAATTTTAAGCAATAAACTGACCCCTCTATATGTGCCAAAACCTTACCCACATCTGGTTTCTGTAAATTCCATTCAACCACCCAACCATCCGAACCTGCCGAATAAATAAAATGGGGTTCCCTCCCCTCTTCTAGTGAAAAAATGGGGGCCTTATGCCCTGAAAAAGTGTCAATTCTATTAATTTCCAAGATTTTGACTCAACAAGTAAAATTTAAAAAAATACTTAATTACAAAAATGATAATTTTACAAGTAAATACATTCATTCATGCCTCAAATTTCATCTCATTCATTACAATTATCCTCCCAATCATTGCAATGGATGATTTGGGAAATTACTGAGGATCTACCCTTTTTTCAAACCTATCCAGAAAATTGGCTCACACACAAGTCTCCGGAAAATAGTGCCTCACAAAAAAAAATAGAATCATCAGCTGCTAGATTTTGTCTTTGGAATTTATGCCAACAACTTTCGAAGGGTCCTTGGGATTTAAGAAAAGATGAAAGGAATAGACCTTATTTTGACTCATCCAATTTTCACATTTCCCTAAGTCATTCATTTCCATTTGTGGCCGCAGTGATTAGCCATGAAAAACCAGTTGGCATCGACCTAGAACGATATGGTAGAAATGTAGAGAAAATTGGCCCTCGATTTTTATCTGCAGAAGAATGGAATCGTTGGCATGACTCACATGCCCATTTAACCATGGCTTGGGCTTGTAAAGAAGCTATTTACAAGGCGATGGGGGTTCCGGGTTTAGCATTCCAGCCAGATATCCAGCTACCTCAATTAGCTACTAATTCATTTGAAATACATGTGAGGGACAAAAAAATATCGATTAGCATGGAGGAATTTGAACATTTTGCCTGTTCCATCGCCATCGTCAACTAGTCAAGAGAAGCAATTAAATCCGTCAATTCAGCCTTATAATCTTCATCTCCCGACTTCTCATAAGCCATAATTAAATTTCTCAATACCCGACGGATAATTTCTAAATTAGAACATGGATTATAATAAATATCATTAGGTGTCAGGTTTAATTGAGCCAAATAATTGTCTATGTCCACTCGATTGAAAATCAAACCCTTATTAAACACATTAATATAAAACTGCGTTTCTTTTTGTTTATAAGTTAATACAAACAAATTTGGCAAGTTTACCCCATAAATCGGGTAGCCCAATTTCTGAGCAATCCACATATAAATAACACAAAGGCTAATTGGATTTCCTTTCTTGGATTCTAAAACAACGTTTAAAAAGGAGTTGTTAGCGGCATGAAAGTTTTTCGTGTTAGCCCCGAATTTCAATTGCTCAAAAATCACTCCATTCAATACCTTAACTTGGTCCATCGGATGCAAATTCTCCCTAATTTGTGGCCAAACATCAAAATACAATTGTTCCATTTCCTGTTTTAAAGTCGCAAATGAATAATCAGGAAAACGATACGTAGCTATGATCCACATCCCTTCCAATAAATCCATCGCCCCACCCTGCTTCCAATGCATCAACTTGCTTTTCATGGATTCTAATTGGAAATCATGAATCAAATTTTCAATTTTTACTTGTAAAATTGGATTTAAACTCAGATTTTCCCACTCTGATTCTAGTATAGGAATGATCGCTGGGCCCAAGGTTCTAATCTTGTTCTCCACCATTTGAACCACCTCTTGATCAGAGTCGTCCATCAATTGAATCATTGCTTTAATCGCGGGCTCAGTCATTTTTAGAATAATTACATTCAAAAATATAGACTATTCGCGTTAAATCAAAAAAGTTCACCTAAAAAGACCTCACAATAAATGTTTTAACGCATAATTTTTTTAAAGGGGAAAATCGACCTAAATTTGTCATTGATTTAATCTGAAAAGAAAAAAATGAATATTTTAATTACTGGCGGCGCAGGATTTATAGGTTCTCATACCTATGTTGTTTTAAAGGAAAACGGTTTTAACCCCATAATCGCAGACAATTTCTCCAATTCATCCGTTCAAGTTATTCAGCAGTTAGAAACCATTTGCCAGGCCCCGGTTACTTATTATAACCTTGATATTAACGATCCCAAAACATACGATCTAGTATTTAATGAACATAAAATTAAAGGTATTATTCATTTTTCCGCGTTAAAAGCAGTAGGTGAATCTGTGGACAATCCCTTAAAATATTATAAAAATAATGTGGCTTCCACCATTTTACTCTTGGAGAAAATGCAGGAACACCACATTAAAAATCTTGTTTTTTCAAGTTCCTGTACCGTTTATGGCCAACCGGCCGAACTTCCAGTCACTGAAAAATCACCCGTACAAGTTGCCATTTCACCTTATGGGAACACGAAGCAAATGTGTGAGGAAATTATTGCGGATACTACATATGCCTCCAACGATTTAAAAGCCATTTCGCTTCGTTACTTTAACCCCATTGGTGCCCATCCAAGTGCATTAATAGGTGAGTTACCCTTGGGCCCTCCGGCTAATTTAATTCCTTTTTTAACCCAATCTGTCGCGGGATTAAGGGGGCCACTTCAGGTTTTTGGCACCGACTATCCTACGCCTGATGGTTCAGCCATTAGAGACTATATTCATGTTTGTGACTTAGCTGAGGCTCATGTAAAAGCTTTGCAACACCTTTTAACACAAAAAGATGCTTCTTCCTACTACGATTTTTTCAATGTAGGTACCGGAGAAGGAACTTCCGTTTTACAAATTATTCACGCCTTTGAAAAGACGACAGGAGAAAAAGTGAATTACGAATTAAAACCTCGAAGATCAGGCGATATCACCTCCGTTTATGCGGCCATTGGAAAATCAAAAGATGTATTAGGCTGGACGTCAAAAAGAAGTTTAGAAGAATCCTTACAAGACGCTTGGGCTTGGCAAAAAGCCCTATGATAAGTATATGAAAAAAATTGTAATCACCGGAGGAGCGGGTTTTATTGGGTCACATGTGGTGCGTTTGTTTGTCAACAAATACCCCGAATATCAAATCTATAACCTAGATGCGCTTACGTATGCAGGAAATTTGGCCAATAATGAAGACGTATCCAAAGCTTCAAACTACCATTTTATCAAAGCTGACATCACCGATGCAGAAGAAATAGATAGACTCTTTGCCGAACATAAATTTGAAGGTGTTTTACATTTGGCGGCGGAATCTCATGTCGACAGATCCATTACTGATCCATTAGCCTTTGTGAAAACGAACGTTTTAGGTACTGTCAATCTTTTACAAGCGGCTAAAAGGTATTGGAATGGCCAATTTGAAGGAAAAAGGTTTTATCACATTTCTACGGATGAAGTTTACGGAGAATTACATAATCCAGAAGAATTTTTTCTTGAAACCACCCCGTACGATCCTAGGTCACCCTATTCAGCTTCTAAAGCAAGTTCAGATCATTTTGTTAGGGCATTTCATGAGACTTATGGCTTGCCCACGGTCATTACTAATTGCTCCAATAATTACGGACCTAATCATTTTCCGGAAAAGTTAATCCCATTAATGATTCATAATATCATGCACAATAAGCCATTACCCGTGTATGGAAAAGGGGAAAATGTGCGCGATTGGCTTTTCGTTATAGATCATGCAAGGGCGATTGACACCGTTTTTCATGATGGAAAAATAGGTGATACTTACAACATTGGTGGATTTAATGAATGGAAAAACATCGATTTGGTACATCTTTTATGTAAAATAATGGACGAAAAACTGGGTCGGCCTACCGGTACTTCGACCCAATTAATCACCTATGTCACTGACCGAGCGGGGCATGATTTAAGGTATGCGATTGACGCAAATAAAATCATGAAAGAATTAGGTTGGCAGCCATCCCTCCAATTTGAAGAGGGTTTAGAAAAAACGGTCGATTGGTATTTAACCAACGAAAAATGGCTAAATGAAGTCACTTCGGGTGATTATCAAAAATATTATACAAACATGTATCAAGGCAGATAACTATGAAAGGTATCATTTTAGCTGGAGGATCCGGCACTCGACTTCATCCATTAACATTAGCGGTCAGTAAGCAATTAATGCCTATTTACGATAAACCCATGATTTATTACCCGCTTTCCATTTTAATGCTCGCTGGGATCAAAGAGATTTTGATCATTTCGACGCCTCATGATTTACCCAATTTCGAGAAATTATTAGGCGATGGAAGTAATTTGGGATGTCGGTTTGAATATGCGGCCCAACCAGAACCCAATGGGCTTGCTCAGGCCTTTGTCATCGGCGAAAAATTCATTGGCAAGGATAAAGTTGCCTTAGTTTTAGGAGATAATATTTTTTATGGATCAGGATTGAGTAAATTATTGCAGGCTAATAATGACCCGATTGGTGGTGTTGTGTATGCTTATTCAGTGAATGACCCAGAAAGATACGGGGTTGTTGAGTTTAATTCAGAGAACAAAGTTATCTCCATTGAAGAGAAGCCTACTAACCCTAAGTCGAATTATGCGGTTCCTGGACTTTACTTTTATGATAATGATGTCGTAGAAATTGCCAAAAACATAGCTCCATCCCCACGTGGTGAGTATGAAATAACGGACGTCAACAAAGAATATTTGAAGCGTGGGAAATTGTCTGTGGGCATATTAAATAGAGGTACGGCTTGGTTAGATACTGGCACATTCGCCTCATTAATGCAAGCGGGTCAGTTTGTACAGGTGATCGAAGAAAGGCAAGGAATGAAAATTGGCTGTATTGAGGAAGTCGCCTATCGAATGGGCTACATTGACGCAGTACAATTAAAATCCATTGCAAAGCCCCTCGTTAAAAGTGGGTATGGGCAATATTTACTTAATATTTTAGCCTAATAAAAAACCTGCGAATAGCGCCATCATAAATAATATAATCGATGGCAAACGGGTATATTGGGACAATAAAAATGTACTCAGAATAACAAATAAGGCAATCCAATCGCCAATCATCACGATTGGATTCAAAAAAGCATATACTGCCACCCCAGTTAGGCCTACTGAAGCAGCCTGAATACCTGCCAAAGAAGCCCTTATAAATCGATATTGTTTGAGTTGGCCCCAAATTCGAAAAACAAAAAATATCATAAAAGTACCCGGCAAAAACACCCCTAAAGCCCCGATCGCACTGCCCGTCAATTGGCCTATGAACCCATAATCTTTCATTAATAAAACACCCAAATAGGACGTGAGTGCAAACACAGGACCCGGCAAAGATTGGGACAAAGCCATTCCAGTTAAAAAATCATCTGAAGAAATCAAGTGCTTAAATTCCACAAATTCGGTAAAAAGCACGGGGGCTAATACTTGACCACCACCAAAAACCAGACTGCCATTTCGGTAAAAATTCTCAAAAATACGGATGGGGAAATAATCTGTAAAATGACCCATCAAAGCCAAAAATACGAGTAAACCCCAGTACAGGTGAAAATTAGCCCAAGGAATGACCATCTTATGCTTGTTCTGTCTAGGAAATAACTTATAATTAAAGGAAGAAATAAGTCCCCCTAGTACAATAACCAAAGGGAAAATAAATGGGTTGGGAAATAATATGCCAATGAAAATGGTTAGCAATAAAATCAATACGTACAAAGGTCCATGGATGACTTTTTTGACCATGACATAGCCCGATTGAAGAATTAGCCCTACTCCTACCGGAAGTACAAAATGCAAAATAGCTTTGTTTTGAAGATAGGTCATCCCAAATGCCGCCAAGGTCATAATAAAAATGGCGGGACTAATCCACATCAAGGTAGTTAAATAGGCTAAACTAGTCCCTCCCCGCTTTAAACCAATCGCCGTTAAAACCTGAGTCGAAGTAGGTCCGGGAAGAACAGAACATAAAGCATGTATTTCAAAAAGCTCATCCTCTGATAAATACTGTTTCTTTTTTACTAATCGCTCTAAATACAAAGCCATATGAACTTGCTGGCCTCCAAAAGAAGTTGAAGCCATAATCAATACATCCCATAAAAATTCCAGATGTTTGGGCCTTTTCATGTTTTTCTTACACCTTCAGACCTAATTCAATTAAGCGTTCATTCAGGAATTCTCCAGCAGACATATCCACATACAATTTTGGAAATTCCCCCGAAACACAAGAATCTAGACACTTTAAATCCATTTCGGATCTTGGGTGCATAAAAAATGGAATGGAAAAGCGAGAAGTCCCCATCTTTTCTCGAGGAGGATTAACCACCCGGTGAATCGTAGATTTAAGCTTGTGGTTGGTTAATCGGTCCAACATATCCCCCACATTGACCACGACTTGGTCTGGTAGGGCCGTAATGGGAATCCATTTCCCATCCATTCTCAACACTTCCAAACCTTCAGCAGAAGCCCCCATTAATAAGGTAATCAGGTTGATATCTCCATGAGCTGCCGCTCGAACGGCCCCTTCAGGCATTGAGTCAGGATTTTCTATGGGAAAATAATGAATGGCTCGTAAGATGGAATTTCCATTGACCACTCTGGGTTCAAAATAATCCTCAGGTAAATTTAAATAAAGCGCAATCGCTTGAAGCAACGATTTCCCAGCTGATTCTAGTGTTTGGAATGCGTCCACTGTATATTTTTGAAAATCAGGAAATTCGCTTGGAAACACATTAGCCGGATATTCATCCCATACCGAGTCGCCATCCTCTTTAAATGGCTGACCTACATGGTAAAATTCCTTTAAATCAGGCACATTAAAACCCTTGGCTGTTTCCTTCCCCTTACCTATATAGCCGCGCTGTCCAAATATACCTGGGATTTCATACGCTTTCTTTTTCTCATCAGGAGATTTAAAGAACGTTTCAACGTGCTCATAAAGTGATTGAGTGAATGGTTCAGACAAGCCATGACCTTTAATGGCCACAAAACCAATCGTGTTAAAAGCTTGTCCTAATTCTTCAACAAATTTGGCTTTACGGATGGGATCAGAAGATCTGAAATCAGCTAAATCTAAGGAAGGTATTTCTTCTAAAAGCATATTATTTTTTTATTTTATCAAATTGTTGAGACACAAAATCCCAATTAACTACGTTCCAAAATGCATTAATATAGTCGGCACGCTTATTTTGATATTTCAAATAATAGGCATGTTCCCAAACGTCTAAAGCTAAAATAGGTGTTCCTTTCACCTCGGCGATATCCATCAATGGGTTGTCTTGGTTGGCCGTCGACGAGATAACTAATTTTCCATTGCTCCACAATAACCAAGCCCAACCCGAACCAAAACGAGTGGTAGCTGCTTTATTGAATTCAACTTTCATATTATCAAGACTTCCAAAATCTTGATTGATTTGCGCTAATGAAGCCGCACTTGCTTGCAATCCTTTCGCAGGACTTAAAATTTGCCAGAAAAAACTATGGTTCCAATGTCCTCCCCCATTATTTCTAATCACTGGTGCTTGTTTGCTGATCTGACCCAACAATTCCTCTAAAGACAACGATGCAACAGGTGAGCCTATTACAGCCTTATTTAAATTGTCGACATACGCTTTATGATGGCGATCATGGTGAATTTCCATCGTCATTCGGTCTATATGAGGTTCTAATGCCTCAAAAGAATAAGGAAGCGATGGAAGTACAAAGGGTGTATTTTCCATGATATCCATTTGAACACCTTTCGTTTTGAAACTTGAAAGCAAAAAACTACCTCCTAAAAAAGCGAGCGAACTTTGCAAAAAATTGATACGTTTCATTTTAAATTTGTTTTTACTATTCGTAAACAATTCGGCCTACTATGCTTCGGCCGAGGGTAATTTCATCTGTATACTCTAAATCTCCACCAATCGGAATTCCTCTTGCGATTGTCGAAATTTTAATGGTGTAATCTGATAATTTTTTCGTTAAATAAAAAGCGGTCGTATCCCCTTCCATCGTCGGGCTTAAACCTAAAATCACCTCCTTTACATTTCCTGAAGCGACTCTTTCCACTAAAGATTCAATCGTCAAATCAGAAGGTGATATACCGGATAAGGGAGAAATAATACCCCCAAGCACATGGTAAAGTCCCGTATATTGGCCCGTATTTTCAATGGCTAAAACATCTCTTAAATCTTCCACCACCATCAAAATAGACTCATCACGCTTATTGCTGGCACAAATTCCACACAAATCTCCATCAGAAATCATGTGACACGTAGGGCAGTACCGAGTTTCAGTTCTTAGTTGGACCACCGCATGCGCTAATTGTAAAGATTGAGATTCAGGTCGTTTTAAGAGGTGCAAAGCTAATCGCAAGGCCGACTTTTTCCCAATCCCAGGAAGTTTAGATATCTCCTCTACGGCTTGTTCAATGATTCGAGAAGGATAGGTATGCATCATATTAGTTTTGAAAAGATTCAATTTCTGCGGATATGCCTCTACGGCAAATCTCATTTCTCATAGATACTAATTCGTCAAATTCACCTGATTTTACGCCACATTTGCCTTTGAAATGAATCATTAAGGTACATTGTTCCGCCTGTTCGGCCGTATGATTACACACCTCAATCAACGTTAGAATAACATATTCGAACGAATTGACCTCATCATTATATACGACCAATTGATGTGCGGGCACTACTTCCTCCTCCACTTGGACTGAAATTTCTTCCTGCCATTTCTCTTGGTCGCCAAAAGAAAAATGATATTGAGAAACGTTATCTACGGAGAATTCCATATTTTTGATTCAATTAAAAATGACCTATTACAAATTTAAAAAAAAATCCTTTTAATCACCTATGTCTGTCCAATTAGCCGGTGGAATTCTAGCCATCTATTTTGCTTTGCTTTTGTACATCTCGTATTACACGTCAAAAGGAGCTGATACAAATGCATTTTTCACGGCCAATAGGCAATCACCCTGGTGGTTGGTTGCTTTTGGGATGATCGGCACTTCCATCTCTGGATTAACTTTTATTTCCGTTCCAGGGGCCGTTGGCAAAACTTCATTCACCTATTTCCAATTAATACTAGGCCATTCTTTAGGCTATTTAACCATAGCCCTCGTGTTAATGCCCCTTTATTACCGCATGAATCTGATCTCGATCTATGGCTACCTAGAAAAACGGTTTGGCTTTTGGTCCTACAAAACAGGTTCTGCCTTCTTTCTTTTGTCTAGGACCATTGGATCAGCAGCTAGGTTATATTTAGCGGTCAACGTCCTACAAATTGCCATATTTGCGCCCATTGGTGTTCCATTTGTCGTCACCGTTTTTATTTCCATCGCACTTATTTGGTTATATACGCATCGGGGAGGTGTTCAAACCATCATTTGGACAGATACCTTACAAACACTTTTTTTACTAGTCGCCTTGTTTATTACCATTTATTTGGTGGGCCAACAAATGAACATGGGCTTAGGGGATATGATTCAAACCATTTCTGATAGCAAATATTCCCATATGTTTGAATGGGACTGGAAAAGCCCGCATTTTTTCGGAAAAGACTTCTTAGCCGGTGTATTTATTGCCATCGTTATGACGGGCTTAGACCAAGATTTAATGCAAAAAAATCTGACTTGTAAGTCGATTGGCGAAGCTCAAAAAAACATGTTTTGGTTTTATTGGATATTGCTTTTTATCAATATACTTTTCTTGTCATTAGGAGCATTATTGTACATCTATGCGCAGGTAAACCACATAGCCATACCTGCAAAAACAGATGAATTATATCCAATGCTTGCGCTGGGAGGCCAATTTGGCACACTGGCCGCTGTTACTTTTTTGCTCGGAATTATAGCCGCATCTTATGCGAGTTCGGATTCAGCACTGACGGCTTTAACCACTTCATTTTGTATTGATTTTCTAAGTATTGAGAAATTCAAAGAGGAAAAAAGAAAAAAAATCAAACACCGAGTACACCTAGGATTTTCATTTGTGTTTTTTGTGGTGATTGGATTGTTTCATATGTTCAACAATCAAGAATTAATTGCAGCCGTATTTAACTTGGCCGGATATACCTATGGGCCCTTATTAGGGTTATTTTCGTTTGGTTTATTTACCAAACTACAAGTCCGCGATAAACTAGTACCGATCGTATGCTTAGGCTCCCCCATTTTGACTTTTATTTTAGAAACACAATCTCAATCCTTATTTGGGGGATTTGGCTTTGCTAAGCTGATATTAAATGGTAGTATATGTTTCTTGCTATTATACTTCATTCGTGTGAAAAAAACAGCATAAAAAAAGGGCGACCTATGATCGCCCTTCTTTCAACATGTAAAAAAAGATTAATTCTGAACAAATTCTCCGTTCGCTTTTAATTCAATTTCTTCGCCTACCACAACTACTGGTATTGTTGTACCAACACCAAATGCTGTACGATTCAGGGTTCCAGTAAATCTAAATCCGGCAATTTTTTTACCCGCTTTGTTGGTCGACACACCATTCAAAGTACCATCCAAAGTCACCATTTTAGTTACTCCGTGCATCGTTAATTCGCCTGTCAATTTATACTTGCGATCAGCCACTTTCTTGAATGAATTACTCTTGAAAGAAATAGTAGCAAATTTTGCTGCATCAAAGAAATCAGCGCTCTTCAAGTGAGTATCGCGACGATCAACATCCGTAAATACTGAATTTACATCAGCTGTTAATTCAAATTGAGCGTCTGAAAAATCATCTTTAGTCGTTGTTAAAGTAGCATCAGAAATTTTAAAAGAGCCTTCAACATCAGAAAGCATCATGTGAACAACACTAAAACCAACTTTAGAGTGAGCTTTATCTACACTCCATTTTTGAGCAGTGGCCGTAAAACCTAAAGCCATCAGGCCAACAATCATTAAAACATTTTTCATTTGGGTAAGGGATTAAAATTTAAAATTTGTCAAAACTAAGTTAAAAATTAATAAAAATTTGAAATAAACTATAAAGCAAAAAATTAAAGTTCAAATTTAAAAGTTTTTTCTTGCATCATCCACGTCATCCATCTCCACTGTTTTCTTAATCTTACGCCAGTCGATCGTCCGATTGTACTTAATCATCGTTTTATCCGCATCAAAAATCCGTGTATCAGGAAACACAAATTGATAGGGCTTAAAATTAGGCTTCTCCACAAAAAAATCATCTAATACACTGGCGGTCTGATCGTAATGATTCACGGGTGGAACGCCCAACAACGTATAAATCACGCGTAAAATAGATCCAAAATTGGCATGAGTATGCGACACATAATCACGCTTAACATAGGGACCTGCCAACATCAAAACACTTCTGTGCGCATCGATGTGGTCCACCCCTCCTTGAGGATCGTCCTCAGTTACGATGACCAACATGTTTTTCCAATAGGGCGTATGCGATAAAAACTGAAGCATACGACCTAAGGCTAAATCATTGTCGGCCATATAAGATTCCTTGAACGGAAATCCATCCACGGCACTAGGATCCGTCCCATGATCATTAGGCAATTGGATCGTCACTAGCGAAGGCATCTTTTCTTTTCCTTTCAACCACATTTTGGTGAATTCTTCTTCAAATTGCGCTACTCTGAATTGATCCGGAATACTCGTATTAAATCCTGCATAATTATGACTTGTACGATTATATAAGGCTTTTTGCATCGGTACCATGACCACATGACCCGCTCCAGTGAGGGTATCAAACCAATCTTCACGGACATGCCCCGTTTCATTCGCCTCTCCAAAATTATAAAACGAAATATTTTTTCTTTCTAAGGCTTCCCAAAGTCCGCCAACCTCAGCAAAATCTTCAGGATCCATACTCCCCGTTGAACCTGGAAAACGTCTACCCGGTGCTTTCGAAAATATTTTTGCTGATTTCGAGACACTTGAATTGGTTTCTACCCATTCATTTGGAATGACTCCCATCATCCAATGATGTCCATGAATGGAGGCGTCACTGTCGCAATAAAAATTGTCGCTCATAGAAAATGCTTTTGAAATCAAGTGATGATTGGGCATCACATTCACATTTTCTATGACATGAGCTGAATCTCTAACAGTCCTTCCTAATCCATAACGGGCGATGGAAGAATCACCATTAGCCCCTTTAAATTGACCAAAAACCTCGTCATAGGTACGATTTTCCTTCGTGATATAAACAATGTGTTTGATAGGAGAATTAAGGTTACCCTGAATGTTGAAGGTTTTGTTTCCTCGATTAGCCATCGATTTTTGAACAAAGGTATAGGACAAAACCTCCTGTGTAAATTTGGCTAATTCAGCCGTGTTAGGCGTTTTAATTTGTTGGAATGTCCCTAACTGAATATCTCCCACATAGGTACCTTGGACGGGTGCTTCAAACCCATTACCTCCATTGGGACCGGCGCCATATCCCCTACTGGAGCTAACGTACATCGTTTTTTCATCTGGTGAAAGTAAAACGCGCGTCGGGCCCCAACCCGTAGGAATAAAACCTTTGGTTTTCATAGAAACCAAGTCGATTACCGCCACCGCATTTAAGCCTAAACAGGTAACATAAAGGGTTTTTTCATCTTTAGAAAGACATAGACCAAAAGGTAAATATCCCCTTCTTTTATCCAATAAAGGTGAAAATTGAATCGGAATGTGACTTTTAATTTTTTGAGTTTTGAAATCCAATACGGCAATATTGTCATTGGTTGCATTGCTGACATAAGCAAATTTTAATCCTACGGCCAGCGAATTAGGGCTAGAACCACCGACCACTTCCATTTCTTCCACCATTTCACCCAATTGGAATCCAGGCTTATATTTTTTAACAATTTTATTGGTTTGCAGGTCAATTTGGAATACACTCATGGCCTCATCCGATCTGGGGTCACCTAAACCAGGAATCTTTTTTCCATTAATCACGGTACCCTCACGCGATTCTTTGGTGTCATTTCCATAGGGATGATAAGGAATATGCTGAGATTGTAAATTCAGCAGGTTGGTCCCCTCCACTAACGGATAGGAATACATGCCAACGTTAGCCACAAAAGCATATTTGTGATCTAAACTTAAACTCACACCAAAAGGCAGCCTGCCCGTTGGGATGCTATGTACCAATTTCCCATCTGTTAAACTGATGCGAACCATGCGGAAATTAGCCCGATCAAGGACCAATAATTCATTATTTGAGGGTAAAAAAGTTAAATCAGAGGTAAAGCTATCCTCATATGTGACTCCTGAAACCACACCATCTAAAAAAAAGGTTCGCAAAACTTTAGCCGTAAGCACGTCGACTTCAAGCACAGTACCCGCATCTCCTCCACTTAAATACACTTTTTTACTATCCATTGAAAATGCCACACCTAAAAAAGAACTTTTTCCGTAAGGAGAAAGCTTATTTGGTGTGCCAAATTTTGGGAAGCGAATCGCTTGATTTGTACGTAAATCAATTCGGGTGAAAACCCCATTATGTAAGGTTATGGCCCAATTTCCATCTTGGCTTATTGCCATGCCATATGGATCGTTGGTTATACCGATTGTTTGACCTGCCGGGTTAACATAGCGGCCGCTAGGCAAAACAGAAATTCCGGCCGTATCAATTTTAGCAAATTGCTTAAGCCCTGGAACTTCGAGGAATTTTTGAGCATGGCTCAAATATGAGGTTGAGAAGAATAAAAAGATGGCTAATATTCGCTTCATAAATAATTTAAATTTTACGAATTTATTGTTAATTATTCGAATTTCGAAGGCGAATTTAGGATTTAAAGGTTTCATAATATGGAAATATCCTCCCCTTGAATTTCATCTTTTAAATAGAAAAATTAATCTAAAATTACCATCGCCTTAATAACCTTATTGGCCGGATTGATTAATTCAGGAAATTGAGAGGCCACCTCCTCAAATGCCAATCTGTGTGAAATGAAAACATGTGGGTTTATTAATTTTTGCTGAATGGAGTCGGCTACCCAATGGAAATCTTCACGTGTGGCGTTCCGACTGCTCATTAGGGTAGCTTCACGTTTGTGAAAATCAGGGTGTGAAAATGAAATTTCGGCCAATTGCAAACCAATTAAAACATAGGTTCCGCCCTGTGAAATGTATTGAAATGATTGTTCTATGGCCTTTTTATATCCCGTCGCATCGATTACCACTCGAGGCATATTGCCTTTAGTGATTTCTTTTAATGCCTGTAATGCATCTTCTTGATTTGGATTTATGCTAAAAGGAATTTGAAGGTTTTCCTTGGCAAAATCTAGTCGATTTTGACTTATATCTTGCATGATCACCTGAGCACCAGCGACCTGGGCCATGGCAGCAGCTCCTAAACCAATGGGACCTGCACCTACAATTAACACAAATTCATTAGGTCTAATTTCCGCTCTTTTTATACCGTGAGCACCGATGGCCAAGGGTTCTAAAAGCGCCAAAGAATCTAAATCTAATCGTATATCTTTAAATAGTGATTGAATGGGTACTAAGATATATTCAGCCATTCCCCCATCACAATGTACCCCCATAACATGTAAATTTGAGCAACAATTCGTCTTTCCCTGAGAGCAAGCAAAGCACGTTCCACAAGAAAAATACGGGATAATACTGATATGATCCCCTACTCTATAATCTGCATGGGTTTCAATCTCAAGGATCTCGCCGGCTAATTCATGTCCAAGCACGCGGGGATAGTTGAAAAATGGCTGAGTCCCATCAAAAGCATGTAAATCAGTCCCACAAATCCCAATTCGTTTGACTTTTATGAGTGCGTATCCTTTTTTTAATTCCGGCACGGAGCCATTTGAATAAGCAAATTCGCCAGGTTTTACACAGGTTAAAAGTCTCATGGATTAAAATTTAAATGCATTTTTAAGGGCAAAATACAGGACATTTTGGCCATTTCCCGTATCGCTCACGTAGTCGCCAGCGACGCAATATCCTAATTCAAATTGTAAACTGATGTTTTTGGTCGGAAAATAATTGGCATCTAACGCATAAATATTCCCGACTTGTCTAGCATCACTACCCATTTTTTTACCCAAAATAGGCCTTAATGGGTTCATATTAGGGGTAAATATTCCATCAGCTAAACTCTCTCGGGTTACAAATGAGCTGCGTAATGTCACCAACCATTTATTGCTATGTTGAAAACGTACATATGGACTAAGATTAATCGTATTAGTAATATTCAAGGCAACGGTTTGACCAAAAGGAGGTTTGGCAAACAAAGTATTAAACGTATTTAGTTCTGAATCTGAAGCAGAATTGTCTCCAGGAACGTAATTGCCGCTAAACCCAAGATAAAAATGTTGAATAGGGCTCACATTAAAATCCCAAACGGCCATAAAAGATGAAATAGTTAATGCTTCAAAAGATCCTGTTTGTTTTGCTAATTCTACATCATAATTCCAAGGACCCAATGCGCTATAAATTCGGGCCCCAAAAGTATGTCGATTTTCAAAGCCCTTATTAAACATATATTGTCTTATGTTACTTTCTAAGTTTAAATAATACAGATCTATATTATTTCTGGATTTCTTGGAAGTATGCATGTAATAAATACCAGAAAGAGTTTCTGAAGAGGGTTCATCATCAAAAACGCCGGTATTCATTTTCATTGGTTTGGAGGTAAAAATATCTAATTTATTTCGTGGACTCACATATTTAAGGGTTGCACCTTGAAAAGTAAGCCGAGTGTTTGGACCTTCCCTTGAAGCCACAAAACGTTCTGAGCCATAGGCAAGTTCTTGTTGGCCCACACGAAAAATCCAATGATTTTTAAATTTAAAATCAATAAATAGTTGGTGAATCGACAACAAATTTTCATCAATTTGTGAAGTGATTGGATTAGGATTTAAAAATCGGGCTGTATTATTTAGCTGAGCAAAAAGGCGAAAGGTATTTTTATAGGTCACATTGGCATGAAACATAATCCGATGCATGAGTTGGTGTGGACTATCTGTAACAAAATCGCTAGGTACCTCACCAAAATTTACATGTTCATAAGACTGATATTGCTCTCTCGATTCACCGCCTAGGCTCCATTGGAAATTAGAACCTAGTGAAAGATTTTTGATTTTTTCTTTCCAAGTCGTTTTGAGTGAATCGGCTTTTAAATACGAAAAATCATCATCAAATCGTAATCTAGCAATGTTTTGAGCATAGCCTTTGAATTGAAGAAAAATTCCAAGCAAGAAAAACAAGCAGATCTTTAAAAAGCGAAGGCTAAACATCAAAATTGATTAAATTAAACACAAAAAAAAGGCTTTTTAAAATGATATGTACTATTTAGCGACGAAAAAGAGTCAATCTAATTGTTATTAATTACTTAAGAGAATGTATAGAATTCGATTTGCAAAAATATTCAAAAAATAACAATCAAAATAAATGATCAATTCATTTTTTTTTAAAATGATAAATAGAATTTATAACACGACATCTACAAATTTAGTGATATTTAAAAATGCAATAAATAGCTCTAAAACCATCTCTCCATCCAATTTTTTTTCCCTCATTAAAAGTTCTACCATAATAACTTATACCTACTTCAAAAATACGAATACCTTTAATTTTTGCAATTTTAGAGGTTACCTCTGGTTCAAATCCAAATCTGTTTTCATGAAGAATAATTGACTTAATAACCTCTGAACGAAACATCTTATAGCAGGTTTCCATATCAGATAAATTCAAATTAGTAAAACAATTACTCAAAAAAGTTAATATTTTATTTCCAATACTATGCCAAAAAAATAAAATTCTTCTTGGTTTACCGCCTATGAAGCGACTACCATATACAACGTCTGCTAAATTTGATAAAATGGGGTTTAAAAGTAAATTATACTCTAATGGATCATATTCAAGATCAGCATCTTGAATGACAATAATATCACCATTAGCTTCTTTAATTCCTGTATGTATAGCCGCTCCTTTCCCTTTATTTTCAGAATGCTTAAATAATTTAATAAATTGCTTAGGGTTATTTTTTTGATAGCTTTCCAATTTTTCAATCGTATTATCCTTACTAAAATCGTCAATAACAATAATTTCTTTTTCCAAATCACCAATTAACGTAACTGAAGCAATTTTTTCTAAAATAAAATGTATTGTAGGACCTTCATTGTAAACAGGAATTATAATAGTTAACTTTTTCATTGTGCGAAAATTTATAAAAATAAATTATTAAATTAATATCAATTAAAAATTTTAAAATCGATATAGTTTAAAATCAAATTGTTTTTACTGAGTAACCATCTGGATACCCTTCAAATCCCTTCGTATTAAGGATGAGTTCTTTTTCTCTTAACTGAAATTGTCCATTGACATACGAACAAATATACTCGCCATCATAAGTAAAAGCAATAAAAGTCCATTCATTCGCCTTTACTTCTTGTTGACTGGCCGAATAATCACTCGAATAAGGAAAGGGCGGCGTAGGTTTTTCCGTCAAGGAAATATGGCCACAGACTTGATTTTTACCATTATAATACGGCAAAGAAACAAAAAGTCCGTATTGACGCTTTCCGCCATCTAAGTATTCATTCCACATGCCACCAACAAATCCCGTGGTTTCACCCGTCCATTTAACCCAAGCCATCACCGTTATGCCTTGTTGGCATCCGTGAATATTCAAAAGCCCTATCTGATCATTTTTTAAAGACAAATATGCTCCATGGCCAAATTTAGCAGAATATCCAGAAAGAGGCCCCTCATCCAGTCGATCAATTTGCCCATCCATTTCGGATAATGCATAAGGGCCTAATAATGATTTCCTTTTCTCTCCTTTGGGTTCTTTAAAGTCCCATAAAGCAATTAAATATTTATTTCTAACCAGTTGATGCACCAAATTCTTATTTTGGGCCAACAACCTATCACTAAAAAGAAAGGTTAAAAACAAAAATAAATACTTCATTTTAATCATTTAAAAACAATGACATTCACTTGTAGTAAAATATAATTTCCACCCACAAATATAAACAGGTATTATGCGCCCAACTAATACGCTATATTAACCTTTATTTCCAAAATATAATTTATGGCCAACAAATTTAAAACCCCATTCAAAAATGCAAACTAATGCTTAAATTGATTTGGTAATTTTATGCCAAATTACATACAGCTGTTTTAAACAAAATGAAAATGAATAAACTAATCCTACTTCTCCTGATTCCTTTTTTGGCATTCAGCCAAAAAAAACTATTTACTCAAAAAGGCATGCAGCCTGATTTCTATGTTCATAAAAATGGAAATATTGATTTGGTTTTTGGCTTAAAGAATACCATTTACTATTCGAAATCGACAGACAAAGGCCAGCATTTTTCTGAACCACAAATCGTAGACTCATTGACCGGCTTGCATTTAGGCATGTCCAGAGGTCCCAGAATTGCCAGTTCAAACCATTCGATCATCATTACGGCCATCGACAAAAAAGGAAATGTACACGCCTATCGAAAGGAACTAAAAGACCCTCGTTGGAAACATCAACTCATCAATGACATACCAGAAGTGGCCAAGGAAGGTTTTAACGCAATAGCGACTAATTCCAAAGGAAAGTTTATGGTCATCTGGTTGGATTTGAGAGGAAATAAAAAAAACAAACTGATGTCAACCCTATCAAATAATGATGGGAGAATTTGGCAACCCAATAAACTCATTTACGCTTCACCTGATTCAACTATTTGTGAATGTTGTCAACCCAACATCATTTTTAATCAAAATCGAATAACCATCATGTTCAGAAATTGGATTAAAGGCTCAAGAGATATGTACACCATTCACTCTTTTGATGAAGGTCAAACGTTTAAGGCCTTAGAGAAACAAGGCGAAGGTACCTGGAAATTGAATGCCTGCCCTATGGACGGGGGATCTTTGGCATTTACCCAGGATAACAAAATTGTCTCAGTGTGGAGAAGAGAAGGGAATTTATACCTTTCCAAGGAAGGTGATTCAAAAGAAATTAAAATATCTGAAGGCAGGAATGGCTCTATTTCCGTGGGCCAACAAACCATTTTCATGGCTTGGCATGTACAAGGAAAAATATATACAAAAAGTTCCCAAAATTCAGAAGCCCAATTAGCAGGCGAAGGTCGATATCCCATTTTAAAATCATTAAATGAACAAGAATCATTTGTAGTTTGGGAAAACCAAGGCGAAATTTATGGGAAGTTTGTTCAATGATAGAGTAAAAAATAGTCTTAAATACAAAAAACTAAAAAACGTGCCCATTCAGAAGCGGATTCGTTTATCAAGGCAAATTGCCATTGAAATTGACCGGTCAAATAAGATTCCCAATTTAAGTAAATAATCAAATAGAACTGATGCCATAAAATCGATATTGAAAAAACCTCTATGTCCTAAGCTTTACTAACTTTTAGAAAGTTAGTAAAGCTAAAGGACATAAAAAAAACCTTAATTTGCTTTTATCAACTACCTGATCAACAGAAAATATCCGTTTACCATTCAAATAATTTCAAATTGTAAAACTCTCATTTATTACAAGCAAAGTTTTATTTAAACTCAAATAATTACTACATTCGAATGAAAGCTCTAGAAGCTCAAAAGAACTCTAATTATTCGTGTGCATCTTAAACTTATGAAAAAAATATTCCTGTATTGCCTATTTTTTTTCGCAATATTTGCCCAGTTATCGTTGGCACAAAGCAATAAAACAAAATCCGGCCCATTAAAAATTACCAGCTTACACATCATCGAAGATGCTAAAACAAGTAGTATATCCATTTTCCGTAAAAAGGGAAAATCACCCATTCTAACCCAAGTAACCAAAGATAATTTCAGGCCCTTTCTTCATCCACTCGTAGCCCCAGACGGCAATGGCGTCTTAACTGAATATAGCCCAGGACATCACAAGCACCAAACTGGGATCTATTGGGGGTATACCCGGGTCAATGGACGTGATTACTTCCACCATCCAGAAGGTGATTATTGGCGAAAATCAAAAGCCAGCGTCATTAAAAACAGTGGCAATGAAGTGAAATGGGAAACCGTATACGATTTATTGGACGAGAAGGGAAATGCAGTATTGACCGAAACCCAAACTTGGTCCATGCGGGAGGAAAATGGAAAATATTTGCTCAAATTAATTTGGACTGGCGAGGCAAAAACAGATGTCACCATCGGTATGTATGATTATGGCGGGTTATTTGTTCGCATGCCGTGGAAAGAAGGCATCGACGGCGAAGTGAACAATGGAGCTAGGCAAAAAAATGAAAAAGCAGAAGGCCAAAGATCCAATTGGGTCGATGTCGGCATTAAAATCGAAGGACGCAAAGACCGAGCCCACATAGCCGTTTTTGATCATCCTGAAAATAATGGATTTCCACAGCATTGGCGGGTCGATAACCAATTGGGCATCGGAGTAGCCCGAGCAAGAAAAGCAAATTGGGAAATCAAAAAAGGGAAAATCGAAACCATCAAACATGAAATCCTTGTCTATACCGGAGACCTTACCGACTTGGAAATCAACAAATTATGGACCTTTTACAGCGGGCAAGACATGTCGTTTAACATGGGTGGAGGTTCCACGGCACTTTGGGGAGTGGCCCAGCAAGAAGGTCGGGATGCCAAATTTCTAAACCCGGCAGAAGCCACGGCCGCCATGACTTTAAAGCCAGGTTTTAAGGTAAATGCTTGGGCCGCTGAGCCCACCATCACGCAGCCCATGGCTTTTTGTTGGGATGATAAAGGCCGTTTGTGGGTTGCTGAAAATCGAGATTATGAGTCCCGTGGATTTGGTTTTTCTAAAGCGGGTAACAGCCGAATTTTGATTATAGAAGATACCAATCATGACGGTATCGCAGATTCAAAAAAGGTTTTTCTAGAAGGGATCGCATTTCCCTCCGCCATTGCCGTTGGCTTTGATGGCTTATATCTAGGTGCACCGCCTAATTTACTATTTGTGCCCGACAAAAACCATGATGACATAGCGGATATGGCTAATATCGAAGTGAAACTAACGGGTTGGGGTATTCGCGATCGTCATGAGACATTAAACAGCTTGCACTGGGGACCAGACGGTTGGCTTTATGGCTTACAAGGATTTGCCACGCCTTCTAAAGTCAGAAAGCCTAACGGCAGAGGGAAAATTTACAAGCAAAATGACCCCTTTCCTGAGGATATTTTACAAGGAGAAGGAGTCGATATTAATGGAGGTGTGTGGAGATACCATCCGACCAAAGATATTTTTGAGGTCGTAGCACATGGATTTAGCAATCCTTGGGGAATCGATTTTGACGCAAAAGGGCAGATTTTTATTTCGGCCTGTGTCATTCCGCACATGTGGCATGTCGTTCCTGGAGGCGTTTACCACCGCCAGGGAGGCCAGCATTTCAATCCCTACTTATACAGCGACATTCGAACAATCGCAGATCACACGCATCGTTCTGCCCACGGAGGCGCTAGAGTCTATCAATCGGATGCTTTCCCCGCAGATCAAAAAGGTCGGATTTTTATGGCCAATATCCATGAACATGCTATTTTATCAGATATTTTATCAAAATCAGGTTCAAGCTTTGTGGCCAAACATGGGGATGAATTGTTACTGGCCAACAACGCCCAATGGGTTGGTTTTAGCATGGAAGTCGGTCCTGACGGTGGTCTCTATGTGTTAGATTGGCATGATGCAGACATCTGCGGAAAAGAAGTTTTAAACGGAGAAACTGGCCGAATATACCGAGTGATGCCCACAGAAAATTTGGCTGAAAATTGGGCCGGCAGGTTTGAAGATTTAAACATAATGAGTGATTTGAAATTAGCGTCCTTCCAAACAAACAGCAGCGATTGGCATGCCCGCAGAGCGAGAGTGATTCTTCAAAATAGAGCGGAAAAAGGGAAGATAGACCCACAAGCCACTAACGAATTACAAAACATCTTAAAAAATAACCCAAATTCCGACTATCGTTTAAGGGCTTTATGGTCGCTGCATGTGACACATAGTTTTGCTGCGGGCCAATTAGAAAGTTTGCTTTCAGATAAAGATGAGTATATCAGATCATGGGCTATTCAGCTTTTGTGTGAAGACAAATCCCCATCGACGGATGCGCTAAGTAAATTTATTGACATGGCCAAAGAAGATCAATCTCCTGTGGTGCGCTTGTATCTGGCCTCTGCCTTGCAAAGAATAAATGAAGCATTAGCCTGGAAAATCACCAGTGAATTAACCCAACATGGAGAAGATGCTGAGGACCATAACTTACCTAAAATGATTTGGTTTGGTCTTGAACCCTTAGTTAAAAACAACCCAAAATTAGGCTTGGAATTATTGAAAAACTGCAAGATCAACCTCATTTCTAATTATATCGCCAGGAGAATTGTGGATGCCAATGAACATGAGCTATTAGTGAGTTATATCGGTAGCAATACGAAGAATTTGACCCCTATCTTAGAAGGTATGCGGGATGGTTTGGAAGGGCGATTTGACCTGAGGGCACCTAAAAACTGGAAGGCTGTTTTTCAAAAACTTACTTTAAAAAAAGGAGGAGTGGCCAAATTGGCGATGCAGATTTCCCAACGATTTGGCGAGACCGATGCCACGCAAAAATACATTGCGTTGATTAAGAACAATAAATCATCGATAGACCAACGAAAAGAGGCCATCAACTACCTTGCTGCTGGAAAGAAATTGGAATTGAAAAATGAAATACCGACCTTATTCAACCAGCTTCCTTTGAGAATGGAAGTCATTTCGGCGATTGCTAATTTTAATGAGGATAATTTAGGCACCTTACTCATTAGCAATTATCGTGCACTAACGGTTCCTGAAAAACGCAGAACTATTGAAACACTTTCTTCCAGACCCAAATACGGTTGGCAGTTGACGCAAGCCCTAAAAAATCAAACGATCCCAAAATCCGATATACCGGCTTATACGGCGCGCCAACTACTTCGTGTGGTGGGCAGTGGCTTTATCGAATATTGGGGCCCGATTGAACAAGAGCAATCATTAGAAAAAGCATACATTAAGTACCGCAATATCCTAACTCCAGCCGCTATTTTAGAAGCTACTGCCACAAAAGGCGAAGTCGTGTTTCAAAAAAGTTGTGGTTCATGTCATAAAATGTATGGAAATGGTGGCAACATTGGCCCCGAATTGACGGGGTCAAACCGGGCTAATTTGGACTACTTTTTATTCAATGTCCTAAATCCATCGGGAGAAATACAAGAAGATTATAAATTAGTCGTCATCACAACGCGCGATGGCCGTACCTATTCGGGCAATGTAATCGCTGAAAATGACCGACAGGTTACGATGCGAATCGTGGGAAAAGAATCATCCAAAATCAATAAGTCCGACATTCAGTCCCGTGAGGTGATGCCGAGCTCCTTAATGCCAGTAGGTATTTTAGAGACTATCCAAGAAAATGAAGTATTGGATTTAGTGAAATACATGCAAACGATGAAAAAGTAAAAAGCATGGATTTCCCTTTTTGAAAATTGAAATACAAGTCACCATACTGGAATTGAGCAGGATTCTTCCACCTTGAATTCAATCATTTTGATGAATATCTGAACATGATTTTAACTAAGGGATGCGTTTAATTTACCTACATTTATTTAATTTTAGGATAAACTAATTCTCAACAATGAAAAAATTATTATCCTTCATCTATTTATTACTAACATTTACCTCTTTTAGCCAAGTAAAATCACCTGAAGAATTTTTAGGATACCCGATGGGATCTCGGTTTACATACCACCATCAAATCATTTCTTACAGCCGCTATTTAGCTGAAAATAGCAATGGATTAGCCCAATGGATAACATATGGACAAACTAGTGAGCATAGGGAATTGGGGCAATTATTGATTTCAAATCTACCAAAAGGCCTTTCAATAAATGAAATTCAGGCAAATCATTTAAAAGCCATTCAGGGAAAGAACTCGGATCAGTCCTTGCCTATCATCATTAATTTATCCTTTAATGTACATGGGAATGAAGCGGCAGGAAGCGAGGCAGCTTTAAAAACTATGTTTCAATTGGTTTCATCGAAAAATAAATCGGCCTATTATGTGATTTTAATCGATCCATGTTTGAATCCAGATGGTCGGGAAGCGTATGTAACCCAATTTAATCGTAGAAACTTTTTAGCGGGAGGAAATGCGGATCCAAATGACCAAGAACATTTTGAAGGGAATACTTCAGGTCGTTACAACCATTTTTCATTTGATTTAAATCGAGATTGGGTATGGCAAATGCAAAAAGAAACGCAACAAAGATTGAAATTTTATCGGTCATGGATGCCCATGTTGCACGCAGATTTTCATGAACAAAGTTTTCAACATACGTATTATTTTCCACCGGCAGCCAAGCCCTATTTGAATTTTTTATCTCCCAGCACCCTAGAACTTCAGGCCAGTGTGAGCAAATCTTTTTCCAAACTTTTTGACGCTAAAAAGTGGCCATATTTTACGTCTGAAGTATATGATTTGTTGTATCCAGGATACGGCGATACGTATCCAATATTAAATGGCGCATTGGGAATGACTTTGGAACAAGGAGGAATTCGGGGAGGGCTAAATGCAGCTAAAAACAATGGGGATTCCATTTCTCTTAGTACCCGAGTGGAACATCACACAAGTTTAGCCTTAAATTTAGTTGAGTGGTCATTAGCAAATTCAGAAGCAATAAAATCGTCTTTTTACGGAAATCACAGTAAATCAAGAACAAATCCAACAAACAGGTTTAAAAGCTATTTCATACCAGATTCAGAGCTTTACAAAGCCAATGAATTCATTGAATTACTCGAGAAAAATGAAATTAAGTACGGATATACTCAATTAGCAAAGCCCTTAAGTGCTTATGCATACAAGGAGAACAAGCTCATTAATTTACCTGTCCAAGCAGGCTTATTTATCAATGCTCGGCAGACATCCTCGGCTTTAATCCAAGCCTTGTTAGATCCAAGCATTGTTCTAGAAGACTCCCTTACCTATGACATAACAGCTTGGAATTTATTTCAATTGAATGGATTAAAAGCCTATGGTTTAGCGGAAGAAATCACATTTAAAAAAGATAAAAATGAAATTGGCCCATTGGAAACCGTCAATCCAACAGAAATAGCATACTCTTTTTATCCAAGCAATTTCAAATCAAGTCAAGAATTCATGCGTTTTGCCCTAAAATTAGGAGGATTATTGAGCTATTCGGATGTTCAATCGGGTCAAATCACATTATTGGCCACAAAATTATTAGAGTCACAAAAAAACGAATTGCTTCAAATGGCTGCTTCACTAAAAATTTCACTCAAACCATTAACCAGTTTTAAAACAGAAAATGGAAAAGATTTAGGCTCAACACATTTTAAAACGATTTTTTTACCTAAAATAGCCGTGGTGGTAGATCCCTTGAATGATGTAAATCAACAAGGAGAATTAGCTTATTTTTTGACTGAAAAATATGGCTTAAAACCTAGTTTTATTCCATTAAATCAATTATTTAAGGTAAATTTATTTCAATACACACATGTGATTTTCCCAGATGGAAAACACAATAAGTTATCCAATACCCAAGCCATTTTATTGCAAGATTGGATAGAGAAAGGTGGAAAATTAATACTTCTGGAAAGGGCACATAAGATTTTAGGAGGGAAAGATTTAGAGGTAAAAGAAGATAGTATTGTGCATGCTTCAACTTATGAGATGCAGGAAAGGGCTGAAATTGCCCATACGTCGACAGGAAATTTAGTGGAATTAGAGGTAGAAAAAACCCATCCATTAACCTTTAGGATTGATGATCATCAGATGTTTATTTTAAACCAAAGTTCTGAATTTATAAAATTGAAAAAAGGATTTACTCCCATACTGACTACTTCTTCAAAACCAAGCATTATGGGATTTATAGGGGCCCATAAAAAACCAATAATTGCTAATTCATTGATGTTAGGTATCCAAAAAGTAGAAAAAGGAAAAATTATTTGGTTTGGTTTTAATCCTTTTTTCCGAGCAATTCCGAACCAAGGTCAAGTTATCTTTGAAAACTGTTTTCTTTTCTCTGAATTTTAGCAATCTTAATTTTCCAAAAGATATGAGAACTTAAGAATCTAAACCCAAGAAACATTTGAATAGCTCTGATTTGATTTTAATAGGAAACTAGGGAGGCTAATAAAAAAAATCTTTGCAATTTCTTGAAAATAAAAAAATGCCTCGGTTAATTCATTGTTTAAAAGAGTGTACATCAAAATACCTTGGGTTTGTAAATTATAAAATTCAAACCCACTAATGAAACGGCGTTTTTACAACATCCTATTTTGGGCTAGACAAGGATTTGTCAAAGATTAAGTATTTGATCCTGATTATACTTTAGACAAAGATTAAGCATGAGAGACAAGAATAGGCCTTAGACAATGCCTTCTTTCAATAGATCGTGGAGATGGACAAAACCCACGGCCTTATTATTTTTCATCACTACCAATTGGGTGATATTATTTGACTGCATGATCGCTAAGGCTTCAGTGGCATAAGACTCGGCGTCGATCGTCTTAGGAGAATGATTGATCATCTGGCCTATTTGGATCTGATACCAATCCGAACTACTTTCTAACGTTCTGCGCACATCGCCATCTGTAATAATTCCGGACAAATCTCCATTTTCGTCCAAGACAGCAGTAGCTCCTAGGCGCTTAGAAGAAATTTCGTGAATAGCTTCTTGGATCGATGCCAAAGCCGAAATAACAGGGAATTCGTGCGCGGGATAGAGGTCTGCCACTTTGAGATAAAGGCGTTTGCCAAGCGCTCCCCCAGGATGGTATTTGGCAAAATCCATGGCCGTAAACCCCCTACATTCCAACAAACAAACCGCTAGCGCATCGCCCAAAGCTAAAGCAACCGTCGTCGATGTGGTGGGAGCCAAATTCATAAAATCAGCTTCCTCCTCTGCCAGCGCGTGTAATATATAGTCCGATTGTTGGCCCAAATATGAATTCTTATTTGAAACCATACCGATCAACTTCACCTGATATCGCTTGATTAAAGGAATTAAGACCTTAATTTCTGGGGTATCCCCTGATTTTGAGATACAAATAACGGCATCCCCCTGTTGAATCATCCCTAAATCCCCATGAATCGCATCCGCAGCATGCATGAAAATGGCGGGAGTTCCAGTGGAATTCATGGTAGCAACGATTTTTTGGGCGATAATCGCCGACTTACCCATTCCTGTGAAAACAATTCGGCCAGGAATACGTAACAAATATTCTACGCAAGATTCAAAATCAGAATCAATTCCTTGGCTTACCTTTAAAATAGCATTAGCTTCCTGTATTAATACTTTTTTTGCTGTAGATTGGATATTTTTGCTTAATTTCAAAGGTAGATTTTTTTTGTATGTACGAAGTTAAGAAGAAGCGCTCAGAATTTTACCAGGACTTGAAAACAAGCATGGAATAAATTCAAAACAATCAGAGCTGCAGTGTAAACCCTAAAAATTTAAATCAAATGCATTTACCGACTTTAGCCAATATGGGAAAAGGCCCATTTTTTTTAATGGCAGGTTCATGCGCCATCGAGAGTCACGATTTAGCTTTTGAAATTGCGGAAAGAATTAATGGAATCACTAAATCGATGGGGATACCTTATATTTTTAAAGGTTCTTACCGCAAAGCAAACCGAACAAAAATCGATTCATTTACTGGAATAGGTGACATTAAAGCCTTAGAAATTTTAAAGGCCGTGGGCGATCATTATGCTTTGCCTACGGTTACAGATATTCATGAGAGTTCGGAAGCGGCCATGGCTGCTCCCTATGTAGATGTTTTACAAATTCCGGCCTTTCTTTGCCGCCAAACTGACTTGTTAGCCGCCGCGGCCCAAACAGGAAAAGCGGTCAATATCAAAAAAGGGCAATTCATGTCGGGAGCCTCCATGAAATTTGCTGTGGAAAAAGTTATACATGAAAATCCTGAGGCCATCGTTTACTTAACAGATCGAGGCAATTCTTTTGGCTACGGAGACTTAGTGGTAGATTATCGTAATCTTCTCGAGATGTCGGCCTTAAACGTACCTGTCATCATGGATTGTACCCATTCCTTGCAACGGCCCAACCAGACTACTGGCATAACCGGGGGCCAACCTGCCTTAATCGAAACCATTGCGAAAGCAGCCATCGCTGTAGGTGCAGATGGGATATTTATCGAGACTCACCCTAATCCATCGATGGCCAAGTCTGATGGCGCAAATATGTTGGCACTCGATCAATTAGAGGGTTTATTAGAGCGGCTTCTGAAAATTCGAGAAGCTATTTTATAGAGGAAATGAACGAATGATTACCCAAACAGATGATTTATTCAATGCTTTACAAAACATTAAATTTTAAAAACTAAGCATTAATGCTCATTTTGAGCATCCTTATCAATTTTTAAGAAAAAAATTACTTAACAGTCAGCGTCGTTCCCGTAATTTCAACCAAAAGTTTAGTAAGCCCTTTGGTGGCCGGACCTAAAACCAATGAACCATCTGAACTGAAAGTTGACCCGTGCGCCGGACATAAAAACGATGATTTGGTATTATTATATTCAACTGTCGCCGCTGCATGGGGACAAACGGAGGACACTGCCAAAAAGCTTCCTACTACATTCCCAGAGGCTAATCGAATCAAAATGATACCATCTTTAGCTATAAAATCATTGATAGCCTTCACCTCCGTATCCAATTTAACCGTAAATACATTTGAACCTGGGCTCAGCACGGGGCTCGGGCTGGGAGTTGACACAGCTTTGGGCGCTGGTGCAGCATCTTTGGAACAGGCAGCTGTTAAATATGAAACACAAACGGCAGCTAAACCGCCCGTGACCGTAGTTAAAAATTTAGTTCTTTTCATAGCATAATATTTTTTTATTAAACATATTTCTGTTAGATATGTTTTAATTGTTTTATTATTTAAAAATAAATTTTTTGAATGGAAAAATTTATTCTACAAAAACATTTTAAAATGACAAAAAATAGCTCTAAAAAATTATAATTACATTTTCAAAAGCCTAAACATTAAAATTTTAATAAATTTATTTCCAATTCTTTCTTTTAAGAATTATATTTTTGAAATTACCGAAAATAATTGGGTTGACATTTTTCATTGAAAATATTTATGCAAATAAATGCAATTTTATCAAAAGTATTTTTAGCCTTGCTCTCAATCGAAGCAAAAAAATCAGTGGAAAAAGTTATACTCATTATATCCATCATCAGTTTTATCATCCATTTGATTTTAATTTATTTGGTAAAATATCAACTAATTGATTTTATCACGGATACCTCCCTGTTTAAAAGTCCCATTGCCGCCATTTACACGCCATTTTCTTTTATTTTAATTTATGAAGTATACCTTTTGGTTTACTACATTCCAAAATCAGTGACTACCTACGTGAGTAAACAATATGAGATAATCACCTTAATTGTCATTCGTAGAATTTTCAAAGATTTGTCGAATTTGGAGTTATCTCAAGATTGGCTCAACATCAAAAGCGATAGGCAGTTTACCTATGACATCATTCTTTCAGTAGTGATTTTTTACTTAATTTATTTATTTAAAAATAATATCCTCATTTTAGTCAACGGAAAGACTATGAATAGAAAAGTAAGATTCGATTCCTTTATAGAACTTAAAAAATCTGTTGCTGTTTTTTTAGTACCTGCTTTGATCATTATGGCTGCTTACAACTTGTTTAAATGGTCGAATTCACTTTTCAACCAATTTCCTACTTCTTACATGAATTTTAAAAATATCAATAATGTATTTTTTGAAGACTTCTTTACTTTACTGATTGTGGTCGATGTCTTATTGCTATTAATTTCTTTTTTCTACAGCGATAGTTTTCAAAAAGTGATGCGAAATTCGGGTTTTATCATTTCCACCATTTTGATTAGATTATCATTTTCCACCGAAGGTATAGTCAATAATTTACTGATCCTATCCTCTATTATTTTTGGATTACTCATTTTACTTATCCACAACCAATTTGAAAAACAGGAAGCCATGGATTTAGAAATTAAATAGATTCAATGAAACAAAGGTGAATTAGAAACAATTATGGATCAAATTAGTTTTTACTCTATTGATTTCAATAATTTCTAGACACAGTTTTCCGGAATTTAAAAAATCGTCAATTTAACAGATACACAATGAGTAAAGACCTTTAAAATAAATAGATTTTTAAATTTATTATTCGCTTTTTACTCACATTCAATAAAAATTCAACCTTTAACAAACAAATATATGTTCAAAAATTTCAAAACATCGGAGATATTAATCGTCATACTTGTCCTTGTAATAATCGCTTTCAGTGAGTACAATTACCTAGTGCTTGGAGATAAGGACAAAGCTATCTTCGTCGGACTTTGGCCTCCAACCATACTAGGATTGGTGAATTTTTTCAATTCAAAACTTAAGAAATAATGGAATTAGATATTGTTTTACTAACGGCTGTTGTTGTTACGTTATTTATAGTATTCATCATAGCAGTGTTCAGAGAATTCAAGGTGATGGAAAATGAGACATACCGTTATCAAAAAGAATCGGGTCCTCGAGCAGGTTTGGTTAATTTTGTTGGAAATTTGGTGGCTAACAAATCTTTGACCAAAGTCGAAAAGCAATCAATTTATAATGCCATGCATCGAAATATTGCAGATATGGAATCTGATGGTGTCTATTTTGATAAAACCGTGAAAGAAATCATTCGCGAAAAGATAGATGAACTTAAAAATGAAGAAACTAAAGTTGGTGCAAAAAAAGCTGATGAATAATTTTTTTTTAAACCTTTTAAAACAATCCATTAGTTAGGCTAGTTATACTATTTGAACTTAAAAAATAATAACATGAAATTTAAATTATTTGCAGCAACCATTTCCGCTTTTGTTATCACCACTTTATCTGCCTCAGCCCAGAATACAGTCGTTGACATAGCAATCGGATCGAAAGATCACACCACATTAGTCGCAGCAGTGAAAGCAGCTGATTTAGTTTCAACTTTACAATCTGCAGGACCATTCACGGTCTTTGCTCCAACAAACGCCGCTTTTGAGAAACTTCCAAAAGGAACTGTAGAGACACTATTGAAGCCTGAAAACAAAGCTACCTTAGCTAAGATTCTTACTTATCACGTAGTGTCAGGCAATCTGAATGCTGCTGCGGTTGTGAAAGCAATCACAGACGCTAAGGGATCGTTGAGTATCAAAACAGTAAGTGGAGCTACGTTAAAAGCTTCGATCGTCGGCGGAAAAGTAATTTTAACCGATGAGAAAGGTGCAACTGCCACAGTAATAGCAACTGACTTAAACGCTGGTAATGGTGTTGTACACGTGATTGATTCGGTCGTTTTACCTAATTAATAGTTTGTTTAAAATTGGATTTTTTAAAAGACCACCCTATTTTATTGGTGGTCTTTTATTTTAATGTACCTCAACTCATAATTTAAGGGAAAGATTCATTTCGCTCCCAAATTGAATTTTGACGTTCAATCGCATGCATTTAGCGATAAAATAGACCTACAAAAATGTTGAAAATAGCACATAGTGCAATATACGCACATCCTTTACCGGAGGGACATCGCTTTCCTATGTTGAAATATGAATTAATCCCTGAACAATTATTGTACGAAGGAAGTATCAAGCCAACTAATCTTTTTGTCCCAAAAGAATGTGCATCTGATGATGTGCTTTTAACGCATAATAATGCCTATTTTGATCGCTTAATTCAGCAACAATTAACTGCCTCTGAACAAAGGAAAATTGGCTTTCCGCAATCAGCCGAACTTGTTACAAGAGAACTAGTCATTACGCAGGGGACTATTGATTGTTCACTTTACGCCTTAGAGTTTGGATGTGCTATGAACGTGGCTGGTGGCACGCATCATGCCTTTGCAGATCATGGCGAAGGATTTTGTCTATTAAATGATATGGCCATTGCAGCCAATTATCTTTTACACAAAGATTTAGCCAAAAAAATACTCATTATCGACTTAGATGTTCACCAGGGAAACGGTACAGCCAAGCTGATGGAAAACGAAGACCGAGTATTTACGTTTAGTATCCATGGAAAAAACAATTACCCCTTTCACAAAGAGCAATCAGACTTAGATATGGGATTGGAGAATGGGACTTCAGGATCCGTTTATTTAACTAAATTGGAATCGGTATTACCCTCATTATTAGATACCGTTCAACCCGATTTCGTGTATTATTTGTCGGGCGTCGACGTATTAGCCAGCGATAAATTGGGCCATTTTGAACTGAGTATCCAAGAGTGTAAACAACGCGATCAATTTGTTCTTGATCTCCTATACAAAAATAAAATTCCAGTATCAATCGCCTTAGGGGGAGGTTATTCACCTGACATTAAACATATTGTAGAAGCCCATTGCCATACGTTTAGAATTGCGATGGAATTGTATGGCTAACCCAAAAGAAATTTGAACGATGATGATTCGGTTAAGATTCGTTAAAATCCGAATTGAATTAGACTTTTGAATTACCAAAATCCACCTCAAACGAGATCCTACCTTTTAATAATATTTTAAAAATTTTAACGATTCCCTTCAAAAATAAATATTCCTGAATCTCTGAAAAGCTTTTGAAAAATTCTTAAAATTGGAAAGAAATTATATTTTGAGAATAATCACAAATCCAATAATCCTTTATTGCATGAATACATTTAAAAAATACCTTGTCATTTTTATTTTAGTTGGGCCCCTCCCCTCTTTAGCTCAAAAAGCAATTTATTTCCCGTCGGCTAATCAATGGGAACATCATTCCCCTAGTTTTTTCAACATTGACAGCAATAAAATTAAAGAGGCCATTGCATATGCAATAAAAAATGAAAGTAAGCTACCTAAAAATCTTTGGCTTTCGCAGGCCATGCAATTTGGCAAAGAACCATTCTCAGACCCTATAGGACCCATGGCAGATCGGGGCCCTGCGGCCGGAATCATCATTTACAAGGGTTATATTATTGCCGAATGGGGTAATCCTACCTCAGTGGAGATGGCCCATAGCGTGACTAAAAGCATGGTCTCATCAGTGGTTGGAATCGCCTATGACAAAGGGCTCATTCGTTCGTTGGAAGACAAGGTGTATACTTATTTGCCACCTATCGAAGTGGCTAATCAGGAAGCGGAACACGCTACTACTCAAAATCCGATAGCGAAAACTTCCTTCCTTTATCCCTTTGAAACAGCCCATAATCGTAAAATTAATTGGGATCACATGTTGAGACAAACCAGCGACTGGGAAGGTATTTTATGGGGTAAGCCTGATTGGGCCGATCGGCCTTCAGATAAACCTGCCGAATGGACCACTCGTCAACGATTTGAACCAGGAACCGTATATAAATACAATGATACAAGGGTTAATGCGCTTGTTTTGGCTGCCACCTTGGTTTGGCGGAAACCTCTACCTGAAGTACTTAGAGAAAACATCATGAATCCGATTGGCGCCTCCAACACCTGGGCTTGGACGGGGTACAAAAATGCCTGGATTATCGTCGATGGAAAAATGATCCAATCCGTCACCGGGGGTGGTCATTTTGGTGGAGGAATGTTTATAAATGCCTATGACATGGGTAGGTTAGGCCTGTTAACTTTAAGAAAAGGAAATTGGAATGGCAAGCAAATATTATCAGAAGCCTGGATTCGAAAAGCGACTACACCCACCTCCGTTAATACAGGCTACGGTTTTATGAATTACTTTTTAAATACGGACCAAAAATTATATCCATCGGCGCCGGCCACTGCTTACGCACATATTGGCAATGGAACAAATGCCATTTATGTAGATGCGGAGCGTGAGCTTGTCGCTGTAATGAGATGGATCGAGGATAAATCGATGGATGGATTTATCAAAATTATGTTGAGTGCATGGCCCAATAAGAAATAATTTAACGTAACAGAGTCTATTGACAAATTAGCCCGATCACTCCCTTTTTTTACGCATTTGACCAAATCTCGTGGAAAACAAACTTGTCAACATGCGGGATTCCTTCGCCATAGCGCTGATGGAAATCGTTCCCGGTAATTTATATTCGACTCAAAGTTGAACCCAATTAAATCATTCAAAATTTTTTGATTAAAAATCCTACTCATTGGAAGAAAAACATGAGCCTTTGTGTTAATTTATGAGGCAGTTTCAATTGGAATTATTTAAAATCTGATTATCCGATACAATTGACTGTTGAAGAAAATGCATTTTTAACAGCTAATTACAGTCGATTTTATTAGCAAATCATCTTGGTATTTAATTTGGAAAAATGCTTACTTATGTCTAAACCAACAATCCATTCGGTCGTTTTCATACGCTTTAAATACGGTATTAACCGGAAAGCCATGGCGCAAATTTTCATTAAAGCGTGTTCTAGCTAAATAATTAAAAGCCCCCATGTCTCCCGTATAAGTGGTTTTATTTGTGCGATTATACGTTTCATGCAAAACACATAATTGCTGCAGAAAATCAAAAAAGATTGGGAATGCTCCGCCTATGACTCCACAATTCAGAAGTGTTTCTTTCGCAAAGCGATTTTCATACGCGCGGTAATCTGTGATTTGCTCCCGCAGGTGAGCCGCATGCGCGAGCATCCATTCATTGTCTAGTAATTTAGGTTCATCCCCACAAAAAAGAGCCGTTGGGTTATCTTTAAAAAAAGAATCATTAAACGGATTTTGTGCTAAAGTAACGTCCGAAACATCGGTCACAAAAACACCTTGAATATGATCAGCCCTTTGCGCTAAAAAATCACGGTAGACAAAATACCGATAAACATTTGGATTAAAATCGGGATTATACTCGATCCGTTCGAATGAAATATGTGCATTTTCAAAGCGCGCACACGTCTCGTCAGAAAAATTATTATGAAAAATGATGCCTTTGAGATTAGCCTTAGCTACTGATTCCGCCCATTCTTGCACTAATTCATAGGCGTCATCCACTAAAGTCGTGTTTCGATTTACATCATAAACACCTGTGATATGGCAGGCGAGAACGAGATGAATATCAGGTGCCATTAATTGGGATTTGAGGATAGCTCCTTCTTCAAAACAGCGCAGGTGCTATTCGGATTATTTCGGTAATATATATAGGATTTTTGGAACACCTTTTTTGCTCTAAACTGAATTTGAGCTCGTTCATAAAAGGCTGAATCAGCGGCAAAGCCCCCCTCAAAATCAATAGTTTTAAATACTTTCTGATGCCCAAACAAAGTCCCAAAAAGAACTGCATCATCCAAATGAATGGGCTTGCTTAAGTCGTTTTTATCTGGAACATAATAATCGTCCAATGAATTCACCACGGTCTCTGTGGTGGAACAGATCAGATCTACGTTTTCCATTTCCTGAAGACACGTACTCAAGTGAAACGATTTGTATTCATCATCACTATCCAAAATGGTGATAAATTCACCGACACTATTTAAAACTCCGCGATTAATGGATTCGGCTTGGCCCCGATTACTGTGACGAATGTAAACGATTTTGGCTTCGTGCTTCTCCACGTATTCCAACAGTGATTTTCGAGCGTTTCCTTTACTTCCATCGTCAATGATAATCAATTCAAAATCCTGGAAATCTTGCTCTAAAACAGAATCAATGGCCCTTTTAATCAAATGAAATTCCGTATTATATAGCGCCATTAACACCGATATTTTTATATTCTTAGGCATGATTTTTATTAAAATGTACTACAATGAAAGGTTAAGCAACAAATTTAGTGATTAAAAAACAAATAGGAAGAACAAGTGTAACTCATTATCAAAACTTAATGTTAGCCGTGTTCATCAATCAAAAACAATGGTCGACCTTTAGTCTTGGAGCCATTAAAATGAGTATTGTATGTACCATGAATTTTGTTTCAAATGTCATTTCGTTAATTATTTTAAGTAACATATAAGAAAAGTGAATAAACCGCTTGCCTGATTGGATTTATATGGAACTCCTATCATGATGCTATATTTCAAAATCAAACCCAACCCTATCGAATCTTAATCAGATCAAAACTAAACCAGATTAATCTATTTGTATTTTTTAATTTTTGAAAGACATGAATACCGAATGAAATAGGATGGCCTTGCTTATTTGCTGCTATTCTTAAAATGGGATTTGTTTTATTTAAAATGAAATTAATGCTAAATTCGAATCAGCACGAAACACTCCTTAAGAAAATACCAATTAGTTTGACGACCTACACTTGGATGATCTTCAGCTTTTGTGCTTTTCACCATTTGCGTCTGATTGTGCTCATATTTCTTAAATTTAGTGACTTTTTAATAAGTCAAACTATTTCTAAAATTTGTACAGCTATTTAGGGGGCTAGGACAATATATCAATTACTGGATTTATGTTAAGCTGGACAAAACGATCGTCATCTATCATAAACTAGTTGTCGGAGTGTATAATTAATTCAATTTGCAAATTATTTGCGTAATTTAATAGTCACTACTATGAACCTTATGAAAAATCAGCTAAAGTACTTTTTTAAAATAACCCTGCGCTCATTTATATTATTGGCTTTTACTATAAGTGCTTCCCTATTATCTGCGCAAAATGCTACATCAGTAAGTACAAAAAAATCACATTTAAATGTTCGAGGACTAGTCGATAAAGTTGAAGTACTTAGAGATCAGTGGGGCGTGAATCATATCTATGCCCAAAATGAACATGATTTGTTTTTTACACAAGGATATTGTGCAGCAAAAGATAGATTATTTCAATTTGAAGTATGGAGAAGACAAGCTACTGGGACCACTGCAGAAATTTTAGGAGAAAGAGAATTAAAAAGAGATATAGGTACTCGATTATTTCAATATCGAGGTAATCTCCAAAAAGATCTAGAAAGGTATCATCCACGAGGGGTCTCTATTATTAATGCTTATGTTCAAGGAGTGAATGCTTATATTAAAGAAATAAACCTAAGCCCTAGTCGCTTACCTATTGAATTTAAATTATTACATATTCAGCCCAAAGAATGGACTGCATCAATAGTGATATCAAGACATCAGGGTTTATTAGGTAATATCACACAAGAACTAAATATAGCAAGAGCTGTGGCCAAAGTAGGGGAAGAAAAAGTAAAAGATATTGTTTGGTTTCATCCTAAACAACCAAATCTTAAATTGGATACTGCAATAAACGCTTCCTTATTGGAAAAGGATATACTTGAACTTTATCATGCATATCGCAATGAATTAGTATTCCAAAAATCTGATTTTAGAGAAATAGACAAAGATGCGGTAATGCATAAGTCAGTAGTTCCTGAAAAAGATTTGTTTTTACAAAGTCAAGAAATGGAGGGAAGTAATAATTGGATTATTGCAGGAAGTAGATCAGCAAGTGGGTATCCATTATTAGCTAATGATCCTCACAGAAAAGTGGCATTACCTTCTTTAAGATATATTGTGCATTTAGTGGCACCAGGATGGAATGTAATTGGAGGGGGAGAACCTGAAATACCTGGTGTATCCATTGGGCATAACGAAAAAGGGGCTTGGGGTTTAACTATTTTTGAAACCGATGGAGAGGATCTATATGTGTATGATTTAAATAAAAATAATTTAAATCAATATTGGTATAAAGGCAGTTGGATGAACATGCGTACCATTCAGGACAGTATCCAAGTTAAAAATAGTACTACAGTTAAAGTTGAATACAAGTATGGAGTTCATGGTCCAATTTGTTATATTGATTCAGTCAATCACAAGGGCTATGCTGTAAAAGCAGCATGGCTGGAGCCAGGGGGTGCTCCTTATCTTGCTTCATTAAGAATAGACCAAGCTACGGACTGGGAAAGCTTTAGAGAAGCCTGCACATTCAGTCATATCCCCGGAGAGAATATGATATGGGCCGACAAAAAAGGAAATATCGGTTGGCAAGTAGTAGGCATTGTGCCAATAAGAAAAAACTTTAGTGGATATGTACCTGTGCCTGGTGATGGTCGATATGAATGGGCTGGTTTTTTACCTATCAAAGAAAGACCACATCAATTGAATCCCAAGGAAGGTTTTTTTGCCACAGCTAATCAAAATGTAACACCAAAGGATTATAAAAGATGGGACGCAGTTGGATATACTTGGACAGACCCATTTAGAGGAGATCGGATTAATCAAGTACTTACATTAAATGAAAAAATGGATCTTTCCGCTATGGGTGCTTTACAAACAGATTATTTTTCCATTCCAGCTAGTAAAATAGTACCCTTGTTAAATAATATTATAGTTACAGATAGCAATTTGTTAGCAGCAAAAAATTATTTAATTAATTGGGATTTTGTGTTAGATAAAAATAGTATTCCTGCAGGTATTTATGCGGCATGGGAAAAAGAAATTGCTGTTATGTGTAGCAATTTATTTATTCCAGCAAGTGTTAAAAATAATATTAGCCTTCAAATGAGTAGCATTATAAAAAGATTAGAAAACCCAACTGTTTATTTTGGTGATCAAGCTTTTGAAAAAAGAGATGCCTTATTAACAAAAGCATTAGAAAAAGCAGTGCTCGCATTAAATAAAAAATTAGGAATGAAGATGGAAGATTGGCAGTATGGACAAGCAAAATATAAACATATTACCTTAGAACATCCATTAGCTTCTTTGGTGAGTTTAGAAATGCAAAAACAACTTAATCTTGGGCCTTTGCCCAGAGGAGGAAGTGGACATACACCCGGGGCTACCGGTGCTACAGACAATCAAATGAGTGGAGCAAGTTTTAGATTATTAATAGATACTAAAGATTGGAATAAAACGCTAATGATTAATAGTCCAGGTCAATCAGGGGACCCGAGTAGTCCCTATTATCGTAACTTATTTGAAATATGGGCCAATGATCAATATTTCCCGGCATATTATTCAAAAACGCTTATTCAAAAAGTGAGTACTGAACAATTAATTCTAAAACCACATTAAATTTAATTAAAGAAAATGGGCTAAATTTAAATATAAAAAGAAAAGCCTTTATAAAAAATTCAGCAATAACAGCATTTGGCGAAATGTAAGAAAGCAATGATTGAGAATTAAATCAGAGATCGTTAGAATTCAATAAATAACAAAGTTTGCTACCACTCCTGCTACCGAACTCGTAAAATAAAAGAAACCACTCGGCCTGAGTGGTTTTTTTTACCGTACGGTTTAAGGAAACCCTACCCTATCGTATCTTAAACGTATCAAAACCAAACCACTAAATCAGCTAAGGTCTCTTTGAGTTTAAGGTTCTCTTTGCGAAGATCAGCGACCTCATCACTGGTGGCTTCTCGGGTTAGATCTCCAGATAATCGCTTCTTGCCAGCCTCTAAGAATTCTTTGTTCCACTTGTAAAAGGTAGACTCTTGGATCGAATGTTTTCTACATAATTCTGCAATGGAACTCTCGGCTCGTAAAGCCTCCATGATGATTTGAATCTTCTGCTCGGAACTAAAAATACGACGTGTCTTTCGACGAATGTCTTTGATGTAATTTTCTGCTGTTTGTTTTTTTCTTGTTTCCATTTTGTTAAGTTAATAATTGTTTGGAAACACTCCCTAAGAAATAGACTCTATCGGTCCACTTTTTGCTGACGATTTACAGTGTTTGATGTAATACGACTGTTTTGATTACTGCCCAACTTTAGAGATGAACCATAATCATATGAAAATGCACGCACGCGCACTCATTTTTTTGTTAGCCTCATTTTTATTCATCTCTTGTTCGGGTGTACGATATATTAGTAGCGAACCCAGGCATGTAGAAATAATAAGGCCTAGACAGCCCAGCTTTCACATATCTGGATCGATGGAGATTGAATGTGGCAAAGAGACACGAGAACGTATAAAAATAGTAAAGGACGCTGGGTGATACCCAATCGCAATCGAAATTACAGCTCAGGCTATTGGGAAAAGAGAAAAAAAGGAAAACGTTGGGTAACTGAAAAGTGGCATAAGTAAGTTGATTTTTGTCAATAGAAATAGTACACTTTTGAGAAGAAATTAATATTTATAGGGATTTAATAGCCATTTGGAAGTAGATTGAATAAATGTTTCGATCTATAGATTAAATTCAGTATTCAATCGACGTAAAATGATTCAAAAATCCACCATACAATTATTGCGAATTCCGTTTAGCTTTTTTCTAATGCCCGTTTATTGGTTTGCCCTGAGTATAACCAGCCAAATCGATTATACGCGGGCTGTTGGGGTTTTTATCCTTTTGCATGTATTCCTTTACCCCGCGAGCAATGGTTACAATAGTTATAACGATAGAGATACGGAAAGCATTGGGGGACTTGTCAAACCCATGCTGCCAACCAAGCAATTGTATTACCTGACGCTCGCTTTGGATTTGATTGGATTTGCATTTTCTTTTGTTATTAGTTCTGTATTTGCTGCTTGCTTTCTCTTTTTTATCATCTGTTCCAGGTTATATAGTTGGCGCGGCTTGCGACTCAAGCAATATCCCATTTTAGGGTATTTTTTGGTTATCCTCAATCAAGGTACGTTGGTGTTTTTTGCGATCGCACATGGTGTGAGTAGTCACCTGACGATGGAAGTCTCTTTTTTATTGTTATTGGCTGCCGGATTATTAATTGGCGGATTTTACCCCATCACCCAAATTTACCAGCACGTCCAAGACCGAAATGATGGTGTTCATACGATTTCGATGCTACTAGGAAAACGAGGTACGTTTATTTTTTGTAGCATCCTCTATTTACTCGCTTTCATTTGTCTGTTCCTGTATTTTCAATCCAAGCTGATGTTGGCCCATTTTTGGGTGATTCAGCTATTTTTTGTTCCAGTGGTTTTATACTTTTTGAATTGGATGGTAGCCGTATGGAAAAATCCATCAAAAGCTGATTTCAAGAACACCATGCGCATGGTTTGGCTCGCGAGTACTTCTACTAATTTGGCATTTATCACTTTATTTATTTTGAACCATTTTGGCTGATATCATATCTATAGCAACATCAAGTCCGGCTTTTGCACATAAGCAAGAAGCTATTTTGCAATACATGCAAAAAGCCTATCAGTTAGGTGCAGAAGAAAAAAGGAAGCTAGCTTTTCTGTATCATCATAGTGGTATAGAAAAAAGGCACTCTGTAATTCCCGATTTTGGCAACAAGGTAACTGACTTGAATTTTTTACCTCAAGACGCTACTGATCCATTTCCTTCTATAGATGAAAGAATGGAATTGTATAAAAGTAAAGCTTCCACGATCTCCATTGAAGCAATAAAGAAATGCATTGATAAACATATTAATGCTGCTCAAATTACGCATCTAATTACCATTAGTTGCACCGGTATGAGTGCCCCAGGATTAGATTTAGAAATTATGGAGGAGATGAATTTATCGCCTGCTTTATTTCGAACGTCTATTAATTTTATGGGATGTTATGCAGCCATACATGGGTTGAAATTGGCAAAATTTATTTGTGATAGTGAGCCAGATGCACAGGTTGTAATAGTTGCCATCGAATTATGTACGTTACACTTTCAGAAAGAGTATACCATCGAAAATGTATCAAGTAGTCTTTTATTTGCCGATGGAGCAGCAGCCGTTTTGATAAGTAATACACTTACTAGTCCAAAAGCATTGAAGATCGAAAGTTTTTATTCGCAAGTTGCATTTGAAGGTAAAAAAGACATGGCTTGGGAGATGAGTAGCAAAGGCTTTTTAATGACCCTAAGTAGTTATATTCCACAACTTATTAAAAAAGATATTGAATTGTTGGTAGTTGCTGCACTAAAGCAAAAAGGAATAACCCACGCTGAAATTGCTTATTGGTGTATTCATCCAGGTGGCAAAAAAATCGTGGATGTGATTGAACAAAAATTGTCTTTAACTGGGGAACAAACAAAGTTCGCTAGAAAAGTTTTAGCCGAAAATGGAAATATGTCGTCTCCAACCATCCTATTTGTTCTAAAGGAAATTATGGATTCATCTATTCAATCAGCAGAGAAAATTTTTGGGATTGCATTTGGTCCAGGGCTAACGATGGAAACCTTTTTATGCAAAAAAATATAATCCTACATCAATGAATTTAGAAAAAAGATCTTATCAAAAGGAATTACTCGACGGGGATAACATTCCCTTTGCAGATATTGCACAAACGATGCGTGAACTCAATACCATTAATACATTATTGGGGGGACATGCCATTACGTTAGATGGGTTTAAGCAATTAGTAAAAGATAAAAAAGAAATTACTGTTTGCGAAATAGGTTGCGGAGGGGGAGACAATTTGGTGGCCATCGTCAAATACTGTCAAGAAAATAACATCAAAATACATTGTATTGGCATTGATTACAATGCCGAATGCATTGATTTTGCCAAACAAAATGTATGCCTGAAAGACTTTACTACATTCATTTGTAGCGACTATGCAAAAGTAAATTTTGAAAGTAAACCTGATATTATTTTTTCCAGTTTATTTTGCCATCATTTCACCGACGAGGAGTTAGTATTACAACTTAAGTGGATGAAGGCGAATACTAGACTGGGATTTTTTATCAATGATTTACAACGTCATTGGTTGGCTTATAATTTGATACATTTCCTAACTCAGGTGTTTTCAAAATCCTATCTTGTAAAAAACGATGCCTCTTTAAGTGTGGCTAGGGGTTTCAAAAAATGGGAATGGCAATTGCTTTTTTCAAAAGCTGGAATCGCCAACTACCATATTTCATGGAAATGGGCATTCAGGTATTTAATCGTTAAAGAACAGACTGCTTAATGAACAAGGAATTTGATATAGTCATTATCGGAGGCGGTCTTGCTGGATTAAGTCTTTCCATTCAGTGCGCAGAAGCAGGTTATAGCACCTTATTATTTGAAAAGGAAAATTATCCCTTTCATAAAGTTTGTGGCGAATACATTAGCAATGAATCTCTACCCTTTTTAGAACAACTAGGGGTACCTCTTTCCACCTGGGGGCTACCGAGCATCACTGATTTACATATATCTGCACCTAATGGAACTGGCTATCAATTCACCTTACCTTTAGGGGGCTTTGGCGTGAGTCGCTATAAACTAGATCAATATTTGTATAAAATTGCCTTAAGTAAAGGTGTTACCGTGCTGACAAATACGAAAGTACAGGATATTCATTTTACACAAAACCATTTTGAAATTACCTCGGACAAAGGCAGCTATCAGAGTAATATAGCTGCGGGTAGTTTTGGTAAAAAGAGCAATTTGGATGTTCATTTATCACGTCCTTTTGCAAAGGCAAGGCCCAATGCTTTGAATAATTTTATTGGCGTCAAATACCATATTCGATATCCTCATCCATCCAATCAAGTTGCCTTACACAATTTTGACAACGGCTATTGTGGTATCGAAGAGATTGAAAATGGGGAGTGTTGCTTATGCTATTTAACCACGGCAGACAACTTAAAAAAATCGGGAAATAGTATTCCTGCGATGGAGGAAAATATTTTACAAAAGAATCCATTATTGAAACACATCTTCACTAATGCGGAGTTTATTCATACAAAGCCCCTTACCATCACCCAAATAAGTTTTCAAAAAAAATCTCAGATAGAAAATCATATCTTATGCGTAGGCGATGCGGCGGGGATGATTACGCCACTCTGCGGAAATGGAATGAGCATTGCGTTGCATGGCAGCAAAATTGCCTTTCAAAATATTGATTATTATTTTAAGCATGGACAAAATAGAGCAGCCTTAGAAACTGCCTATGAAAAGCAGTGGCAAAAGCAATTTGCCAATAGAATTTTTGTGGGTAGAACCATTCAACGCCTTTTTGGCAATGCCCGTATCACCAATTTGTTTTTACAAATCATGCACTTTCTTCCAAGGCTTTCCAAAAAATTAATCAGAGCAACTCACGGCCATGCTTTTTAAAGAATGCAATCATTTTACGCTATTTAAAACTATATGAAATCAATAACACAAGGGCAACTTTCAAAAGAAAATAGAGTAAATCAAGCAATCCCCTTCTGATCAAAGTACCGTTCGGATATGCTCCACTCATTTCCGGCTCCCTTTATAGAATAGAAAGATTCTTTAGCCGACGAAATCATTCAAGCTTTTCAATCTTCAATGAAAAACAACTTCCTTCTGCCAGTATACTAACCTTCCCCTAATTTAGTAGCAGAGGACCTGTTCGTTTACAGGCAAAAATTCAAATATGTTCAGATATCGAAAGAGTTATCCAAAAAATACGGGAATTATTACATCTAAGGCCTTAAATATTTCGATGATTATTGAGGTGATGGTGTAAGTACCACCTTTTTCAGACAGTCGAAACTGTAGATATTGGGTTATCAAATACTTTTTCTTTCCATTCGATAGGAGTTAAATTTCTTAAAGATTCATGTAGTGTAATGTAATTATATTCTTCTATCCATTTTTTAGTTAGATTTCTAACATGTTTTAAATCAAAAAATAAGCAAATTAACTAAATGTAGAACCATAGAACATGATAATTGCCACAATTAGGATTTTGAATGTTTAGCCTTGGAAGATAAAGAACCTGCATACTATTTATCCGAGAATAGGAAAAATTAGCTTATGAAGTGTATAAAACAATGTTTGATGAAAACGGTGTCAATATCTTTCAAAACATCTCTAATAGTGAATTAAGCGATATGGAGCCGATGTTAACAATCATAAAAAATACAATTCTCCTATTTACATATCCCAAATAGAATTTGATAAAATTGCTAATTCTGCGTTGGATAAGTTATATCGGAAAACTGAAATATTATAGGTCCAAAGTGATAAAAGTCACGTTGAGATGCTGATTTAAGACTAAATTTGCAGAGATAATTTAAACTATGGCTACATCAAATTCCTCCACCCCGGGAACTAATTTGCTTTCCGTCTTTCTCCATACTTTATTAGTTGCTCTTTGGGGACTATTTTCCTTCTTAGTCTACAACTCGCTTGACTACGAAAAAAGTGCTTCTGCTGATTCAACTACTATTTATATGCAGCCAGACTCTAATTTTACTCACGTTTGGACTGCACCATCTGACTGGCGGATGATGTATTTATCGCCAGAGGAAAAGGAGTTAGTGCTTTATGGAAAAGAATTAATAGTCCATACCTCTGCTTATTTGGGCCCAAAGGGTTCTGTAAAGGCGATTTCGAATGGGATGAATTGCCAAAATTGCCACTTAAATGCAGGAACCCAACCTTGGGGAAATAATTATTTTGCTGTTCAGTCTATTTATCCAAAGTTTAGAGCCCGTTCTGGAGCCATTGAAGATCAGGTGAAGCGGGTTAATGACTGTTTTGAACGTAGCTTAAATGGACAAGCTTTAGTAGCCGATAGCAAGGAGATGCGGGGTATTTTAGCCTATATTAAGTGGATAGGAACCGATGTGGCGAAAGGAAAGGCTCCCAAGGGGTCAGGAATTTTTAAATTAAAAGGCTTAAAAAGAGCCATCGAACCCACGAAAGGAGCAGAAGTATATGCGGCAAAATGCCAGTCATGTCACCAAGCAGATGGAGGGGGCGTATTAGCTGAAGGGGGTAAATCGTATACGTATCCACCGCTTTGGGAATCCCATAGTTATAATCACGGGGCAGGTCTCTACCGTATGTCTAACTTTGCGGGCTATGTGAAATACAATATGCCATTAGGGGCTACTTACGAGAAGCCGCAATTAAGTGATGAAGAGGCTTGGGATGTGGCGGCATATGTTAACTCTATGCCTAGACCTGAGAAAGATTTATCTAAAGATTGGCCAGATATTTCGGGTAAGCCGTTTGACCATCCTTTTGGTCCTTATGCGGATCCTTTCCCAGCATCTCAACATAAATATGGTCCATATAAACCTATCAAGGAGTGGATCAAGAAACACAAAAAATCAAAAAGCTAAACCGATGAACTCTAGAAGAAAATTTTTACAAGGCGGACTCCTGACTGGTGTAGCTGCGTTATCACCCATAGCTTCTTCGGAAGCTAAAGTGGCTTATATGCATTCAAATCCAGCAAAGCCTAGTTCTGGTCAAATTACTATTTTACAAACAACGGATGTGCATTGCCAATTGCATGCACATGATGAGTTGTTTTGGGAAAAGGATAAACTCGTATTTCGCAAAGCGGGTGGCTATGCACACATGGCTACGGCTTTAGATCGCATGAAGCAGGCCAATCCGGAGAATACCATTACACTCGATACGGGGGATATGTTCCAAGGTTCCATGCTTTCGGTGAAAACAACTGGCCAGGCTTTTGTCCCTTTGTTGAATGCCATGAATTATGATTTATACTTACCGGGCAACTGGGAAGTTGTGTATTATAAAAAGAACATGCAGAAATTATTGGGAGGCTTGTTGGCCCCTAAGATTTGTGCGAATATGTACCACGATTTAGGGGATGGCAAGAAAGGGGAGTTGATCTTTCAGCCGTATCAAATTATCCATCGTTTAGGAGTTAAAATTGGTTTCTTAGGTTACACGGACCCCTTAGTACCGCTTCGTCAATCACCGCTGTATAGTAAGGGTATTTTATATACCAAACCGGAAGAAAATCTACAAGAATATGTCACGCTTTTACGAGAGCAGGAGCAATGTGATTTTGTCATTATCCTATCTCACTTAGGTCTCTCCCAACAAATTGCGTTAGGTAATAACCCTCATTGCCAAGGTGTTGATTATATTTTTGGAGCGGATACGCATGAACGGGTACGTAAACCTATTCAAGCAGAATATACGAAAATTGTTGAGCCTGGAGCTTTTGGCTCTTTTATAGGCAAGTTAGATATTCAGGTCAAAAACGGGAAAGTTTCTGGATCTACATACGAATTAGTCGAGGTAGATCCCATAAAATATCCAGCTAAAAAGGAGATATTAAACTTAGTAAATGAGTTAGAAGGTCCATTGAAGTCTGAAATTGATAAAGTGTTAGGCTATAGTACCTTGCCTTTATATCGAAATTTTGTGGTTGAAAATACCATAGATACGCTGATTGTAGATGCCTTAAAATGGAAGGTCAATGCGGATGTTGTATTGTCCAATGGTTTCCGATTCTGTCCGCCACGCGTTCCTGGGAAGAACGGAAAAGTGGCGATTACAGAAGGCTATTTGTATGACATGTTGCCAGTGGATTCGACGATTCGGACGGCGAAGGCGACGGGCCTACAAATCATGAATTGGTTAGAGAAGGAATTACAGAATGTATTTGCACAGGATGCTTCCTTGCGTTTTGGCGGTTGGTTTATCCGTTTCAAAGGAATGCAAGTTGAGTTTAAAGCATTTGAACGAGTAGGACATCGGGTTCAAAAAGTCATTATTGGCGGTGCACCCTTAGAGCTTGAAAAGTCGTATGTATTGTGTGCTTGTGAGCGTGATGGAGATCCGGAGGATATGCTTTGCCGCATGAAAGGGGTGAAGGAAGCTAAGAATACAGCTTATACATTACATAGCATGATGAAAGAGTATCTGGCTAAATTCTCACCCGTGACACCAACCTTACGTCATGATGCCAAAATACTTGATGGTCCACAGTCATTGTTGAGCCAGGTAACGGGTGTGGATTACTCCTTTCGTTAGGCATTTATATATTCCGACCAAAGTATACCACTAATTCCTGAAACCAGGAAATAAGAGTGGATAAATAGGCCAGCAAGTAATAGCGGTTTTGCAAAAAAGTGGGTTCAGACGTTAATTGTATATTCTACCTCGCATCAACTTTTATGGTTAGTTGACAGTTTTTAGCTTCGAAATCGCCAAATCCTGTAGCTGTAAATCGCTAATTTAACAAATCTATCAATCACATGATCTTTATCTCTTTATAGATTTTAATGCTATATAATATAAATGAGATCCGAAATCGTATTAAAGGAATAAATAGGGGAAATATTGGCGATGGGTTACACACTTAGTCACAAATACACGCTATTTCTATAAATTTTTGGAAAGTAAATAAACGTAAAGAGAAGAATCAGAAAGCCTTAAAATCTTTACCTATTTCTTTACCTATTAAACAAAAAAGCCTGTAACTCATTAAGCTACAGGCCATTAGTACTACCTAATGTAGTCCGTACGGTAGAATGGAATCATTTCATAACCTATCCTATTCGAATCAAAACCATTCCAAATTAAACTATAATTACTTTTTGACATCTTAATCAATTCCTAATATGTTAAAATCACACGTACTTGCTCACCTTTTTGCACACAAATATTTTACGTCAAATTGACCTCATTTTAAATCTACCTCCCTTACTAGGTGTAATGTTGCAACCATTACTTTTCGTACAACTCTTCCTCTAAAACAGG